>CAZXVT010000034.1:0-31500 GCA_964644015.1 uncultured Maribellus sp.
AGGGAATATTTTTTAGATAAAATTTTAATTATTTAATTTTTTTTTATATTTGCTCACCTTAGTTATTTGAAACATCTTATTACTGATGCAGGAAGAAGTTGATTTTGTTTTAGAACATTCAAAGGAAAGAATGAAAGCCGCGATTAATCATCTTGAAAAAGAGTTGATTCATGTCAGGGCAGGTAAAGCGTCGCCGGCAATGTTAGACGGAGTGATGGTTGATTATTACGGAAGTATGACACCTTTGAGTCAGGTTGCAAACATCAATACACCCGATGCAAGAACAATTGCGATTCAGCCGTGGGAAAAGAAAATGATTCCCGTAATTGAAAAAGCAATTTTAAATGCTAACCTGGGTTTTAATCCTGATAACAACGGTGAGATGATCCGGATTAATGTACCGGTTCTTACCGAAGAAAGAAGGAAGGGCCTTGTAAAGCAGGCTCAGCACGAAGGTGAGATTGCAAAAGTAAGTGTCAGGACTGTAAGGAAAGAAGCAAACGAGAGTCTGAAAAAACTTCAGAAAGAAGGTGTAGCAGAAGATATCGTAAAAGATGCTGAAGAAGAAGTACAGGAAATGACCAATAGCTACGGAGTGAAGATTGATAACTTGGTGAAAGCCAAGGAAAAAGATATTATGACGATTTAATTGTTTCTAGTTTTCTGTTTTCTGAACATTGTTTAATTGTTTTCATGGCTTTGAGGCAGCTTGTAGAAGCTGCCTTTTTTTTTACCTTTTTTCAGGTGAAATGCAAAAAACGAGATCGGTTAATCCTGATCAATCAGTTGAAACTGGTGCAGAATTCATAAAATTCTCAATTTCCCGGCAAAGTAAAAATTACCGGATTAACAAATTAGGGTTGAATAAAAAGGGAAAAACTTTCCATATTTCAGAAGAATCCAAGTTCCAGTCGCGCTTCTTCGCTCATCATCGATTTATCCCAGGGCGGATCGAAAGTAAGCTCAACATTTACATTTTCAATTCCCTCAACTGCTTTGGCTGCATTGGTGACGTCGTCAATCAAAACATCAATGACCGGGCAACCCGGTGCTGTCAAAGTCATCAGAACATTGGCGTTGTTATCTTCATCGATATCAACATTGTATATTAATCCCAAATCGTAGATGTTAACCGGAATTTCCGGGTCGTACACCTCTTTCAGGTTATTGATAATAAGGTCTATTCGTTTGTCCATCTCTTTCACACTTTATCCTGCAATTCTATTATAAGCAACAGCATACAATCTGATTTGTTTTACCATTGCCAGCAAACCATTGGAGCGGGTGGGAGAGAGGTGTTGTTTTAACCCAAGGTCATCGATAAAATGCAGATCATTTTCAATGATTTCTTTGGCAGTGCGACCTGAAACAACACGCAACAGCAAAGCCACAAGTCCTTTTACAATCACGGCATCACTTTCACCCCTGAAATTTATTTTTCCATCCGCCATGTCGGCAACCAACCAAACCCGGCTCTGACAACCTTTTATCAGGTGCTGGTCTGTTTTTTCCTTCGGGTCGAGATTTGGGAGTTCGTTTCCCAACTCAATCAGGTAGGCATATTTATCCATCCAGTCGGTAAAAACTGAAAACTCCTCAATAATTTCGTGCTGTACCTCTTCAATGGTCATACTATCAAAATTTTCAGCCTGCAAATTTCGCAAAAATTTACTATTTGCCAACGATGGATAAAACTCTTATTCAGAAAGAGTAAAAATTAAGATTCAATGCAGATTTGAATTCATTCTAAGAAGTGCTTTTATTAATTTTATTGCTCTCAATAAAAACCAAAAAAGAAAAATATGAGCTCATTAGCAGGTACAAGAACAGAGCAAAATCTGTTAAAGGCGTTTGCCGGCGAATCGCAGGCACGCATGCGTTACGACTATTTTGCCAAACAGGCGCGTGAAGAAGGTTTGGAGCAAATTGCCGCTCTTTTCGAAGAGACTGCTTTGAATGAAATGGAACATGCCCGCCGTTTTTTCAGTTTTCTTGAAGGCAGAATGGTTGAAATAACCGCAACTTATCCGGCCGGAAAAGTGGGAACAACACTCGAAAACCTGGCAGCAGCAGCAGCCGGTGAAAACGAAGAGTGGACGGAACTTTATCCGGAGTTTGCAAAAATCGCAGAGGAGGAAGGTTTTAAAGATGTCGCCAGTGCATTTAAACTGATTGCCAAAGTGGAAATGGCGCACGAAGAAAGGTATCGTAAACTTCATGCCAACCTCGAAGAAGGGAAAGTTTTTAAACGCGGAGAAAAAGTGGTATGGAAATGCCGGAAATGCGGACTTTTACATGAAGGAACCGTGGCCCCGAAAAAATGCCCGGTTTGCCAGGCCGAACAGGCATTTTTTGAAATTCATGAAACAAATTACTAAAGAGAATAAACAAAAAGTCCGGTTCAATCTGAGCCGGACTTTTTATTTCAGAACATCATTCTGATTTTATTGAATGTGGCAAGGAAAGTTTCCACTTCCTCCAATGTATTATAAATTCCAAAAGAAATTCTGATGCAACCCTGAATATTGTAATGTTGCATCACTGTGTCGGCGCAAAGATGGCCTGTGCGCACTGCTATCCCCGATTTATCCAGCAACATTCCCAAATCGTAAGGATGAATTCCTTCAACATTAAATGAAATCACACCCGATTTTTCAGGGGCCTCGCCATAAAATTGAATTCCCGGAATTTGTTTCAGTCCTTCGGTGGCAATTCTAAAAAGTTCAAGTTCGTGTTTTCTGATTGTTTCAAAACCTGTTTCTTCAATAAAACGCAATGCAGCTCCAAAAGCAATCACCCCTGAAATATGTGGCGTTCCGGCTTCGAATTTATAAGGCAGTTCGTTAAAAGTGGTTCCTTCAAATGAAACTTCCGAAATCATTTCGCCACCGCCCTGGTAAGGAGGCATTTTTTCGAGCCACTCTTTTTTGCCATAAAGCACGCCAACTCCATTCGGGCCATACATTTTATGAGCAGAAAAAACATAAAAATCGGCATCCATTTCCTGAACATCTATTTTGAGATGCGGAGCAGCCTGCGATCCATCCACTAATACAGGCACATTATTCAGGTGAGCAATTTTCACAATTTCGGTTACCGGATTAATGGTTCCCAAAACGTTGGAAACATGCGCAACTGCGACGATTTTTGTTTTTTCTGAAATAAGCTCCGGAAGTTTTTCAATTTCAAGTATGCCGGAATCGTTAAAAGGCAGTTTGACAATTTTTGCTTTTTTTCGCTGTGCAGCCAGTTGCCAGGGAACAATGTTCGCGTGGTGTTCCATCTCCGAAATAATGATTTCATCTCCTTCATTCAGAAATGCTTCACAAAACGAAAATGCCACCAAATTGATGCTTTCGGTGGCGCCTTTTGTAAAAACGATTTCTTCACGATGAGGGGCATTGATGAACTCAGCCACTTTTGTACGGACATTTTCAAATTCCACCGTAGCTTTGTCGGCCATAAAATGCGCTCCGCGATGAATGTTGCCGTAAAAATCGTTGTGAAGTTTCTCCTCGCACATTAAAACCTGAACAGGTTTTTGTGCCGAAGCTGCGCTATCAAAATAAATCAGCGGTTTGTCGTAAACTTTCTGATTCAGAACCGGAAAGTAACTTCGTATTTCAGCAATGGTCATGGTTGATTTGTTTCTGGTAATATTTCGGGTAGTTTTTAACTACCCGAAGTATTACTTTATGAACATTCGCATTTATAATTGCACTCGTGACACCGGGCCACGTCGCCGCTCAATCTTTTTTCAATGAGTTCATCAATTCTTTCGCGCAACGCTTCCACTTTTATTTCCTGTACCACTTCGTGTGCGAAAGCATTCATCATCATCAGCCTGGCCATATTTTCCTCAATTCCGCGCGAACGAAGGTAAAACAAAGCCTGTTCGTCAATCTGGCCAACGGTTGCGCCGTGACTGCATTTAACATCGTCAGCATCAATAATCAGCTGAGGTTTTGTTTGCATCGAGGCTGTGTCGGTCAGTAGCAGGTTGTTATTACGCTGAAAAGCATTGGTTTTCTGGGCATCGCGGGCTACATGAATTTTGCCGGAAAAAGCACCGGTTGAATTATCATTCAAAACATATTTGAAAAGCTGGTTGCTTTGACAATGTGGTTTGGCATGTTCAATCTGGATAAAATTGTCGGTGTGTTGCTTTTTATCCGGAAAAGCCAGCCCGAAAAGGTTTGCTTCCCCGTTTTCGCCGTTCATCGTAACTTTCAGGTTATTTCTGATCAGACCTCCGTGCAGTGAAACCGTGTGTACCGAAGCAACCGAATTGCTTTCCTGTTTTACAAAAACACTATTTAACAGGGTTGAGTTGTTGTGTTGATTCTGAATATTATAATATTCAAACTGTGCATTTTCTTCCACAAATACTTCGGTTGCCGAGTTACTGAGATATCGGTTCAGGTCCAGCGTGTGGTTACACAGAATAATTTGTGCTTTTGCCCCCTGTTCAACAATAACCAAATTTCTGGAAGTACAGAATGTATCTTTTTCAGATTTCAGCAAACTGATGATCTGGAGAGGTTTTTCAAATACAACATTTTTAGGCACATACAGGAAATAACCGTCAATTGCGAAAGCTGTGTTGAGCGCCACAATCGGATCAGCAGCCGTTTCAGCAAGCGTTCCGTAATATTTTTTTATTAGGTCAGCATACTTTATTGCCGCAGTTTCAAGACTTTCGAAAATAACTCCTGAAGGCAATTCTGCAGATTGCTCATTATTTGCAAACCAACCATTCAGTAAAACACCATGGTGGGTATCTAATTGAGGTACATCGCATCTGAAAATATCTTCGCTTGCAACTTCGGTTTGTGGTTTCTCAAAAGTAACCTGGTAATCAAATCCAAAAGCAGGCTGAAGATTGGTGTATTTATAATTTTCGTTTTTTCTTGTGGGAATACCCTGTTTTACGAAATCCTGAAATGCCCTGTTTCTCATTGAGTTTAATATTTCATGAGAACCGGCATTCAGTTTGCTTTTCGATTCGTTGAACAGTGAAACATATTGAAGCGAAACATCCGCTTTTTCTGTGAGTACACTCATTTTTAATTGTCCTTTTTAATCCAGTCGTATCCTTTTTCTTCCAACTCAAAAGCCAATTCCTTGCCGGCAGTTTTTACAATTTTCCCGTTGTATAGAATGTGTACAAAATCAGGAACAATATAATCGAGCAAACGCTGGTAATGTGTCACGACAATGGTCGATGTTTGTGGCGATTTCAATGCGTTTACACCGTGTGCCACCGTTTTCAGTGCATCGATGTCAAGGCCCGAATCCGTTTCGTCGAGAATAGCCAGTTTTGGCTCCAGCAGCGCCATCTGGAATATTTCGTTTTTCTTTTTTTCTCCCCCTGAAAAACCTTCGTTAACCGAGCGGTTTGTGAGTTGCGGGTGCAAATCGACAAGATCCATTTTTTCGCGCATCAGTTTCAGAAACTCCCCGGCTGTAAGTTCTTTCTCACCGCGGTGTTTGCGGTGTTCATTCACTGAAGTTTTCAGAAAGTTTACCATCGGAACGCCAGGAATTTCAACCGGATATTGAAAACTGAGGAAAATACCTTCCTTGGCGCGGTCTTCAGGCGATTTTTCAAGCAAATCCTCACCCTGATAAATTACTTCACCCGAGGTAACTTCGTACTCTTCCCTTCCTGCAAGCACGTTGGCAAGTGTACTTTTACCTGAGCCATTCGGACCCATAATTGCATGAATTTCACCGGGTTTTACTTCAAGGTTGATACCTTTCAGAATTTCCTGTCCCTCAACAGAGACGTATAAATTTTTTATTGATAGCATAGCCCCCTCCATCTCCCCCGCAGGGGGAGAGTTTAAATTATTCCGGAAAAACTAACTGTTAATAGCTGTCTTCCCGAAATCCAGTAATTGTTAATATTTAGCTTTAATTTATTCACTCTTTATATTTTTTATCCATCCTCCCCTGTGGGGAGGTTGGGTGGGGCTGCTACCCCACGCTGCCTTCGAGGCTGATTTGCAACAATTTCTGCGCCTCAACAGCAAACTCCATTGGCAGTTTATTGAGCACTTCTTTTGCATAACCGTTGATAATCATTCCGATGGCTTTTTCAGTGTCAATTCCGCGCTGGTTACAGTAAAAAATCTGGTCTTCACCTATTTTCGAAGTGGTTGCTTCATGTTCCACCACCGAAGATTTGTTGCCGACTTCGATATACGGGAAAGTGTGTGCACCACAAGTATCGTTCAAAAGCAGCGAGTCGCACTGTGAAAAATTACGTGAGTTGATGGCTCCCGGCATCACTTTCACCAGTCCGCGATAAGTATTGTCGCTTTTCCCGGCGGATATACCTTTCGATACGATGGTGCTTTTGGTATTTTTCCCGATGTGAATCATTTTTGTACCCGTGTCGGCTTGCTGATGATGGTTGGTTACCGCCACCGAATTAAATTCACCGATTGAATTATCGCCCAGCAAGATGCAACTCGGGTATTTCCAGGTGATTGCCGAACCGGTTTCAACCTGAGTCCAGCTGATTTTTGAAGAAACACCACGACAAACACCTCTTTTTGTAACGAAGTTGTAAATACCGCCAACACCGTCTTTATCGCCAGGATACCAGTTTTGAACGGTGGAGTATTTTACCTCGGCACGGTCAAGAGCAATAATTTCAACCACAGCCGCGTGAAGCTGGTTTTCGTCGCGCATCGGGGCTGTACAACCTTCGAGATAACTTACGTAACTGTCGTCATCGGCTACAATCAGCGTTCTTTCGAACTGACCGGTGTTGGCTGCATTGATCCTGAAATACGTTGACAATTCCATCGGACAGCGAACGCCTTTCGGAATGTAACAAAACGAGCCGTCACTGAAAACGGCAGAGTTGAGCGCAGCAAAAAAATTGTCGGCAACCGGTACTGCCATCCCGATATATTTTTTCACCAGTTCAGGATGTTCCTGTAATGCGTCGCTGAAGGAACAGAAAATAATTCCTTTTTCGGCAAGCACTTCTTTGAAAGTCGTTTTCACGGAAACACTGTCCATTACAACATCCACAGCCACACCCGCCAGCACCTTCTGTTCTTCAAGTGGAATTCCGAGTTTGTTGAAAGTCTCAATCAATTCGGGGTCCACTTCGTCAATGCTGGTGTATTTTGGTTTCTGAACCGGCGCTGCATAGTAACTGATTGCCTGGAAATCAATCGGGGGAATTTTCAGATACGCCCAATCGGGCATTTTCATTTTCTGCCATTTTCTGAAGGCATCGAGCCTGAAATCAAGCATGAAATCAGGTTCCTTCTTTTTCTCCCAAATTGTACGGACCACATCTTCGTTGAGACCTTTTTCAATAATATCGGTTTCAATATCGGTGACAAATCCGTATTTATAATCGCTTTGGGTAACGTCTTGTAATATTTTATCCTGTTCTGCCATTTTATCCTGTTTTCGCTAAAATAACAACAGTAATTGCTTACTGTTTAAAAACGGTTGCAAAGATATAAAACAAAAAGGTAATTTTGTCCTTGAAAATTACATAAAACACTTTTTAGTCTTTTATTAACAATGAGTAAAGAAAAAATCACAAACATTGCCGAATTGGGAGAATTTGGTTTGATAGACAGACTGACTGAAAAAATAAAAATCTGCAATAAAAGTACAATTAAGGGCGTTGGAGACGACGCGGCTATCCTGGAGTTTGGTGAAAAGCAGGTAGTTGTTTCAACCGATTTGTTAACCGAAGGAATTCATTTTAATCTGATGTACGTTCCGTTGCAGCATTTGGGATACAAAGCAGTTGCTGTGAATGTTTCGGATATTTGTGCCATGAATGCGGTGCCCAGACAAATAACCGTTTCAATTGCACTTTCATCGAAGTTTTCGGTTGAGGCGGTTGAAGAAATTTACAAAGGAATTTACACTGCCTGCGAAAGATATGGGGTTGACCTGGTGGGGGGCGATACTACCAGTTCGCTCACCGGACTAACAATCTGCATTACTGTTATCGGTGAAGTGGAGAAAGAAAAAGCCGTTCTTCGCAGTGGTGCAAAACCCAATGATTTGCTTTGTGTAACGGGTGATTTGGGTGGCGCTTACATGGGCTTGCAATTGCTTGAGCGCGAAAATGAAGTTTTCAAGGTTAATCCCAAGGTTCAGCCACAATTAGATGGATACGATTATATTTTGCAACGTCAGTTACGGCCCGAGGCCCGTGTTGACATGATCGAAATTTTCAGGAAAACGGGTGTTCAGCCCACTTCGATGATTGACATTTCCGACGGACTTTCATCTGAAATCCTGCATTTGTGTAAAAACTCGGGTGTGGGTTGTAATTTATACGAAGAGAAAGTTCCGCTCGATTTCCAGACCAAAAAGATGGCGGAAGAGTTGAATATCAATCCGCTGGTGGCTGCATTAAACGGGGGCGAAGATTACGAACTGCTTTTTACAATTGCCCAATCTGATTTCGACAAAATCAAAAATGATCCCGACATCACGATAATTGGGCACATGATAGAGGCATCTGAAGGAACCAATCTGATTACCACCGGAGGTTCAAAAATCCCGTTGATTGCGCAGGGGTGGAATCACGGGAAAAAGTGATTTATTGTGGATTCACAAGAAACTCCTGGAAATTGTTTTTATGAATTACTTTGGCTTCAGCCGGTTCGTAGTTCTTCAGAAACGTTTCTGAAAAACGTGTTTTTGCTTCCGGGTTCCATTTGAATTCGTAGGCAAAAAAGTTGCCACTCCGTTCTTCAATGTAATCAATCTCCTGTTGTTGTTTTGTCCTCCAAAAATACTGGTTAACAAATTTTTGGTTGTAATGTATGGTTTTAATCCGTTCGCTCATCAAAAAATTTTCCCACAAAACACCGATATCCTGGCGCATTGAAACAGGATTAAAATTGGCCACCAGTGCATTTCTGATACCATTATCGTAAAAATATATTTTTCTATTCGAGGAGACTTCATTCCGCAGGTTTCTGCTCAATGGCTGCATCCTGTAAACGATATATACTTTTTCAAGCAAATCGATATAATTGATAACCGTATTTTTATCGATTTGAAGTGTGTTCGCCAATTCGTTATACGAAACTTCCCTGCTCGTTTGCAAGGCAAGTAGTTTAAGTAGTTTTATAATAATTTCCGGTTTTCGCACACCTTTTAATGACAGAATATCCTTGTACAGGTAACTATCCGTGATTTGTTTCAAAATTATCTGCTCCGAACCGGGATTACTGATAACCTCGGGATACATGCCAAATACGAGCCTATCCTCCAGTTGTTGAAGACTTTTAACAAAACTAAAATGATTTTCAAGTTCGGTCCAGGAGACAGGGTAAAGAATGTATTCCCATTTTCTTCCGGTGAGTGGTTCATTAATTTCATTTGCCAGTTCAAAGGAAGTGCTTCCGCTTACAAATAACTGTACTTGTTTGAATTGGTCAGTAATGATTTTTAAAGTCAACCCAATGTTTTTTACCCGTTGTGCTTCATCAATGAAAACAACTGTATTGCTGCCAATTATCTGCCTCAACCTTTCTGTATTGGCATTTTCAAGCAATTCACGTACGAGTGGGTCGTCGCAATCAAGAAATATTTTATCACTTAAATTCTGAATGATTGAGTTAAGCAAAGTGGTCTTTCCGGTTTGGCGTGGCCCTAAAACAATAATTGCCTTATTTGTTTTCACTTGTATTAATTGAGAAAGCACTCGATTAATCATTTTATTTTTCTTCGTTTGCGTTAATATAATACTTTTAGTGATCGTATTCACCAAAAGTTATAACTTTTAGTGATCGTATTCACCAAAAGTAATATTTGTAATGAAAGTAAAAAACATTTCAGACGAATTTAAACTGCAACACGATGAATATTCTTTTTTTGCATCTTTATTTGCAGAAATAAAGTTTGATGGTCATCAGAATTCAAATAATGAAAATCTTTGTTTTTCTGGTTGGTTTAATGCTGGTTGTTGCAGCAGTCCCGCATGAAAAACCTGACAAGGAAAACCTGAAGGAATTCTTATTTGTATCATTAGCCTCGCCTGCCCCTGAAACTTATAATCCTGTTTTTCCTGAAAATGCCGATTCGGTGGTAATTCCGTTAAAAAAAGCGGGGCGTTTGTTTTTAATTGAAGCCAAAGTGGAAGATCAGACAGGCAACCTGGTTTTCGATACGGGCGCCAGTAACCTGGTTTTGAACAGTACTTATTTTCGGGACCATGTCCGTTCGGGGACGACAACGACTTCAGGAATTACAGGAAGTCTGGGAAAGATTGAACGAATTAACGTTGAAAAAATGGAGTTTGGCGATCTGTCCTACCAGCGAATGCGCGCCGATGTAACAAACCTGGGGCATATTGAAAACAAACGTGGTGTTAAAATTTTGGGGCTCGTGGGTTTTGGCATGATGAAAAATGTGGAGATTGTGCTGGATGCATCGCAAAGCGAACTCAGGTTGTATAGAGTTGATAAAGAAGGGAAACGGACAAACTCAAAATCAGCCGGAATAAAACCGGATTATACCCAGGCAATTGAGGGAAACGGAAATATTCTTTTTCTGAAAGGAATGATAGCCGGTAAAAATCTGAATTTCTGTTTTGATACGGGAGCTGAAACCAATGCAATCAGCAGTGACGTAAACAAAACTATTTTAAGTACGCTTACCATCACCCGTCGTATCGAACTGAAGGGAGCCGGAAATGCAAAATCGGAAGTGCTGTTCGGACGAATGAACGATTTTACGATGGGAGGAAAGAAAATAAGCGACATGGAAACAATCGTCACCAACCTTCGTTCGCTTAATGAAGCGTACAATACAACTATCGACGGAATGCTGGGGTATAACTTTCTGGAACAGGGGATTATTACCATCAATTTTGCAAAACGGCAGTTTGGCATTCAATTTACGAAAGGAGCCGAAAAATGAAGTTATTTCATTACATACTGGTTTTTGGAATTGTGTGGCTTTCATTAACTGTCAGTGCGCAATTCAATCCTGAAAAAATCTGCCGGATTGACGACGGTCAGCTTATTTTCACAATCAACCTGAAATGGACCGAAAATGAACGAAAAGAGCTGAGTACCCTGTTTGATCTCGACAGTGCCTTGATCAGCCAGGTTTTTGCCGGAAAAACAACCTTTGAATTTGAAGGTGAATCCTGGGTGGTGAAGAAATTGAAATATCCGCTGGTTGAACTTTCAAAACCTGTTCAAACGGCGGCGCAGCAAGGGATGAATGAAAATGATATATTTCTGGTAATCGACCGATGGATGAAGTTTGGAGGAACTGTTGCCGAAGATCAGGCGGTTTGGGGAGTGAATGATTTTGCCATCAGCAATGCTTTTGTTTATAAAAGTGGCCGTGCCTCATTTTATCTTCCGGGATTTGAGAAGGCAAACCGCGTTTATCTCGCCGGGTCGTTTAATAACTGGAGTACCACCAAAACACCTATGAATAAAGCTTCTTCGGGCTGGGCCATCAATATTCCGCTTGAACCAGGCAAATACACGTATAAATATATTGTTGACGGACGCTGGATTACCGACCCCGTGAACAAAAAAACAGAGCGCGATTGGGAAGGAAACCGCAATTCGGTTTTACTCTGCACCAATCATGTTTTTAATCTGAAAGGATTTTTGAAAGCAAAAAAAGTGGTGGTAACCGGAAATTTTTACAATTGGAATCAGAAAGGTGTCGAAATGATGAGGAATTCAGATGGCTGGTCATTGCCTGTTTACCTGAGAGACGGAACATATGCCTATAAATTTCTGGTGGACGGAAAATGGATGACTGATCCCGGAAATACTTCCGTGAGAAAGGATGCAAGTGGAAATGAAAATTCTTTTCTTGAAATCGGGGAACCTTTCCTGTTTAAACTGAACGGATTTAACGATGCCAAAAATGTGGTGCTGACCGGCAGTTTTAACAACTGGAGCCGAAACGAACTTTTGATGAAAAAAACACAAAGTGGCTGGGAACTTCCATACGTTGTTGCACCAGGGAATTATGAATATAAATTTATAGTTGACGGGAAATGGATGCCCGATCCTGAAAACCCATTCACGATTGGAAAGGATAATTACACAAATTCATTGATAGCCTTGAAAGCCAATCATGTTTTTGAACTTTCGGGATATGAAAATGCAAAAAGTGTGATTGTTACCGGAAATTTTAACGGCTGGAATCGTGATGGATACAAAATGAGCTGGGAGAACGGCAAATGGATTCTTCCACTAAATCTGCATCCCGGAAAGTATATTTACAAATTCATTGTAGATGGAAAATGGATTTTAGACCCGGCCAATAAACTTTACGAAGCAAATGAATACGGAACCGATAATTCGGTTTTGTGGATCGAATAATTCGGGCTAAAAACCAAATCCCACATGAATTCCTGCTGAAAAATGGGTTTCTTCTTTGTCAATGCCGAATCCAATCATGGGACCTGCATGAACACCAAAAACATCAAATTCAAAAACTGCTTCGGTATGAAAGGCGGGGGTAATTTCAAATTCGGTTTCATGTTTTCCGAAAACCACTCCGGGACCAACATTCAGTGAAATAAAATGAACCGGCCGATAGTTAACAAGCAGGTTTACTCCATTGTGAATGTGTTCATCCAGAATGGCTTCATAACCAGCACCGATTCCCCATTGTTTTTCGTGACCGAATTGCCGGATATAATGAAGGTGAAAACCAGGTGCAAAAATATTTTCGGTCGATAAATGAGCTGTGGCAACGCCAATTCCGAAATGGTTTTTGTGCAAATCAGTGTTGTGTTCATGAGGGTGTTCCTCCTGTGTAAAGGCAGTCAGGGAAATTATGAACCCCAATGTGGCCAGGAATATTTTTTTAATCATTGTAATTTTGAAATTGATATTTTAAGCTAAAACAAATGCGATTGTAATTACAGATGAATTACAATCGCACCGGTGATTAATATTTTCAGAATAAAAATTAATCCGGGAAATAGCCGCGGATAATTCCTCTTTTTGAGTCTTTTACAAATAGCAGGATTTCATCCCTTTCAAGCGAAGCAGGCATTTCTGCTTCAATAATTTCGATTGCCTGAGATGTATTCAATCCTTTTTGATAAATGTAACGGTAAATATCCTGTACCTCACGGATTTTTTCGTTTGAATAATTTCTGCGGCGCAGCCCGATTGAATTAATGCCAACATAAGAAAGCGGTTCACGGCCGGCCTTAATATAGGGTGGTACATCTTTGCGTACCAACGATCCCCCTGAAATCATTACATGCGGGCCAATGTGAACAAACTGGTGAACTGCTGACATACCGCCAAGAATGGCATAATCATCAATAATTACTTCGCCTGCCAATTGCGTATTGTTTACAAGAATAATATTGTTCCCTACGATACAATCATGGGCAATGTGTACATACGCCATTATCAGGTTGTTGTTTCCCACAACAGTTTTGCCATTCGCAGCCGTTCCACGGTTAATGGTTACAAATTCGCGAATCGTGTTATTGTCTCCTATTTCAACAGTTGTATATTCACCGCGGAATTTCAAATCTTGCGGAATTGCACCAATAACAGCCCCGGGGAAAATCCGGCAGTTTTTACCGATGCGGGTTCCGGGAAGGATTGTAACACCTGAGCCAATTCTGGTTCCTTCGCCAATTTCAACATCCTGGTCGATTGTAACAAATGGTTCGATTACCACATTGTCGGCTACTTTAGCATCGGGATGCACATAGGCCAATGGTTGTTTCATCATATCTTGTTTCTTAATTATTATCGTTTTGTTTTACTAACTGCGCCATGAAATCGCCTTCGGCAACTATTTTGTCACCCACATATGTTGTGCCTTTCATATTGGCAATGCCACGACGAATAGGTGAAGCTAGAACTAATTTAAATATCAATGTGTCACCGGGTACAACTTTTCTGCGGAATCTTACATTATCGATGCGGATAAAATAAGTGCTGTATTTACCTTCGAGTTCGCTAAGTACAAGCAATCCACCGGTTTGTGCCATTGCCTCAACCAGCAAAACACCGGGCATTACAGGTTCTTCCGGAAAATGTCCTTCAAAAAATGGTTCGTTGGTTGTAACATTCTTAACACCAATAATCTGAGTATCGGTTTTCGAAATAATCTTATCGACCATTAAAAACGGGTACCTGTGTGGGAGTAACTGTTTTATTTTATTGATGTCAATCAGAGGTGGTAAATTAGGATCATATTGGGGCGCTTTTTCATCGTTTTCGCGAATGTATTTCAACAGTGCTTTGGCAAACAGTGTATTTGGCCCGTGTCCGGGTTTTGAGGCAATAATCCTGCCTTTAATATGTTTGCCGCAAAGTGCAAGGTCGCCAATCACATCAAGCAGTTTATGACGGGCACATTCGTTATCGTAATGTAAATCAAGATTATTAAGAATACCCTGAGGTTTTACTTCAACGTGTTTGTGATCAAAAAGATCGGCAAGACGATCGAGCTCAATCTGGTTTACTTCTTTGTCGATAATAACGATCGCATTATTCAGATCACCACCTTTTACAAGATTATGGTTCAATAAAAATTCAAGTTCGTGAAGGAATACAAAAGTACGGCAATTGGCAATTTCGTTTTTAAAGTCACTGATGGAATTTAATACAGCAAATTGGTTGTTCAGAACCCTTGATTTAAAAGAAATCATCACGTTCAAACGGTAATCATCATCGGGCAATGCCACAATTTCAGCTCCCGATTTCGGATCGTTTAATTCAATTTTATCCATAATCACCAGAAAGTCGCGTTCTGCATTCTGTTCTAAAATTCCGGCCTTTTCAATGGCTTTTACAAATTCGATTGAACTGCCATCAATGATTGGAGCTTCTTCGTTATTTACTTCAATCAGTACATTGTCGAGATCCATCCCGATTAATGCGGCCAGTGTGTGCTCAATTGTGCCGATGCGGGCGCCATCTTTTTCGAGTAAAGTTCCTCTTGAGGTATCAACAACAAGATCTACACATGCATCGATGATGGGTTGATTTTCAAGATCGACACGTTTAAATTTAAAGCCATGATTAACCGGTGCAGGCAAAAAATTCATGGTTGTGAACACTCCGGTGTGTAATCCTTTCCCTTGAAGTGTAAACGAATTTGCCAGCGTTTTCTGTTTAACCGTCATATGTCAATTCTAATTTTCAGCAGAATTTATCTGCTTTTTCAGGTTGTTTAATTCTTTCTGTAACTGGATAACTTCTTCCCTGAGTTTAGGGAGGTTTTTATAAACAGTGATTGCTTTAATTGCTTCTTTAATCTCAATTGCCGGGCTACCTAAAATTATCTGGTTTCCGGCCACCGATTTTGCGACACCTGACTGGGCTCCGATAAAAACATTATCGCCAATGGATAAATGTCCGGCAAGCCCCACCTGTCCTCCAAATTTGCAGTTTTTACCAACTTTGGTGCTGCCAGCCAATCCAACCTGCGCGGCCATTACTGTATTTTCGCCAATTTCACAATTATGGGCAATCTGGATCAGGTTGTCAATTTTAGCACCTTTTTTTACGATGGTCGAACCCATTGTCGCGCAATCAATAGTGGTATTAGCGCCTATTTCCACATCGTCTTCAATGATTGTATTTCCGATTTGTGGTATTTTTTTGTAGGTGCCGTCTTCCAGCGGAGCAAAACCAAAACCATCGGACCCGATAACTGCTCCTGAATGAATGATGCAACGGTTGCCAATTACAGAATTGGCATAAACTTTTGCACCCGCATAAAAAATACAATCATCACCGACGGTTACATTGTCGCCAATATAAACCTGAGGATAAATTTTGCAGTTATTTCCAACTTTCGAATTTTTGCCAAGGTAGGCAAAAGCACCGAGGTAAATATTTTCACCCACAACTGCCGAATGGTCAATATAACTTGGCTGTTCAATTCCTGTTTTCAGGGCTGACATGGCCTGGTTATACAACTCAAGCAGAGAAGCAAACGCCTGGTAAGCGTCATCAACTTTTATCAGTGTGGCTTCAATCTTTTCCTTTGGTACGAAATTTCTGTTAACTAAAACAATGGATGCTTTGGTTGAATAGATATAGTTTTCGTATTTCATATTGGACAGAAAAGCCAGTGTGCCTGGTTTTCCTTCCTCAATCTTAGAAACATTTGATACTTTAATTTCTTCATTTCCAATTATTTCTCCGTTGAGAAACCTGGCAATGTCGGTAGCTGTAAAATCCATTCTAATTAAATAAGCGGTGCAAATATAACGTTAAACTAATAAATGTCCAATTCTTTCGGAAAACACAAATAGTACTTTTTGACCGTTTTAGTCAGGGCAGAAAGATTAATATCCGATGCCTGTTGCATTTCTTTTGTTTTTCCAATTTTATCCAGAACAAGTATCTTTTCACTATGTTTATTGTAGGCATTATTTGTTATTTCGCCCTTCATTACAAAATAGCGCGCTTCTTCAGTAGTTAATTTTAGCTGGTTACTAACCTCTTTTATTAAATTTTCATCACCCTGAATAGGTGTATTACTTAATTGAATTCTGAATAATTTTCTGTTTATCAGGTGTTTTGAAAGCGTTGATAAAACTTTGTCGGAGTGCGATTGCCATAATTTGATGGAGATCGAAATATCATTGTCGTCTAATTGAGCGTACCAGTCAAGCAACGTATTTCCTTCAATAACAGGATTCATTAAAAAATCATTTTCGCTGAAGCTGTTTTGCAGAAATATACTGAGTGCCGGTGTGGCATATATATTTGTGCCACCCAGCGACAATTCACGAGCCCTTTGCAAAATGTTAACCAAAAGATTTTCGGCCGAAACCACCGTTTTATGAAGATAAACCTGCCAGTACATCAACCGGCGTGAAATCAGAAATTTTTCAATCGAATAAATTCCTTTTTCCTCAACAACAAGTTGGTCTTTCCAGATATTCAGCATTTTAATGATTCTTTCCACTCCGATGGTACCTTCTGCCACACCGGTGAAAAAACTGTCACGATTCAGATAATCAAGCCTGTCCATATCGAGTTGGCCTGAAACAAGTTGATGGAGAAACTGCTTTTTATACTGGTTGGTGAAAATGGCAATGGCCATATCGAGTTTTCCACTGAATTCGCTGTTTAACTGGTTCATCAGCATCAGCGAAATTTTCTCGTGCGAAATATCAACCAGTGTATTTTCCAGCACGTGAGAAAACGGTGCATGCCCGATATCGTGAAGTAAAATGGCTGCAGTAACCGAGTCAGCTTCCTCTTCGGTAATTTCGTGTCCTTTCATTCTGAGTACCGAAACAGCCTGCCGCATCAGTTGAACAGCTCCCAATGCATGTTCAAATCGGGAATGATTAGCCCCCGGAAAAACTAAGTACGATAAACCTAATTGTTTTATTCTCCGCAACCGCTGGAATACCGGATGTTCGATAATATCGTATATCAACTCCGACTGAAGATTGATAAACCCAAGAACAGGGTCGTTGATAATCTTTTTCTTATTAACCTGATGTTGAGTCACAAAGTAAAATTGTTTCGGTGTCAAAAGTATAAACTTTTAATAAACTTATTTTCTCCAGTTACAAATTTGCTGGTTAAAGGCAATCTCGTTTTTAATTTTATGAGGTGGATGAAAATTGACCGGTGTATTTATTAACAGAAGATAAATTGCCAGGTTTTTTGCCTGTGTTTGAAATGTTTTTATTCGGTAAACTCATTGTAATTCAGGCTTGTTAATTACAGATAACCAAAGCAGTTGCACGATATAAAAGCAGGAATCCAATGTTATCGAAATACCATTTTTTCTTTAAAATCAACAGGTTATAACAAATGTTATATTTGTGTGTATGCGAAAATTTATTATTTTTGCGGTGATTTTTCTAAAACGTGCTTTTAGGGGACCTCTGGTTCCCTATTTTGTTAGATAGAACAAATGATTGACAAGGATTTAGTTAAAAAACTGGTTGAAGAAAAGCTCGACGAAAGAATGTTTATTGTGGGCATTTCGGTAAGTGAAAGTAACCGTATCGATATTTTTATCGATGGGTTTGATGGTCTTACAATCGACCAGTGTGTTGCGGTAAGCCGTCATGTGGAACACAGTCTCGACCGCGAAACGGAAGATTTTTCGTTACAGGTTTCATCTCCCGGATTATCAGAAAAATTCAGGGTAAAAGAACAGTACCTGAAATACCAGGGGAAACAGGTGGAAGTGATTACAGGCGAAGGGCTTGAATTGGAAGGTACTTTAATTAGTGCCAGTGATGAAGAATTTGTATTGGAAACTTCGGTTAAGGAAAAGCCGGAAGGTGGAAAAAAGAAAGAGTTGATTGTAAAAAAACATCAGTTTAAATACGACGAAATAAAAAGTGCGAAAGCGGTTATTTCATTTAAATAATAAACGGAGATATGGAAAATATAAACCTGATTGATTCATTTGCCGAATTTAAAGAACTGAAGAATATCGACAGGGCAACAATGATGAGTGTGATTGAAGATGTTTTCAGAAGTGTTCTGATCCGTCAGTTCGGGACCGATGAGAATTTCGACGTTATCATCAATATTGATAAGGGTGACTTTGAAATTTGGCGGAATCGCACAGTTGTGGAAGACGGTGAGATTGAAGATCCGAATACACAGATTACGCTCACCGACGCGCTGAAAATTGATTCTGATTATGAAGTGGGTGAAGAGGTAACCGATGAGGTGAAACTCATTGATTTTGGAAGAAGGGCAATTTTGAATCTCCGTCAGAACCTGGCCAGCAAAATTCTTGAACTCGAAAAAGATCATATCTATAATAAATACAAAAACAAAATTGGTGAAATTGTTACCGGCGAAGTTTACCAGGTTTGGAAAAAGGAAATCCTGATTCTCGATGACGAAGGCAACGAACTGATTTTACCAAAGTCAGAACAGATTCCTTCGGATTATTTCAGAAAAGGTGATAACGTTCGCGCCATTGTTTATAAAGTTGAACTGCGAAACAACAATCCGCTGATTATTCTTTCGCGAACTGCATCTGTTTTCCTCGAAAGACTATTTGAACTCGAAATTCCTGAAATATTTGATGGATTGATTACCATTAAAAAAATTGTGAGGGTTCCGGGCGAAAGAGCCAAAGTTGCCGTTGAATCATACGACGAAAGAATTGACCCGGTTGGAGCCTGTGTGGGAATGAAAGGATCGCGTATTCATGGAATTGTTCGTGAACTGAGAAATGAAAACATCGATGTGATTAACTACTCAGCCAATACACAACTTTTCATCAAACGCGCTTTAAATCCTGCAAAAATAAACTCGATTAAAATTATCGAAGATCATAAAAGGGCAGAAGTTTATCTCCATCCCCAGGAAGTTTCGCTTGCGATTGGTAAAGGCGGTTTAAATATCAGGCTTGCCAGCCAGCTTACCGGTTACGAAATTGATGTTTACCGCGAAATGGAAGAGGATGACGAAGACGTGAACCTTGACGAATTTGCTGATGAAATTGAAGGATGGGTAATCGACGCATTTAAAGCGATTGGATGTGATTCAGCCAAAAATGTGCTGAGTATATCACGTGCTGAGTTAATTAAAAGAACAGACCTTGAAGAGGAAACAATCGACGAGGTATTAAGGATTTTAAAGTCAGAATTCGAATAATGGGGTTGCAAACCGGTTTTTGGCTGTTGGTAAACGCGTTTTCAGATAGAAACAATAAGAACAGAAATAGTAATAATATGGTATCAGGCGAAACAATAAGACTTAGTAAGCTTGCCAGGGAATACAACGTGGGAATACATACCATCGTTGAATTCCTTCACAAAAAGGGATTTAATATTGATTCAAATCCCAATACTAAAGTCTCGGCAGAAGCTGTTCAACTTCTTGAAAAAGAGTATAAAACCGATGTTTCTATCAAAAAGGAATCGGAAAAAATCAGCTTAAAAAGCCATCGTCCAAAAAAAGAGTCAATATCAATTGACGATATTGAAGAAGAAGAATACGAGGAAGAAGAGGATGAAAAACCTGCTCCGAAAGCGCCTGAGAAAAAAGAGGTAAAACAGGAAGAACCACCGGCTGTTGAAAAAGTTGAAAGGTTTAAAGTTGTTGGGAAAATTGACCTCGAGAGTTTTAATAAACCCAAAAAACCACCTGTACCTGAAGTTAAACCCGAAGTAAAAGCTCCGGTTGCTGAAAAAGTAGTTAAGGAAGAAAAGGTGGAAAAGGTTGAAATAACTGAAAAGAAACCTGAACCCGTGGTGGTTGAAAAAGAAGAAGTTAAGCCTGTTGTGGCAGAAGAAAAGCCTGTTGAAAAAATACCGGAGTCGCAACAACAAGCTGTTAAAGATGAAAAACCTGTTGCTCCGGAGGATCCCGAAGTTTTTGTGCATCCTTCACGCCAGGCAAAAGTTGAAGAAGTAAAAGTGGTTGGTAAAATTGATTTAACAAACATCAACCAGCGCACACGCCCGGTAAAGAAAACCCGGGAGGAAAAGGAACGTGAACGCAAAGAAAGATTTCAGCCGATATTGCAGAAACCGCAAGAGGAACCACGGCAACAAAAGCCGGTGGAAAATAACGATCAGGTGATAAAAGCCCCGATAATCAAACTTGCGGGGCCAACAGTACTTGGTAAAATTGATCTTCCGGGTGAGCGTAAAACCGGAGAAGGTTTTGATCAGAGTGCCAACTCGCGGAAAAAACGGAGAAAACGAATCGCCAAAGAAGGTGGTAAAGTTGTAAATGTTGAAAGAAAACCAGAAGACAGACCCAAAGGAAACTTTGTTGTAAACAAACAGGTTCCGGGACAACAACAACCAAAAGATGGAGGGAAAAAGAAACGTTTGCTCAAAAAAGAAGTCAATGAGGAAGATGTACAGAAGCAGATAAAAGATACACTTGCACGTCTCACAACAAAAGGTGCAAAATCAAAAGGCTCGAAACACCGCCGCGACAAACGCGCAGCTTACAGCGAACGTATGCAGGCGGATATGGAAAGGCAACTTGAAGACCAGAAAATACTGAAAGTTACTGAGTTTGTTTCGGTAGCCGAATTTGCCACCATGATGAATGTGAATGTAACACAGGTTATTTCATCGTGTATGAGTCTCGGGCTTTTTGTTTCAATCAACCAGCGTCTTGATGCCGAAACACTTGCGGTTGTTGCTGATGAATTTGGCTACAAAGTTGAATTTGTGAGCGTCGAGATTCAGGAAGCCATTGATGCTCCGGTTGATAAAGATGATGAACTGCTCCCGCGTTCACCCATAGTTACAGTAATGGGGCACGTTGACCACGGGAAAACATCATTGCTCGACTATATCAGAAGTACCAATGTAATTGCCGGTGAAGCCGGGGGTATTACCCAGCACATTGGCGCTTATCACGTAAAACTTGAAGACGGAAGAAAAATCACTTTTCTTGATACTCCGGGTCACGAAGCATTTACTGCCATGCGTGCCCGCGGTGCACAGGTTACCGATATCGCCATTATTATTGTGGCTGCCGACGATAGTGTGATGCCACAAACAATCGAAGCAATCAATCACGCAGCAGCAGCAGGTGTTCCGATTGTTTTTGCAATCAATAAAATTGATAAACCGGGGGCAAATCCTGAAAAAATTAAGGAAGCGCTTGCTAACATGAATTATCTGGTTGAAGAGTGGGGCGGTAAATACCAGTCACATGATATTTCGGCCAAACATGGTCTCGGCGTTCAGGAATTGCTTGATAAAGTATTGCTTGAAGCTGAAATGCTTGATCTGAAAGCCAATCCGAATAAAAACGCATTGGGAACAGTTATCGAATCGTCGCTTGATAAAGGACGTGGTTATGTGGCAACCGTACTCGTACAGGGTGGAACTCTGAAAGTAGGTGATGTAATTATTGCCGGGCAGTATCATGGTCACGTAAAAGCCATGTTCAACGAGCGTAACCAGCGAATTGATAAAGTGGGACCGGCAGAACCAGCTATTATTCTTGGTTTGAATGGCGCTCCGCAGGCAGGTGATAAATTTAACGTGATGGACAATGAACGTGATGCACGAAACATTGCCAATAAACGTGAACAGCTTGCGCGCGAACAGGGATTGCGTACTCAAAAACATATTACGCTTGACGAAATTGGCCGTCGTATCGCCATCGGAAACTTCCAGGAACTGAACCTGATTGTAAAAGGTGACGTTGATGGCTCGGTTGAAGCACTTTCAGATTCTTTGATTAAGTTGTCAACTGAACAGATTCAGGTGAATATTAAGCACAAAGCTGTCGGACAGATTTCAGAATCGGATATTCTTTTAGCAGCAGCTTCAGAAGCTATTGTAATCGGGTTCCAGGTTCGTCCGTCGTTGAATGCACGTAAAATTGCAGAAAAAGAGCAGATTGATGTTCGTATGTATTCGATTATTTACGATGCCATCAACGAAATAAAAGCAGCGATGGAAGGTATGTTAACACCTGAAATCAAAGAAGAAATACTGGGAACAACCGAAGTACTCGAAGTTTTCAATATTACAAAGGTTGGAACAGTGGCTGGTTGTATCGTTCGCGACGGTAAAATACTCCGTAATTCAAAAGTCAGAATTATTCGTGATGGTATTGTAATTTTTACCGGAAATCTTGGCTCACTGAAACGTTTTAAAGAAGATGTAAAAGAAGTGAAGAACGGATACGAATGTGGTTTGAACATCGATAAGTTTAACGACATTAAAGTGGGCGACCACATTGAAGCATTCCAGGAAGTGGAAGTTGCTAGACAATTATAAAATTGAAAATAATTTCAGAAGAGGCCGGATTTTTCCGGCCTTTTTCGTTTTTAACAACCAGCTTTTCATTACAATTGAAAGAGTACTATGTCTAATCACTCGTATTTTGTTTTTGAGTAAAGTTGGTTTC
The DNA here is from genome assembly GCA_964644015.1 of uncultured Maribellus sp. Classification (GTDB taxonomy): domain Bacteria; phylum Bacteroidota; class Bacteroidia; order Bacteroidales; family Prolixibacteraceae; genus Draconibacterium. The sequence goes on from CAZXVT010000034.1 coordinate 22,851, forward strand.
GGGTTTTTGCTAACCTTAATATTCTCACGAATGGTTGCTGTTGAAATTGTGTTTTATATCGGGATTTTCAGATTTGGAGCAAAACAGGAAAAAATGAGTTAACTGATTCGAAAGGAAAAGTTTATCTTTTTGACAAAAAGGACTGTTGCACTCAGGATTTTAACATCCACACTTCGAACTTCAGTTTTGGAGAAATTTTGCAAAATGCTGAAAATCTATATTTTGTTGTGAAAAAAACGGGGGTGTGGTTTTTAAGTATTGTAATTTGAATCTCAGTTTTTCGAAAATACATAAATTACCGAACTCGATTTTTCGGAGTTAAAAATGCCGTTTATCCACGAGAGGCTACCCCTGTAAATTCCTTTGATAAGTGCAAACTTCGATTTTTTGTATTGTTCACTCATAATCGATACATAAACGCCATCAAAAGGCATCGACTTGGCTGTAACTAAACTGAACCCAAATTTCTCGCCCAACATTTTCATCTGTTTTGGAGTAAAATGCCAGATGTGACGCGGCACATCCCATGCGGCCCATAATTCTTCATAGTAGTGAGCATCGTATGAATTATGGTTCGGAACCGCGATTACAAGTTTCCCCTTCTTTTTCAATACACGTTGAATGGCTTCAAGGTTCTCAGAAAGCCTGTGGATATGTTCCAGCGAATGCCAGAGTGTAACCACATCGAAACACTCCTCCTTTAAATTAAACAGTTCATTTGTTTCAAGAAAGTCAAGATTGAATTCGCTTTTGGCGAATTTACGTGCGGCAGGGCTTTTCTCTGTTCCGGTCACCTGCCAGCCGGTTCTGTTCATTCGGTTGAGGAAGTACCCGGTTCCGGCACCAATATCGAGCAAATGGCCATTGTTCATGCCCGAATATTTGTTGACAAGGCTGCGTTTTCGGCCCAGCATAAAATCACGTACAAGATGGTACATTTCGTTCATGAATCCTTCGCTGGTATCAGAATGAGAAATGTATTTTTCTGATTGATAGTAAAATCCGATGTTTTCTTCGTCATCAATATTTCCGGTGATGGCAAAGCCGCAATTGTTGCATTTTTTAATGTGAAAAACCTCGCCGGTTACAAAATGATCCTTACAGGAAATAAAAGCGGAAAAAATCTTGTTATCACAAATGGGGCATTGATGAACGTTGAATTTTGCCATTTCTTATCGAAAAATTTGACGCAAGTTAATAAATATGAAAATCGGTTATAATTGCCGGACAGAGTTTTTATAAACATATTATAAAAGACCACTGAAACATTTGTTTCAGTGGTCTTTTATCTTTTCCGGAACTTTGAAATTCTCTTTTTTCAGAGAATCAGCATGGCATCTCCATAAGTGCCGAACCGGTAGTCTTCTTTCAATGCATTGTGATAAGCTTCCATTACAAAATCGTAACCACCGAATGCTGCCACCATCATTAAGAGAGTTGAATAGGGCAAATGAAAATTGGTGATCATTGAATTGGCAACCGAAAACTCATAAGGCGGGAAAATGAATTTGTTGGTCCAGCCTTCAAATGGATTCAAAAATCCCTGTGTTGAAACAGAACTTTCCATGGTGCGCATTACCGTTGTTCCAACTGCGCAAACATTTTTTTTCATCAATTTTGCCCCATTCACCACTTTGCAGGCTTCTTCGGTGATCCAAATCTGTTCTGAATCCATTTTGTGTTTGGTGAGGTCTTCCACATCCACACTACGGAAATTGCCAAGTCCCACGTGAAGTGTGAGGTAGGTAAAATTAACACCTTTAATTTCGAGGCGTTTCAGCAATTCGCGGCTGAAATGCAGACCTGCTGTTGGCGCTGCCACAGCACCTTCATGTTTGGCAAAAATTGTCTGGTAACGGTCTTTATCTTCAGGTTGAACCGGACGATTGATGAATTTTGGCAGCGGAGTTTCACCCAATTCATACAACGTTTTCTTGAATTCATCATACGGCCCGTCGAACAGAAACCGGAGTGTGCGGCCTCGTGAAGTTGTATTGTCAATCACTTCGGCTACCAGTAAATCATCGTCGCCAAAATATAATTTATTACCAATTCTTATTTTTCTCGCCGGATCAACCAGTACATCCCAAAGCCGTTGTTCGCGGTTAAGTTCCCTTAACAGGAAAACTTCGATTTCGGCACCGGTTTTTTCTTTGTTTCCATACAAACGTGCCGGGAAAACCTTGGTATTGTTGAATACCATCACGTCTTTGTCATCAAAATAATCAAGTACGTCTTTGAATAAACGGTGTTCGATGGTTCTTTTAGCGCGGTTTAACACCATTAATTTCGATTCGTCCCTGTTTTCGGTAGGGTGCAGGGCAATTTTATTGGAATCTAATTCAAACTTGAATTTCGAAAGTTTCATACTTAACCTGTTATTTTATTTTGTAACTAATTTCGAGTCAATATATTTTGATTTCTAAAAATCACTAAGATAACGTCGTATTGTTCAATTGGTTTCGAAGCAGGGCAAATTTTCTGTAAAAAAACTTACAGTCATTGCATCTTCAACCTTAAATTCGCCAACCCGGGTTCTTCTCAACTGTGTCAGATAGGCGCCACAACCCAGTTCCAATCCCAGGTCGCGGGCAAGTGCCCTGATGTAGGTTCCTTTGCTGCAAACAATTCTTAACGTTATCGCGGGTAAATCAAATGCTAAAAGTTCCAGTTCGCTGATTATTATTTTTTTTGCCTGCAGTTCCGGAGTTTCACCTTTTCTTGCATACGAAAAAGCTCGTTTCCCATTAATTTTTACAGCCGAAAAAACGGGTGGAACCTGGTCTGTTTCGCCCATGAATTTCTCCAGTGCCAGATTAATCTTTGCATTGGTAGTTTCTGAAATATCAGACCAACTGTCTTCCTCTGTTTCCATGTCGAAAGAAGGGGTGGTGGCACCCAGCTTTAAGGTGGCAATATATTCCTTCTCTTCAGCCTGGTATGTATCAATCAGTTTTGTCGATTTTCCGGTACATAGAATCATCAGACCAGAAGCCAGCGGATCAAGCGTTCCGGCATGTCCGACTTTCAGTTTTTTGATATTCAGTTTACGACACAACAATATTCTTACCCTGTTAACCAGGTCAAAAGAAGTCCAGTCGAGGTCTTTATCAAACAACAAAACTTCACCGTTTATAAAATCGTAAGAATCTTTTTTATTAATTGACATTCGTAAAATGCTATATCTCAGCTTATTGGAAATTTTTTAAAATTCAGGCTGCAAAGATAGCAAATACACTAAAAACTGATTAATAATTACAGAAATAAATAGGTTTGAAGAGTTTTATTTAAGAAACAGGGGAATTAATTTTAAAAGCTGAAAATTATTTTTCGCTTTTGGGCTTTTTCATGATGGCATAAATCTCGAATCCGAACCCGATCACAAGAATAATCGGAGCCAGTGTTATTCTGCGGAAACTGAAAATATCAGGATTGAAAACATTCGGATCGTCGCTGCCACCACCGGCCATTAAAATAAAACCAACAACAATAATGGCAAAACCAATGGCCATCAGTTTGTAATTTTCTTTTGTCAGTGCAAAACCGGTTTCTTTTATTTCTTTTTTAGCCATTTTGTTTTCTTAAATGTGGTGGCAAAGATAAATTAATAAAACATTTCGTCAAATTTCATTCTCAGGAATTTATTGACCGAGAACAGGGTTGAAACCCATGAGAAAATCAACCCGAGAATGATAACAATCAGAAAAACAAGTGCCGTGGAAGTCAGACTTTCGGGCGACATGATTTTCGGAAATTCATGACGGTAAGCATAAATTCCTGCAAAAATGATTATGTTGGCAATAATGGCTCCATAAAATCCAAGCAACAAACTCTGTCGAAGAAAAGGTTTGCGGATAAACCGGTTGCTGGCACCCACCATTTGCATTGTATTAATGATAAATCGCTGCGAGTAAACTGTGATTCTGATTGTATTATTTATAAGTGCCAAAAATATAATTGTGAGCAAGGTGCTGATAATTAATACAAAAAACGATATTTTCCGGATATTCTGATTAATAACCTGTACCAGGTCTTTTTGGTAATAAACTTCCTTTACCTGTGGATAAGAAAGAAATTTCTTCTCAAGTATCTGGATGCTGTCGGTGCTGGTGTATGATGCGTAAAGTTTTACTTCAATCGATTCAAATAGTGGGTTGAAACCGAGGAATCCTGTAAAATCTTCGCCCAATTGCTGCGTTAATTCTTTTGCTGCTGTTTCTTTATCAACAAACCGGGTGGATTTTACAAATTTGCTGGTATTCAGTCGGTCCTGCAGCTTTTTGATTTCGGCAGGTTTTACATTATCGTGAAGTACAAGTGTGAACCCGATTTTTTCACGTACATAATCCGATAGTTGTCGCCCGTTAATCAGCACCATGCACAGAAAGCCCAGCAATGTGAGCACCAGTGAAATGCTGACCAGAGATGTTATCCATGACGCGAAAATGCGCTTTTTTATCCTTTTGGGTTTTGATTCCTTCATTTGTACATTAATTTCCTGACAGGCATTTATTAATTCAGCAAAAGTATAAAATTTGATGTATTCAGTAATGAATTAGGAGAGGTGTTAAAACTAAAATTCCATTCGCCGAAATTGCAAAACCTTTCTTTTTCTGCGATTGTATGATTTTCGTTAACAACCAGTTAAACAGCATAAAATTTAGAAGCATTTATTTGGAAATACAAAAAAAGCAAATACTTTTGCAGTCCCGATTGTTGTCCTTAGTGATAAGGAGTGTAAATAGTTGATTTTCTTCGCAGTAATGATTCTTTTCGTATAATTCCGTTGCGGTCAGAATCGCTGAGTAAGTAAAATCAAAAGTGATTTGAACAAAAAAAATTAGTAAAAGTGGATACACTTAGTTATAAAACAGTTTCGGTTAACAAAGCTTCAGCCAACCAGGAATGGGTTTTGGTTGACGCCGAAGGCCAGGTACTGGGCCGTTTGGCCAGTAAAGTGGCAAAAATCCTCAGGGGAAAGCATAAATCGACTTTCACTCCACATTCTGAATGTGGTGATTATGTTGTAGTGATCAATGCTGAAAAAGTAGCTCTGACCGGTAAAAAAATGAGTGATAAAATTTATATCCGTCACTCAGGTTATCCAGGCGGACAGCGCGAACAGACTCCGGTTGAAATTCTGGCCAAATATCCTGAAAGACTGGTTGAAAAAGCAGTAAAAGGTATGTTGCCAAAAAACAGTCTCGGAAGAAAGTTATATACTAACCTGCATGTTGTGATTGGATCGGAGCATAAATATGAAGCTCAGAAACCGAAAGTAGTTGATTTAAACTCGATTAAATAGACAAAATGGAATTAGTAAATACATTAGGACGTAGAAAAACAGCCGTTGCCCGTATTTATCTGAGCGAAGGAAAAGGCAATATCACTGTTAACAAAAGGGATTACAAAGAGTATTTTCCGACTTTGGCGTTGCAGTACATTGTTACTCAGCCGCTTGCCCTATTAGAAGTTCAGGAAAAATACGATATCAAAGTAACACTCGAAGGCGGTGGCCCGAAAGGACAGGCCGAAGCTTTGCGTTTGGCTATCACCCGCGCATTAATGGAAGTGGATGCTGAATCGAGAAAAGAATTGAAAACGGCCGGCTTTGTTACCCGTGACCCACGTGAAGTGGAACGTAAAAAACCAGGACGTCCGAAAGCAAGAAAACGCTTCCAGTTCTCAAAACGTTAATATTTTATTATTCACATATGGATCTAAAACCGTTGAGATTTCCGTTTCTACGGGACTACTCAATAGTTGCTTTTAGGACATAAAAAAAGTAAAAAGATGCCAAGAACAAATTTTCAGGAATTATTAGACGCAGGTGTACATTTTGGTCACCTCAAACGGAAATGGAATCCGAACATGCAGCCATATATATTTATGGAGAAAAACGGAATCCACATCATCGATCTTCAAAAAACAATTGTAAAAATCGATGAGGCTGCAGCAGCCATCAAACAAATTGCCAAATCAGGCCGTAAAATCCTTTTTGTTGCCACTAAAAAACAGGCAAAGGAATTGGTAGCCGAACTGGTTGGCGCAGTAGGAATGCCATACGTTACCGAGCGCTGGCCCGGTGGTATGCTAACCAATTTCCCTACCATCCGCAAGGCTGTTAAGAAAATGGTTTCCATCGACAAAATGACCAAAGACTCAAGCTGGGATAACCTGTCGAAACGCGAAAAACTTCAGATCTCACGTCAGCGTGCAAAACTCGAAAAAATGTTAGGCAGTATTGCTGACCTTTCTCGTTTACCCGCAGCTTTGTTTGTGGTTGATGTGATGAAAGAACGAATTTCAGTTCGTGAAGCACAACGCCTGGGTATTCCTGTTTTTGCCATGGTTGATACCAATTCAAATCCTGACGATGTTGATTTTGTAATTCCGGCCAACGATGATGCTTCTCAGTCAATCAAACTGATTGTGGGTACAATGTGCGATGCAATCCGCGAAGGTCTGAGCGAACGCAAACTTGATAAAGATGCGGTTGAGACCGAAGAGGAAGAAGAAGTTCAGGTACAGAGAAAACCACGGAAAAAAATCAGAAGCCGTGTTGTTGAAGAAGAAGAGGAAGATGTTGACGTTGATGTTGACGCCGATGTTGAAGAATAATTAGATTATAGTTTTAAACATTATAAAGATATTTGATTATGTCGTTTACAACTGCTGATGTAGTTAAATTGCGCAAGGCAACCGGCGCAGGAATGATGGATTGTAAAAACGCTCTTGAAGATGCCAATGGCGATTTCGACAGAGCTGTTGAAATTATCCGCGAAAAAGGTAAACTCGTTGCAGCAAAACGTGCTGACAGAGAAGCTACCGAAGGTGTGGTTCTTACAAAAATTTCTGCCGATCAGAAAGCCGGTGCGCTGGTGGTTTTGAATTGCGAAACTGACTTTGTGGCCAAAAATGAAAACTTTGTGGCTTTTGCCAACAGAATTCTTGATGTGGCACTCGAAAACAACGCAGAAAACCTGGAAGCTTTGAAAGCTTTGAGTTTCGACGGACGTACCATTGATGCTCAGGTTAGCGAACAAACCGGTGTTATTGGCGAGAAAATTGAACTTTCATACTATGGAAAAGTAAATGCCGAAACAGTAATCGGTTACATTCACCCCGGAAATAAACTGGCCACATTGGTTGGGTTTAACAAAGCCGGTGTCGATGCAAATGTTGCCAAAGATGTTGCTATGCAGGTAGCAGCAATGGCTCCTGTTGCTGTTGATAAAGACTCTGTTTCGCCTGAAGTTGTTGAGAAAGAACTTGCCATTGCCAAAGAAAAATTCCGTCAGGAAGGAAAACCGGAAGCAATGCTTGATAAAATTGCCCAGGGTGCACTGAATAAATTCTTCCAGGAATCTACATTGCTTAACCAGGTTTATGTGAAAGATGGAAAAATCACAATCAGAGAATTCCTGTCTCAGAATGATAAAGCACTTACAGTTACCGCATTCGATCGTTATACGCTGAATGTTTAATTGAAAGTTGAAGATATATTGAAAAGCTACCTGTTGATCGGGTAGCTTTTTTTTTATCGTTTTCTGAAACCCAGAAAAACTGAAAATTGTATCTGACCAACATCGGAATAAGTGTACGGAACAGTTGTATCTTCTGTGATTTCTTCCAGTGGTATCGGATCGGTATAAGAAATAAAACCCGGCAGCCATGAAACTTCAAACGAAACTTTTATTGTGTTGTATTTCCGGGCATTGGGCTGAAATCCGGCTACCAATCCATAATAAAACATGTCAAAAAATGGTTTCCCGTTTTCGTTAACATCCACAGTCAGTTCAGGAATTTCTGAAGTCAGTCCGTAAACCGTTTTGGTGCCGGTTGTTTTGGTAATCAGGTGCATTCCGCCTATTCCCCCGGCATATACAAAACCCTCGCTCGGAAAAGCAAACTTTGCCTGGTAAAGCAATTTTACATAACCGTTTATAGTGTGCTGGTTGAGTTTGAAATCCCTTCCTTCGGTTTTATCTCCTTTCAATTCATGTTCTTTATAATAGTAATAAGCGATCCCGGGGTTAATACTCAGTCTTTTTTTCAGCCTGATTTCAACTGGTATTGGTTTTTCCACTGCCAGAGTCGGAAATGATTTGAGCGTATGCAAGTCAGGTGCAATGTTTTCGTCGGTAAACATTATGTAAGGATAACCAATCCCTGTTTTCAGGGCAGGACTTATTTGTGGAAATGCTGTGTATGCAAAAAACATCAGCAAAAAAAGAAAGAGTGGTTTCATACCGGCGATTGGTTATTGTTTGTATTTCAGGTGAAAGTTACTTTTTTAAACCGGATTTTACAATCCAATCTTTTAAAATCTCCGGAACTAGGGCTGAATTGTTTCTTCGATTCCTGCAAATACAGAAAGCGCACCGGTTCTGCTGCCTGAAAAGAAGATTGACTTCGGGTATTTCATGATTTTAAAATTTGTATTCCCGGTATCTTTCAAGGCTTTCTCAATCAGTGACAGGTGCGATTTCGGAGGTTCCTGCCGGTCTTTTCTCTGTTTAATCAGCTCAGGCCAGGATATTTTTGTTAAAGCAGTGCCGCGGTTAACGATTAAAATCAAGGGAACTGCTTTTTCTTTTGGTAACGGGAGGAATCCAATTTCCATTTGATTAATCGTGATTTGTTAAGG
>CAZXVT010000035.1:0-3616 GCA_964644015.1 uncultured Maribellus sp.
TCCGGAGATTGTCAAATTTTAACACTTATTTCTCTTGATTTTTCAGGGAGAATTACCAGATTTTTCCGAAGTGAGAAGGTTCGAAAACCTGGTTTCGTATATTCCACTTACTATTGTTATCCGCCCTCAGCCGCAGTTTATCGTTACCAGCAACTTTATATACAAAAGCCAAAGGAAATAAAACCAGATAAAATAATAATCCCAATATAAGTTTTGAAAATACCAGATTAAGAATGTCTGCCAGCCAAAACCAGAATTTCGTAATGATGGCGGCAAGCGGTTTTATAAAAATTCCAACAAGCCCAAAAAACATTGAAATATACAGAAATGCATAAATTCCGGTGATCAGGTAAACAACCAAAAAACCAGTGGTAAGTACAAGGCTTGTTTCGTATATTTTCGATTTATCTTTCATCTCAAATCAGAAAAGTGTATAAATAAATGGTGCAATGGCACTGCCACTGCTGATTACAATTAAAAGACCAAATAGTAATAAAATAATGATGACCGGCATTAACCACCACTTTTTCCGTTCTTTCAGGTATAACCACAAATCCTTTATAAATTCCATTTCATCAACTTTTAATTCAAAATTAATCAGGTTTAAAATTATTCATTCTGAATTTATCAGGCCAAGCGGGCTGTTCTTTTTTATTGAAAATATAGTTTCCTATCACCAGGTAATCCATTTCGGTATTCATAAAACACCGGTATGCTTCGTCTGGCGTACAAACAATGGGTTCGCCCCTCACATTGAAACTGGTGTTTACAATAACGCCAAAACCAGTCAACATTTTAAATTCATTTATTAATTCCCAGTACCTGGGATTCGTTTCTTTATTTACTGTCTGAATCCGGGCAGAATCGTCGATATGCGTAACCGCCGGAATATCCGATCGCTGAAAATAGAGCCGTTCCATCAATGGAAGTTCAAAATAATCTTCTGGTTTAGGGTTCAGATGCTTATCATTAACCCGGGCCACCAGCAACATGTAAGGTGATTCGCAACCGAGTTCAAAAAACTCATTCCTGTCTTCATCAAGCACCGAGGGCGCGAATGGTCTGAAACTCTCGCGGTACTTTATTTTCAGGTTCAATTTTAATTGCATCTCTTTGTTTCGTGCATCACCCAAAATACTTCGGTTTCCGAGAGCACGTGGACCAAATTCCATTTTCCCCTGGAACCAGCCAACCACATTTCCTTCCGCAATCAAACGGGCAGTATTCTGTGCCACTTGCGAAAAGTCATCAAACTTTTCAAAAACAGCATTATAATATTTAACCGTCTGTTCAATTTCCCGATCGGTAAAATCGGGCCCCAATAAACTGCCCGACATTCCATCCGTGGAAGAAACATTCCTTTCTTTTCCAAAATATATATGATACGCTGAAAGCGCTGCTCCAACCGCACCTCCTGCATCACCGGCAGCAGGCTGGATAAATATCCCGTCGAATAAACCTGATTTAAGTAATTTTCCGTTGGCGACACAATTAAGCGCCACACCTCCAGCAAGACAGATATTCTTCGCACCCGTCAGTTTTTTCGCTTCCACAGCCATTTTCAGCATGATTTCTTCGGTAACCTGCTGAATGGCGAGTGCCAGGTTGGAGTGATGCTGTTCAATTTTACTTTCCGGATCACGCCGGCTGAAACCAAACAACTGCTCCCATTTCTTGTCGGGAACCATTCTGAGTCCTGATGCATAACTGAAATAATCCTGGTTTAACCAGATTGAACCATCTTCGTGGATGTGTACCAGTTTTTCTGAAATTATTTCCATAAATCGGTTTACCTCTTCACTCCCGGGAATTCCGTAAGGCGCCAGGCCCATCAGTTTGTATTCTCCTGAATTAACCGTAAAACCCAGATAATAAGTAAAAGCAGAATAAAGCAACCCGACCGAATGAGGGAAATGCATCTCTTTCAATATTTTCAGGCTGTTTCCTTTTCCCTCGCAAATTGATGCGGTAGCCCACTCCCCCACTCCATCAACCGTTAAAACCGCAGCATCTTCGAAAGGCGATGGGAAAAATGCACTGGCTGCGTGAGATAAATGATGTTCGGGGAATAAAAGATGAGCCGCTTTTTTATCGTATTCCTCAAACCGGCCCAATTCATCGTGTAAAATCTTTTTCATGAAAAGCTTTTCCTTTACCCAAACAGGCATTGCGGTAACAAAAGAAACAATCCCCCTCGGTGCAAAACCGTAATAGGTTTCCAGCAATCTTTCAAATTTCAGGAGCGGTTTGTCATAAAAAACAATGGCATCCAACTCATTTATCCTGACAGACTGTGAGTGCAAACAAAAACTGATTGCATGAAACGGGAAGGAAAGGTCGTGTTTAATTCGTGTAAACCTTTCTTCCTGTGCGGCCGCCACAACTTTTCCATCCACCACCAGCGCGGCAGCAGAGTCGTGATAATAAGCTGATATTCCGAGAATTTTCACTTGTTCTTTTTTATTTCGGGCTGTTTTTCTGAACCGCAATTTCAGGTTTTTGTGCTAATCCCTCGCTGAGCCGTTCAAACTCTTTCCTGCATTTTTGCGCTTTATCTCCATCCCCGGTTTCAGTATAATATTCAGTGAGTGTTTTTTGAAATAAAGGATCGAATCTGAATTCGCTTTCCGTTTTAAGCAAATAGAAACCGGCTTTTTTAAAGTCTTTCATCTCCAAGGCAAGCTCTCCAATCATTCTTTCGGCAACCGGAGAAATATATCTGCTAAGTGAGTTTTCAAGAATTGTAATTGCTTCGGCTGATTTCTTCTCTCCGGCAAGTTTACGGGCTAACTCCACCTCGGCTTTTGTCTGAAACGGCACATAACGTGTATATACATATTCTTTGGGTGGAACCTGCAAATAACGCCCGGCGTTTACTCTTTTCAGTTCGTTGGCTGCTGCATCAGCTTTTGCTTTATTCCCACTGTAAACAAATGAATAATAAGTCTTTACCAAAACATTCACCTTTTTATCGTCGGGTGCAATTGCAAAAGCCTGTTCAAAACTTTTTACTGCATGCTCGAAATCAGCTTTCAAAAAATAAATCTCACCAATCCTGAATTTCGCAAAAAATGAATCTTCAAATTCAAGCGATTTTTCGAAATACTTTAATGCATGCGGCAAATTACCAAGTTGCAGTAATAAATTGGCTGCATCGCGATAATTAACAGCAATGTACGGATTCATCCTGATCAAGGCATCGTATTCCTTAAATGCTTTCTCCGGCTTTCCTCGTTTTTCATAATATTCAGCCAGTTGAAGCCGTAAATCTTCAACTGTAAGAACCGGATTTTTGATCTTCGAAAATGCGAGTGAATCAACAACGGATTTGGATCGATAGCTATTTTTATAATTGTACTCTTTTGACGGGTCGGTAATAAATGGCCAGAATCCTTTTAACAGTTCAACACGGTGAATGCCAAGCAGTGAATCGAGTTCGGAATAACCCCAGTTTTGTTTCTGATAATTTTTCGACGGTATTTCGCTCAAATTGGCTTCACCTAAAATGCGTGAATCAACAATCTCATGAAAAAATGCATCTGCCATCAGGAAATTTCCTTCGATATTCGGATGCAGATGTTCTGTCATCAGGTTATTCCCGATGAGTTTGTTCGGT
>CAZXVT010000035.1:3626-23776 GCA_964644015.1 uncultured Maribellus sp.
TTGTTCGGTGAATTTTCCTGAAAAACTTTCAACATTGGAATTTCATACGACTTGTGTTTCTCAGCCAATTCATCAATGATTCTGTTAACATCTTCGCTGGCCCTGAAACGAATACAATCAAGATCTTTGGCCTTGTAATACAATTCGAGTGCACGGTCAAAATTACCTTGCTTTTCTGCTTTTTGGGCCGATTCAAAAACTGTCTGGGCCGATTCAGCGCCGTTCTCAGAAATCGAATTAAAAGGTTTCATATCGTGTACATTGCTAACAAGTTCGCTTATAAAAACCGGAACTTTTTGCTTATCAGCTTTGGTCAGAATTTCATCCATATTTTGCCGGAACCGATCCATTGCAATCTTGTATTTTTCGCTTCCGTAAATAATATCGGGATTACGGACCATTCTTTTCATGAGTGTTCCGTGAATTTCACCATCGTTTTTACCAGCCACTGCTTTTGATAAACCGGCAATTGAGTTTCTTACCAACTGGTAAAGTTTTAGATCCATCAGTTTAATATGCAACCGGGTAAGCGTCTTGTTTTTGCTCATGGTTTCGTTCGATCCAACGCCAAATGCCCCGTAAAACTCATTGTGTCCGGCATAAATCAAAATGGCATCTGGTTCATACTTTAAAATCTGACCGGTAAAATCAAGCAAGGTAAAACTGTTAATAGCGGTTATGGAAGTATTCACCATTTCGATTTTCTTTTCAGGAAAAGCCGATTCGAGCCGCTGGTGCAGAATACGCGAAAACATCAGGTTTCTTTCATAAGGAAAGCCATAAACCGTGGAACTGCCCATCACAAAAATGCGGAAAGTATTTTCAGGCTTCTTGTCCGGGAAAATGTCGTTTGCAGGCGAGGTATATTCAAACTTCTGAAAATATTTCTTCCCAACCACAGGATTTACCATCAGGTATTTTTCATATCCTTTTTCAGGATTTCTGACAAACAGGTTAAGATTATCGCCATAACCTGCTATACGCAAAACCGCTTCAAGAAACACCAGGATAATTACAGGCAACAGAATAGATATTATTCTGAAATAAAGAATATTACGTTTATTTTTTACTACAACTGAAGGGTTCGCTACTTTTTTCCCTTTCATTTTCTGTTCAGATTATTTACAGGAGCCGAATCTAAGAATTAAGCAATAAACAACAAAAGTGTTAACCCATTTTATTTCTTTAAATAAATCACCAACAGGCAATCTCCGTCAATTTCATTCCGGCTTTTTGATAATTGTTTTTATTTTTGACAGCATGATTCAATAAAACAACGATTTTTAAACCAAAACAATCAATCCTGAAATTTTAAACATGATGACTAAAATCAAAGCCATATTATTTTTAACAGTCGTATTTTTTCTAAATCTGAATGTAAAATCACAAACACAGACCATCATAAACTGGGGCTCGCAATGGTCCTATTTCAAAGGGAAATCTGAACCTACAACACCAAATACCTTGTGGAGGAATATCGATTTCACTGCAACAGCGTGGACCGTTGGCAACGCACCTTTCAGATATGGCGATGGAACCGGTGGCACCCTGCTTTCCGATATGATCAACAACTACACAATTATATTTTTAAGAAAAGAAATTACGATAGATCCGGCCAACATTGACCAAATCAGGATTAGCTGTGATTATGATGATGGTTTTGTTATCTGGATAAACGGTAAGGAAATCTGGAAAGCCAATGTACTAAATGATTATTCGTATAACCAGGGAGCCGTTAATCCGCACGAATTTGGCGAATGGGTCAGCAAAACAATCGACAAAAAAGACCTTAATCTTGTAAACGGGAAAAATGTCATCGCCATTCAGGGCTTTAATATTTCAAAAGTAAGCACCGATTTTTACCTCGATGCAAAATTAGAAACCATAAAAAAACTGCCCGAAACAAATGCCCCGGCTATTTCAGTGAAAAGCGGTTTTTTTACAAATCCATTCTCCACTATAATTAGTACCGGAAAAGCAGGCGAATCAATCAAATATACACTTGATGGCAGCGATCCGCGTTACTCAGCAACCTCTGTAAATGCAGTTTCACCAGCAACCGTTTTGATTGATCCGAACAGCACAGCAGCCGGAAGAGGAAAAACCGGGGGCGTGGTTTTGCGCGCATCAAAAACTGAAACAGGTTTTGATCCGAGCAAACCTGTAACCTGTAATTATATTTTCCCCGCGGCGGTAAAAACGCAGGTTCATCCCGGGGGAAGTTGGCCAACGACTTCGATAAACGGCCAGATTATTGATTTACCAATGGATACAAAGGTTACAAACGATTCGCGATATTCAAATCTGATTGAACCCTCATTGAAAGATATTCCCACAATTACCGTCACTACTGATTTGCCTAATCTTTTTGATTCACAAACCGGTATTTATGTAAATGCCGAAAATCATGGTCAGGATTGGGAAAGGCCGGCCAATGTCGAACTGATCAACCCCGATGGAAGTACAGGTTTTAATATTGACGCAGGATTGCGGATCAGGGGAGGCTGGAGCCGCCACGGCGATTACCCGAAACATGCTTTTCGCCTGTTTTTCAGATCGGAATATGGTGAAGGAAAGCTGAGGTACCCATTATTTGGGGATGAAGGAGCCAATGAATTTGACAAAATTGATCTTCGCACAGGCCAAAATTATTCCTGGGCAAATGGTGGCGGCCAGGCCAGATACCAGACGCTGAACCGCGATGTATTTTCACGCGACACACAGCGAGATATGAATAATCCTTACACAAGAAGCCGGTTTTATCATTTGTACATAAACGGTTTATATTGGGGAATTTATCAAACCCAGGAACGCAGTGAAGCTTCCTTTTCCGAAACCTATTTTGGTGGCAATAAAGACGACTATGATGTAATTAAAGTGGATATTGGCGATGATTTCAATCTTTATGAAATAGAAGCCACCGATGGAAATACAGAGGCCTGGCAAAAGATATGGAACATGTGCCAAACCGGATTCTCTGCCAACATGAATTATTTCAAATTATTAGGATTAAACACTTCCGGTGTTCGGGATACCACGTTGCCGGTTTTGGTGGATGTGGATAACCTGATCGACTATATGCTGGTGATTTTTTATGGTGGCAATTTCGACGCGCCGGTTTCAAAATTTTCCAGCAATCAGAATCCAAATAATTTCTATGCAATTTACAACCGTAACAACAAAAACCAGGGATTCCGTTTTTTTGCCCACGACAATGAACATACGCTGTTGGTTGATCCGGTTTCACCCGGAATTGGTTTGTATGAAAACAGGGTAAATTTAGGTACCGGACAGTGGATGCAGGTAAACCAGTTCCAGAAGTTTCACCCGCAGTGGCTGCACCTTAAACTCACCGCAAACGCTGAATACCGCATGAGATTTGCCGACAGGGTTTACAAACATTTTTATAACAAAGGTGCGCTTACACCCGACTCTTGTAAAGTTCGTTTCAAAAATACAGCCGACGAGATAAATATGGCAATTATTGCTGAATCGGCCCGGTGGGGCGACAGCAAAAGCGGAACTGCCCGCACAAAAGACGACCATTGGCTTCCGGCAGTCAACCAGGTTTTAAATGACTGGATTCCATATCGTACCGATATTGTGATTGATCAACTGAAAAATGAAAGCCTTTATTTGACGGTTCAACCGCCGGTATTTAAAAACAATGGAACGCTGATTACAGACGATAAAATAACCATTGCTGAAAATTTCAGTCTTACCCTTGAAAACACCAACGGAACGGGTGAAATTTATTACACTATCAATGGCAAAGATCCGCGTGCAACCGGGGGATCAGTTTCAGGTTCGGCGCTATTTGGAGGTGCGGTAAAAAACCTGACAGTTGCCCCGGGTACGCTGGTAAAATCAAGGGTAAAAAACGGCACTGTATGGAGTGCACTTCACGAGATTTATTTTGATGATTCCGGGCTGTTCACAGCATTAAAAGTTACAGAACTGCATTATCATCCGGCCGACCAGAACGGAGTTGACGGGAAAGAACTGGAATTTATTGAATTTAAAAATACTGGCTCAAAAACACTCGACCTGTCGGGTCTGGCATTAACCGACGGGATACAATTTACTTTTCCGGCAGGAACCACACTCGCTCCCGGCGCATTCATGGTGCTGGCATCGAATGCAGCTGAATTCGCCAAAATATATGGATTTCAGCCACAATTTGTGTACACCGGAAGTTTGTCGAACGGTGGCGAGAAAGTGGTTCTGCAAACCAGTTCAAACCAGGTGGTCATTTCGTTTACTTTCGATGATGAAGCGCCATGGCCAGTTGAAGCTGATGGAGACGGCTATTCACTGGTTTCGAAAGATGCAAACCCAAAATCAGATCCTGATTCATCAACATACTGGACCATTTCTAAAATCGTAAATGGCTCTCCCGGTTTGAATGATGATGCATCAATCACCGCCGTTGATCAGATTGCAGAACAAACCTTGAATTTTGAAGTCTATCCGAATCCGGCTAAAGGCGAGTTTTATGTCGATTTCAGTGTGAATGCCGAGACTAACCTTGAAATTATTCTTTTTGACATTAATGGCAGAATGCTTGAAGTTTTTGAGAAAGGTAAAGTGCCTGCAGGTGTTTACAGCCGGTTTATTCAACCGAAAAAAATGTATCAGCCGGGTATTTACCTGGTAGCATTGCGAACCGGAATTTCAGTTCAGACAAAAAAACTGGTAATTCAGTAGATTTTATCAGAAGAAAAGACAGATTGAAAAACGGTCCACATATTCTGATTGCGCCGGATTCTTTTAAAGAATCGATCAACGCATTTGAAGTAGCCCGATTACTCAAAACCGGAATCGAAAAGTCGTTGCCCGAAGCAATCATTGAAACGGTACCCGTTTCAGATGGTGGTGAAGGATTTTTAAAGGTTTTAACCAAAGGAACAAACGGAACTTTTAAAACTTTCGATGTACACGATGCATTGATGCGACCGGTAAAAGCAGAAATTGGTTTTTCGGGTGATGGTCAAACAGCATTTATTGAAATGGCAACCGTCAACGGTCTGGAAATGATTCTTTCCGAAGAACGAAATCCTTTATTTACCTCAACTTTTGGTACCGGAGAAATGATAAAATATGCCATTAAAACTGGTTGCAAAAAGATCGTTATCGGAATTGGTGGAAGCGCCACCAACGATGGCGGAGCGGGAATGGCGCAGGCATTGGGCGCAAAATTTCCGGATAAAAACGGTCAGGAATTGCAACCAGGCGGAGGCCCACTTTCCCAACTCTGTCAGTTCGACCTTTCTTTGTTTGAAAAAAATCTGCCTGAAATTGTGGTTGCCTGCGATGTTTCCAATCCGCTCACCGGGCCAAACGGAGCTTCGGCAATTTACGGCCCGCAAAAAGGCGCAACACCCGAAATGGTCTTGCAACTGGATGCTGCCCTGAAAAACTTTGCAGAAGTCATCCGGAAACATCTCAATATTGACATCGAAAATATGCCAGGAGCCGGAGCTGCCGGTGGTTTGGGTGGTGGATTAGTTGCTTTTACAGGGGCAAAACTTGTAAGCGGTTTTCAACTGGTGGCTGAAATTCTTGACCTCGAAAACCGCATTTCCCGCGCTGATTTGGTGATTACTGCCGAGGGAAAACTGGATGAACAGACCATCAACGGAAAAGCTCCGTTTGGCGTTGCTCAACTGGCAAAAAAACACATCAAACCCGTGATTGGTGTTGCCGGAACGCTCGGAAGTGGGTACGAAAAACTGTATGATTATGGATTCGATTTGCTGATTTCTATTGTTAACCAACCGCTTTCTCTGGCTGAAGCTATCCGGAATGCACCCAAACTCGTGGAAAAATGTGGTTTTCAGATTGGAAAAATCATCGGGTTGAATCATTAAAAAACAAAACGACCCTGCTTCATTGTGAAACAAGGTCGTAATTATTCAAATTTTAGTTTTTATTGAATTTCAAAACGTGCAAACACCGAGTATTTCAGTTTTATCTTTTGAAACGAAATTTCAGGCGCCGGTTCAGCCATATCCGCTTCAACACCCATCGCCATTTTCATATTGGCCATCATTCTTGGCATTGGAATAATGTCGTCGTAGTTTTCGCGTTCCTGAATCATCAGCGGTTTTCCCACTTTTTCACCAACGGCTTCGAGTAAATACCCTGCTTTTTCCTTCGCGGCTTTCATCGCCAGAATTTTTACCTCTTTCCGGTACTTTTCAATTTCTGAGTGTGCAACACGCGTAATATCGCCATTTAAAGCCTGTACATTGTCAAGCACTTCGAAAACAGCAGCAACTTCATTTGTTGTTGCCACTTTCAGGATATAATTTTTTGAAGCCAGCACTTCCTGGTTTTTCCTTTTGATGGTGACGAAATCAGCCGAGGCATCGGCCAGACTCAGGTTTGCCAAATCGAACCCTGTTTTCTGCAACTGCTTTTTCAGTTCCTTTTCCTGCGAATCAATTTCGATTTTCTTTTTCCCGTCCATTCTTTCCTTCAGCGTAAAACTGATATAGATTTCGTTGGGAACAATTTCCATTTCACCATTTCCCACCACTTCAATGTAAGGTTTTGCAGCTTCCTGCATCAACTGCGCTCCCGCTGCAAATGGGAATAAAGCGCAAATCAGTAAAATCAATGTGTTTCTCATGTTTTCAAAATTTAAATTGTTCTTTTTCTGTTTAACTGAAATTTTATGTCTGTTAAAATCGTGCCAGAATTATTCGAAATTCAGCAGGGTAATTAATTATAATTGATTTTTCAGAAATTCATCAATTTCCTCTCGGGCCGGAGCTGAAGGTTGTGCTCCCAGACGTGTCACTGAAATGGCAGCGGCTGCACTGGCAAACTGCAGTGACTCTTTCAAAGGTTTGCCTTCCACAAGTGCCACGGCAAAAGCACCGCAGAATGTATCGCCGGCTGCCGTTGTGTCAATTGCTTCCACTTTAAATGCCGGAACACTTACTTTTTCGGTTTTGGTTAAAACAAATGCACCTTTCGAACCTAAAGTGATGATGACTTTTTCGACTCCGCTGTCAACCAGTTTTTTCGCAGCAACTTCGGCATCCGATTCGTTTTCGACCTGCATTCCTGCAAGAAAACCAGCTTCCACTTCATTTAAAACCAAAATGTTTATTTTTGGGATGTACGAAACATCGAAAGCCCTTGCCGGTGCACAATTCCACATTACCGGAATTCCATTCCGGTTAGCAATATCAATCACATATTTTATGGTTTCCTCCTGAATTTCGTATTGCATCACAATCATCGCCGCTTGTTCAATTACCGGCATTGCCTCTTTGATTCGGGCAGGAGTGAGTTTGTAATTGGCTCCCGGCGCCACCGAAAGGTAGTTCATTCCTGCGCTGCCAATCATAATTAGTGCATGACCACTGGCAACTCCCTTTTCCTGAAATACAAAACGGGTATCGATTCCGTCATTTTTGTAATTCTGCACCATTTGCGGTGTATAAGCATCTTCGCCCACACAGTTCACAAAAGCCACATTTCCACCGGCGCGTACTGCAGCCACTGCCTGATTGGCACCCTTTCCGCCATAAACCTGAAAGAATTCAGCATCTGTAACGGTTTCGCCTTTTTCGGGAAGATGATCCATTTTCATCAGCAAATCAACATTTGAACTGCCAATAACAACAATTTTATCTTTCATATATTTTCAGATTTTAGTATTGAGTCCCTGAAATGCTGCTTGCTACCGGCTTCTGGTTATTAGCAAGCAGCCAGTTTTAATTCAGCCTTGCCACCACAATCATCGACAAACCAATAATAAACAGCGCAAACATGGCGGCCAGAAGTTTGTTGGTGCCTTTTGGCGCTTTGGCAAATTCTTTCCACACAAAAACACCCCAGGCTGCCGAAATCATGGTTGCACCCTGTCCAAGTCCATAAGAGATTGCAAATCCCGCCTGCTCCGACGCCATCATATTGAATTCCATTGCAGCACACCAGATCAAACCACCGAGGAGGCCAATAAGATGAATCTTAGGTGTACCCAGTCTGAAATAATCGGAATAAGAGACCTTTCCACCGGTTACCGGTTTGTACATAAACCAGGTGTTAAAAACAAAATTCGAAATAAATATTCCGATTGTAAACACAAACATGGCTGAATATGGAGTTAGAAGTCCGGCATCGGGCACTGCAAAGTTGGTGGTCATTGATGCAGCCACAAAACGGTAAAAAAATCCCATCAGAATACCTGAAACAATTGAAATTAAAATCCCTTTCTTCTGATCTCCCTTTTTCTCCTGAGGAAGTTTTTTATAGGCTGCTGTATCCACCAGAATGGCCAGCACTACCAGCGCGAGGCCTGCAAAAAGTAAAACCGGGTTGCCCAGCGGGGTGGCCATGTAATTCACCACAACACCGATAACCAGCGCAAGGCCTACTGCAATGGGAAATGCTACAGCCAACCCGGCAATGGCGGTTGCAGCCACAATCAGCAGGTTCGAAAGATTAAAAATCACACCTCCGATAAATGCCGAAGACAGGGCAGAAAAATTGGCCTGCGAAAGGTCGGCCAGAAAACTACGCCCTTCGGTACCGGAACTGCCAAAAGTGAATCCAAACAACAAAGTTGTCAGAATTAATCCGATGGAATAATCCCAGTAATAAAGCGGGAACTCCCAATTTTTCGGAGTCATTTTCAGGGTATTGGCCCACGAGCCCCATCCCAGCATGGTAATGATGCAGAAAATTACTGCCAGCGAATAAGAATCGACAATGTACATTTTAGTTTAAAGTTTAAGTTTCAATAAGTTTAAAGTCTGTTTGGTTAATGCGTTTTCAGCCGCTTTTCTATGCGACAAAAATCGCATCACCCTATGCAAAGCGTTTTTTTGCCTCCTCAATCATGGCAGCAGTGGCAGTTGCCCCACTCCGCGAACATCCGGCAGCCCGGACTTCCAGTAACTGGTCGAGTGTCCGCACGCCACCTGCTGCTTTCAGTTTAACTTTTGGCCCGATGTTTTCCTTCATCAGTTTTAACACCGGGATGGTGGCTCCTTTATAATTATAGTCTCCACCTGGTTGTTTTACAAATCCGTAACCGGTTGATGTTTTCACATAATCAGCCTCAGCCTGGGTGCAAATCTGACAAAGTTTCACAATATCTGCCTCCTTTGTAATGTAATCGGTTTCGAAAATCACTTTTACAATGGCATTATTCCGGTGACAGGTAGTTGTTACCGCATTAATTTCCTTTTCAATGTAGTTCCAGTCACCACCCAGCGCTTTCCCGATATTGATCACCATGTCGATTTCCACTGCACCGTCATTACAAGCCGTTTCGGTCTCAAAAACCTTTACTTCAATTGCTGAATTTCCTGCCGGGAAACCAATCACACACCCAACAAGTACATCGGTACCTTTCAGCAATTCAACAGCTTGTTTCACCGCATAAGGTTTTACACACACCGATGCAACGTTATATCTGGCAGCTACTTCACACTCTCTTTTCAGATCTTCGTCCGTCATTGTGGGATGAAGGATGGAGTGGTCAATCATTTTGGCAAGTTCGTTTACGATATTCATTTTTTTTAATTAATCATCAATAGATTGAAAAACCAGCTGACGGAACTTCCAGCCGGTAACATCGTTTACCGGGCCCTGGGTTTGTTTGAAAATCAGGCCGATTACCTGTTCTTTCGGATCGGCAAAGTATTGGGTATTAAAATAACCACCCCAGTCAAAACTTCCGGCACTACCCTTTCCACCTTTGGCCTGTCCGTTTTCTGTGAGCAAACCAAAAGCAAGGCCGTATTTGGTATCTGAATTTTCTCCCCATATATTTCCAATCTGGTTGCTCATAATTATTTCCACTGTTTTCCTGCTCAACAGGCGAATTCCGTTGTATTCCCCGCCATTCAGATACATTTGCAGAAATGTGGCATAATCTTTTACTGTACTCGAAAGTCCGGCGCCACCTGCAAAATAGCTTTTGGCGCCTTTTATCGGATAATCGGTGTCATAAAAAGTAACCGGATATTTCTCCCATTTTCCATTTACTTTTTGCTGAACGGCAACCAACCTTGAAGCCTTGTCGTCGGGCAGATAAAACCAGGTGTCATTCATACCCAGCGGATCAAAAATGCGGGTTTGCAAAAATTTATCAAATGGCATTCCAGAAACAATTTCAATAAAATAGCCCAGAACATCAAGTCCTTCACTGTAAGTGTAATTTTCACCAGGCTGATGATGGAGTGGCATTTTTGCCAGTTTTTTGATATTATCGGCCAGAACAACCATTTCAGCAGTAAAAGCGTCAACGATTCCGGCCTTGTGGAATATCAGTTTAAACCGTTCATCTCCATCAATCACACCATAGCCAATTCCTGAAGTATGAGTCAGCAAATGACGAATTGTGATTGGAGTTTTAACAGGTTCACCTGTCCAGGTTGTATCGGAATAATTATAAGAAGTCAAAACTTTTACATCTTTAAATTCAGGGATGAATTTCGAAACCGGATCATCTAACTGAAATTTTCCTTCTTCCCACAGCATCATTACGGCAGTAGAAGTGATGGCCTTTGTCTGGCTTGCGATGCGAAAAATATCATCGCGTTTTTGTTTTTTTCCAGCCTGACTATCAGCCATTCCATAGGCTTTCCAATGAACTATTTTCCCATTTCTGGCGACCAATGCAACTACACCGGGAATATTTCCATTAGCAACTTCCTGTTCACACATTTGGTCGATGCGGGCAATCCTTTCAGAAGAAATTCCCACACTTTCGGGGGTTGCTTCGGTTAATAACGGCGATTTCTTAATCGATTTGGTTTGGGCTGTTAGTCCTGTTAAAATGAACAGGAACATTGCAGTAAAAATCAGGTTTTTCATATTTCAAATGCGAATATTATTATTTAACAAAAACACCAGGCAATTTAAATCAAATCTGGTTAATAATACCAATCACGAATCAAATCCCTTCCAGCACCAACACCCAGTCGCAGCCACGGCCCGACCGCAGCCAGGTAAGTTCTTCCGACATCCCGGGTACGTCAAAACTTTTTTCTCCTGAATTCCAGTATTCACCGATAACAGTGGTTTGCCCAGTACGTGGGTCAAACCAGCAAGCTTTCACGTTTTCTCCTGAAATAATCCCCATTTTTACAGTGGTTTTATTTCCGGT
Source organism: uncultured Maribellus sp. (assembly GCA_964644015.1). Classification (GTDB taxonomy): domain Bacteria; phylum Bacteroidota; class Bacteroidia; order Bacteroidales; family Prolixibacteraceae; genus Draconibacterium. Next base: position 14,761 of record CAZXVT010000035.1, read on the forward strand.
GGGTATGTAAATGTATGCAAACGATTTTCCGCGGATGGCGCAGGAGTAGGTTGCGCAATCGCCTTGTCCGGCTGCAATGAGGTTTTGGTCGGGTACCAACTCTGTCATCGGATGTGAATCCATTAGTTTTTTAAGGTATCCAACCTGAAAGGCGCCCGGCATATCCATTCCTTTCTGCCAGTTTGTAAATGTTTGCGATGAATGTTTTTTCCGTGTTTCGTCGGTGAATTGCCAGATTGGCTGGCATCCATAGGTGAATCCTGCACCACCTGAAAATACGCTCCAATAGGCGGCAATTCTCACGTCGGTTGACGTGAATACTCCGTTGTCGTCCAATCCGTAATTGATTCCGTGTCCTTCGTAACAGGGTTCCGAATTGAAGGTGGGTTTCGGATTCGGTAAATTCCAGTCGGCAATGGCGGCCAGATACGATTTGGAGTTGTTCACCTCAGCATGGTACGATCCCCAGGTATGAAAGTCAATCCAATCGTCGTTGTGAAACCATTTCGAGGATGACAAAAACGAGTGGTGTGTTATTAAAGTAGTTGAATAGTCGGCCTTCCCATCAATGTTTTTCTCATTGTTGGTTCCATCGGCAATTCCCTCGGCCATTGCACGCCAAAGTTCAATTCCTTCAGGGCGCTCGTCGGGATGGCGGTCACCTCCCAATATCCAGATAATATTCGGGCTGTTTTTATACCGGTTGCCCAGAAACCAACCGTACGAATAAGCTTGTTCTTTGGTGTTGAAAAGCGCTTTGTCGGTCCGGGGAGTTATCCATTCGCCCCACGAAGGTACCAAAGCCATATACAATCCTTTTGCAGCGGCTATTTCAACGGCGTAATCCACATGATCCCAAAAGTCGTATTCTTCGGCATTTTGCGGATTATTTCCCCTTGTCAGCAAGGGTTTCTCCGGATTTTCATTTCTGAAAATACTGTCGCCATAAAAATTAGTGGTTTTGTCCATGTGAATAAATTCGCTGATAATCACCGTTTGAATGACATTGAATCCCTTTTGCCGGCGGTTTTCAAGATAGGTTTCAATTTCATTTCTGTTTAAACGGTGCAACATTTCCCAGCCGGTATCGGCCAACCAGAAAAACGGGGTTCCAACATGATGTGAAAGGTAATGTGGGTTTTCTTTTGAAACCTGAATTGGTCCGTGTTCTTTCCAAGGTTGAGCATTTGCAAAAAGGTTTAAAATAAAGCAGAAAACAAAAAATACAAGTTTCGTTCGATTCATAAGTTATATTTCAAATTCCATTAGTCAATATTTAAGATATCTGAAGCCTGATTAAGCCGGTGAGCCAGGCGGCTGTGTGTGGTATCCAGTCTTCGTCTGTAAATGAATGAGGGCCATCATTTTCTTTTAATGGTGTTGTATCATAAACAAACTGTTTGCCTGTTGAAAAACCATTACAAATTACTCCCCTTGTCTGAAACCAGGTACCTGCACTTCGGTTGCCCACATCACACATCATACTGGCAGGTAAAGCAGCTCCGTCAGGAATCTCAGCGCTGAAAACGACACTTCCCATTGCCAAATTGTCACGTGTTATTCCGGCATTTAATCCGGCCAGCCATTGCAGGTTTCCATATGCAATTTCTTTCAGCCTTTTATCGTTGAAAAGATCAGCAAGTTCCAGAGCCAGAGCGGCTGTGTAGCCATAAATGGCGTTGGTGCCATGGAATGTACCGCAAAACCAGATAGGTCCTTCGTTGCCAAAAATTCCCTGCGGAACCAGTAAAAACGGGTTTCTTTCGCAAGCCGGAATCAGGTAGTGGTAAACGAAATTTTTGAGTGTTTCTTTCCATTTTGGGGCATCGGCGTGGTCGGGCCAAAATTTGAGCATTTCGATGAATGGCAGCAGATAATTGGGGTAGATTCCGCCCAAATCTGCTCCAAATTCGGCACCGCTATTACCGGGCACAATACCATGAACCCAGGAGGGTTCTGCATGTTTGAGGCTGTCGAATTCCTGAAAATGACCCCAAAATCCGTTTTGAGCATCTTCCTTTCTAATCTGCCTGTCCATAATCCGGTTGGCATAGGAAATCGCCAGATCTTTGGCACTTTGATAACCTGTTTTATGCATTTCAACCGTAGCCTGACACATCATCAGCAAATCGCGGGTAAGCCATTCATCATTCGGAATGACAGTATCGGCGGGCAATCCACGCTGCATCCTCACATAACCAAAGTCGCCCATGGGTTTTGCAGCAGTGGTTAACCATTGAAATGCCCTTTTTGCGGTTTCAATGTATTTTTGTCTTTTTTCTGCAAAAATGTCTGGAAGAATCTGAACTGCCTTGGTTAGTGCAACCACTGTTTTCATGGCATCGTGCGGAAGGATGTCTTTCTCGTGACCATGCAGGTCGTGCGACTGTGCACCAATCGGAAAACCCAGTTCACGTGCTTTCGCTTCAAGCATCAGAAAATAGTCGCAGCCTACAGTAATCTGCTTCAATATTCTGTTTTTGAAGTCTTCAGGAATTATGTCACTCTTTTTTACAATTAATTCGCACAAAGAGATTACCATAGCACTTTGAGCCGGACTTTCAACCCAAAGTGTACCGGCATCCTGCCATCCGGCTCCAACTTTCGTAAAATGAACACGACGTTCAAGCATATCCGCAGCGCATAATTCAGCGGTGGAATTCCATAAAATATTACTGCCAACCTTCAGACTTTCGGCACTGAAAATTGTTGCACCATTATCAATAACCGCTAAAAACCACGTTCCCTCTTCAATAATATCGTTGAAATCGGCCACCCACCAATGACTTCCCCAGATTTTGCCGTGGTAGTTAAAACCAGTTTTATAACTGTTTTCGCCATTGTTACCGGTTAGTTTGCAAATTGGATTCGAAACAAGTTCCTTTTGGGGCAACCTGATAATAACTCTGACAGGCCAGCCTTTTTCGTAACCAATTTGTGAAAATAATAATCCTGAAACACCATCTTCCGTTTTATAGTTTTCGCCTGAAAATACAGTTTTTACAGATGTTTTATCGTGCCGTGCAGAACAGGAAATAATTGATGAAGTACCTAAGACTGCTGCAGAAGCAATGGTGGCTGATTTCATAAAATGCCTGCGAGATAGATGTTTTTCTTTTTTCATTATCAGTGATTCAGGTTATAATTGTTTCCCACCGGGTATTGGCTTGTGTTGCAATACAATTCGCTGAGAATAATAATATCGGATTTATTGGTACTGAATTTAACAGAAATATGAAGTACCGGTGAACCATTTTGCATGTTTAAAAGCAACGCGATTTTTGAATCAGCAGATTCAGCGCGTAAAATATGTTCCGATCCGGTAATCTCAATCTGAAAATTACGGCTTAATGTTTTGAAAAAAGATCCATCCACAAATTCTGAATCAATTAACCCTGAAAGTGATACGCCCGGCAACCAGTTCTTCTCGATCATTACGGGAACATCATTTACTTTTCGAAGCCTTTCAAAATAGATGCATTCATCATAATATTTACTGTGGTCATTCATAAATGTCAATGGCTGATTAGACTTTATTAAAACCGGTTTTTGCAGTATTTCAGTTTGTACATTGCTGCCAACGGCTTCCGAAAATCCCTTCACGGTTAGAAGCCCCAGTGATTTTCGTCGCTCGCGAACCCGACTGCCCCGTCCCTGTAGTTTCTCGATGAAACCTTCTTTCATCAATTGATCCATTGCCCTGCGCACAGTTGTCCGTGTTATTGAAAACCTGGAACACAAATCATTTTCTGATGGCAGGTATTCACCTACTTTTATTTCTTCTTTCTGAATCAATTCACGAAGAAATTCTGCAACACTGATATATTTTGACTCAGCCATAATTCAGATTTGGTTCAAAACTAAAAAAAACAACTTGTACGTACAAGTTAAAAATTATTTTTCACGGCTTTTTTTTAAAATTCAGTAATCAAAAGAAACAGCAAACATTCTGATTTATGATCAAAGGCTTTTGTGCGCCCGTTATGGATGGAAATCAATTGCAACAAACAATTAACAGAAACATTTATCAGGTCAGTATAAAAAGAAAATCCCGGGGTCATCACCCCGGGATCAAAACTTAACCTAACTAAACCAAACTTATGAAAAAAAACAGCAAATTGCTGCGAAGTATTTTTACAGGTGTAAACACCTTGTTGTTTTCAATCTTATAGAATTATAATTACAAACATTGTGCCATTATTTTTTATCGCCTGAAATTTTAACGTTGTTTCACATTTAGCGATCAATCATACAGCATCTTAAAAATCCTGAAATTTGAATATATTTGCCGCTGATTATAAATTAGAAACAACTGGAACGTAACTGCATTTAAATGAATAACATCCGAAATTTTTGTATTATTGCTCACATCGACCACGGTAAAAGTACGTTGGCCGACCGGCTTCTCGAATATACCAAAACAGTTAATGAAAGAGAAATGCATGACCAGGTTCTGGACAATATGGAACTGGAACAGGAAAGAGGAATTACGATTAAAAGTCATGCAATCCAGATGGACTATGTTCATGATGGAGAACCCTACAAATTAAACCTGATTGACACACCCGGACATGTTGATTTTTCGTACGAAGTTTCACGTTCAATTGCAGCTTGCGAAGGTGCTCTTTTAATAATTGATGCCTCTCAGGGAATTCAGGCACAAACCATTTCGAATTTGTATCTCGCCATCGAAAATGATCTGGAAATTATTCCGATTATGAACAAGATGGACATGGAAAGCGCTATGCCTGAGGTCGTTGAAGAACAAATCATGGATCTTGTTGGGTGTAAAAGAAGTGACATTATCCGTGCAAGCGGAAAAACCGGAATGGGAATCGAAGAAATTCTTGATGCAATAATTAACAGGATTCATCCGCCAAAAGGAGACCCGGAGGCTCCGCTTCAGGCTTTGATTTTTGATTCGGTTTTTAACTCATTTCGTGGAATAATTGCCTATTTCAAAATTGTGAATGGCCAGATTGCCAAAAAGGATTTGGTGAAATTTATGGCAACAAAGAAAGAGTATTTTGCAGAGGAAGTGGGTGTTTTGAAACTTGGCCTCTCACCGCGTGATTCACTGTCAACCGGTGATGTTGGATACATTATTTCTGGTATAAAAACTGCCAAAGAGGTAAAAGTTGGTGACACCATCACCCATGTGAAAAATCCGTGCGAAAGTCGCATTGAAGGTTTTGAGGAAGTAAAACCTATGGTTTTTGCGGGAATTTACCCGATTGATGCTGATGATTATGAAGATTTGCGCAATGCCATGGACAAACTTCAGCTCAACGATGCCTCGCTCACATTTGAACCTGAATCGTCGGCAGCGCTTGGTTTTGGTTTCCGTTGCGGTTTCCTCGGACTTTTACACATGGAAATTATCCAGGAAAGACTCGAACGCGAGTTCGACATGAATGTGATTACCACTGTTCCCAACGTTTCGTATAAAATTCATCTGACTGATGGGTCAACGCTTGATGTGTACAATCCTTCTGGAATGCCGATTGCCACTACCATTGAAGAAATTGACGAACCCTATATTAAGGCAAACATAATTACATCGGCTGATTACATTGGCGCAATTATGACATTGTGTCTTGATAAACGGGGAACTTTGCTCAACCAGAGTTACCTGACTGCAGAACGTGCAGAGCTCGTTTTTGACTTGCCGCTGGGTGAAATCGTGTTCGACTTTTACGATAAACTGAAAAGCATTTCGCGTGGTTATGCTTCATTCGACTATCACATGAGTGGTTACAAACCAGCCAAACTTGCCCGTCTTGATATTCTTTTAAACGGCGAAATGGTTGATGCGCTCTCAACATTATTACATGTTGACAATGCTTATAATTTTGGCCGTAAAATGTGTGAAAAATTAAAAGAACTGATACCGCGCCAGCAATTCGACATTGCCATTCAGGCTGCTATTGGAGCAAAAATTATTGCCCGCGAAACAATTAAAGCGGTAAGAAAAGATGTTACGGCAAAATGTTATGGTGGTGACATCACCCGAAAACGTAAACTTCTTGAGAAACAGAAAAAGGGAAAGAAACGGATGAAACAAATCGGGAATGTTGAAGTTCCACAAAAAGCATTTTTAGCAGTTTTAAAACTCGATTAAGAAATACGTTATAATAAAAAAGCCGGAAATTCCGGCTTTTTTATTTACATGATAAGCTTGTATCCTTTCCCATGTACATTAATAATTTCGACACCGGGTTCATCCTTCAGGTGTTTACGAAGTTTTGTAATGTAAACATCCATGCTCCTGGCATTAAAATAATTATCATCAATCCAGATTGATTTCAAGGCATAATTTCTTTCAAGAATTTTGTTAGCATTCTGACACAAAAGTTTCAGCAGATCCGACTCTTTGGTTGTCAGTTTAATTACATTTTCACCTTCACTGAGCGTTTGCTTTTTGGTATCGAAAGTAAAACGTCCGAGCGTAAAAACCGGCTGTGCATTTTGCAAACTTTCCTGCGATGTACGTCTCAGAATTGCTTCTATACGCATGATCAGTTCTTCCATACTGAAGGGTTTGGTGATATAATCATCGGCCCCCAGTTTGAATCCTTCAAGTACATCTTCCTTCATGTTCTTGGCAGTCAGAAAAATAATCGGCACATCCTGATTGACAATCCTGATATCTTTTGCCAGGGTAAATCCATCTTTTTTCGGCATCATCACATCCAGTATGCAAATATCATAATGATCGCGCATAAACCCTTTGTAGGCAGCCTCCCCATCAGGAAAAAGCGAGGCATCGTAACCTTTGGCCACAAGGTATTCCTTTAAAAGTAGCCCCAGGTTTTCATCGTCTTCTGCCAGTAATAGTTTCGTTTTTTGTTCCATGGTTAATTATTTATTTGTGGAAATAATATAGTGAATTTTGTTCCTTTATTCAAAGCACTTTCCACTGTTATTTTTGCATTATGCGAATCTACAATTTTTTTAACATAACTCAATCCCAGGCCAAAACCTTTCACATTGTGAATATTACCCGTGGGTACCCGGTAAAATCTGTCAAAAATCTGGGTCTGATGTTCCTTGGCAATGCCAATACCATTGTCTTGTACCGAGACCGCGATCTGGCTTCCAATATTCTCAGTGGTAATTTTAATTTCAGGAGTTTCTTTGCTGTATTTCAAAGCATTATCTAACAAATTAAAAACTACATTGGTAATATGAACCTCATCTCCATTAATTATTGCCTTCTCTGCAAGCCGCTCACTAACAAGTGTTCCGTTTTTTGTTTTTACCCGCAATTCAAAATTGGCTGCAACCGTTTCAATCATTTTGTTTACATCGAAATCCTTAAATTTAAATTTTAGCCTCCCTTCGTTGAAAACTGCCATCTGCAATACTTTTTCAACCTGGTAGCTCAACCTTTTGGTTTCCTGGCTGATCACTTTTGAAATATGCTCAACAGTTTGTGGAGTATTCGCAATGCTTTTATCTTCGAGCATCTGGCTTGCCAGCGAAATAGTTGAAATCGGGGTTTTCAGTTCGTGGGTCATATTATTGATAAAATCGTTTTTAATCATCGAAAGCTTTTTCTGACGGAAAATAACCATGATTGTATAAACAAAAATGGCGATCAGAAAAGCGGTCAGTATTACAGTCGGTATAATGGTAAAGCCTGTTTCTCTTAATAAATAACCCGATCGCTGAGGGAAATAAACATACAAGTAATTGGGTTTTGCACCATAAAGGTCGTTCTGAAACAATGCCTGTGCATATACTTTTTTCTTACCCGGATTATAATTTCCATCACCAAAAATAACCCTGTCTTTTCCGAGATTTGAGTTTTTTACTGCATATTTATAATCCAGGCCAATACCAGTTTCAGCAAAAGTCAATGCCATCACTTCTTTTAAAAACACTGTATCAATCCGATCCTGAATAGGCCTTTCTTCTAAGTATACTTTAAAGTTTTTATACCAATTCATGTCATTCAGGCTTCGCTCCCGCGCCAATTCCTGTTGCTTATTAAAGTCAACCATGCTCTCAATGCCAAAAAACTTTTCGGTTTTTGTAACTACGCCGTTTTCACTGATGTTGATTTCAACTTCACCCCCAAATTCTCCTTCAAATCCCTTTTTCGAATAACTCATACCAAAACTAAGTGAACTTTGGCCCTGCTTATTTTTTGGGAACACATTGAACTTTTCGTTTGGTAACAATGAGTTTTGCAGTTGGTTATTCACGGCACTTCTCTTTGCAAGTACCAATTCATAATTATCCAGTTGACCGGCTATCCGGACAAGTGCGTTTTTCACCAATTGATTAAACTGCTCTTCCCTGATATCAGATGCGGTTTTAATCATTTTGGTCTGAACAAGTATTAATCCCGTTAATACAAAAACCATCAGAACAATTAATGTAATCAGCATTTTACGGCTCATGCGGCAAATATAATCTTAATGAAATGTGCTGATTTGACAGGTTAACATTATTTAACTCCGTATGTTAAAATTTTAATTTATTAACCACCACGCAGTTTTCAGACGATTTTAATCTCCTCAGGGAATGTCATTAACGACCTCTTCGATAATTAAGGGAAAATATTTGTATTCAAGTTGATGCACTTTATTAGCAACATCTTCCGGCGAATCTTTTTCTGAAACTTCACATTTTGCCTGGAAAACAATCGCACCATCGTCATACTTTTCGTTAACAAAATGAATTGTTATACCTGTTTCCTTTTCCTTGTTTTCAACCACGGCCTCGTGAACTTTCATTCCATACATTCCTTTTCCGCCATATTTTGGCAAAAGCGCCGGATGAATATTAACGATTCTAAAAGCTTCGATCAGCGAAGGTGGAATTAACCATAAAAAACCAGCCAGAACAATCAGATCAATCTCCCGTTTTATTAATTCATCAACAACAAAAGTGGTGTTTATCAATTGTTCACGATTGAAAACGAATGTTTCAATCCCGAACTTTTGAGCTCTTTCCAATGCAAATGCTTCAGGATTGTTTGACCACAGAGAGTCAATAACAACTAATT
>CAZXVT010000035.1:23786-30962 GCA_964644015.1 uncultured Maribellus sp.
ATTTATTATCAACAAAATACTCAAATATATTTTGAGCATTTGTTCCAGATCCTGAGGCAAAAACTGCAATTTTTCTTATCTTCATTTTAATAATTTATTAACCCGTGGAATTCTTGAATAAATTGTTCAAATTTAGTGGTTTGAAACTATCGAAAGTTAACAGGCTATTATCTTTTTTGAATTTTTTCTTTGAGATATGCCTGTTAAATGTATTACTTTGCACCGAATTATTTGTAAACAAAATTAAGTATTAATTAAAAATTAGAATTATGTCAGACGTTGCAGCAAAAGTAAAAGCTATTATCGTTGATAAATTAGGAGTTGATGAAAGCGAAGTTGTTCCATCAGCATCATTCACCAATGATCTTGGGGCTGATTCACTTGATACAGTTGAATTGATTATGGAGTTTGAAAAAGAGTTTGATCTTGCTATTCCGGATGATGAAGCAGAAAAAATCTCAACTGTAGGTGAAGCAATCGCACACATCGAAGCAGCTATTAATAAGTAACAAAAAAACACATTTTTTATTGTATGGAATTAAGGCGGGTAGTTATAACCGGCGCGGGAACCATTAATCCATTAGGAAATTCGGTTGCTGAATTCTGGGAAAACCTGAAAAACGGGGTCAGTGGCGCCGGACCGATAACAAGATTCGATGCTTCGAAACACAAAACTCAGTTTGCGTGCGAAGTAAAGGATTTTGATCCAAGCCTTTACATGGACAAAAAAGAGGTACGCAAACACGATTTATATACACAATTTGCGTTTGGCAGTACCGAACAGGCTATACAGGACAGTGGTTTGGATTTGGAAAAAATCGATCACGAAAGAGTAGGCGTAATTTGGGGAGCAGGCATTGGTGGCCTTCAGACTTTCTTTGAGGAAGTCCGGACCTACAATGTGGAAAATCCCAGGTTTTCGCCATTTTTTATTCCAAAAATGATCGCCAATATTGCAGGTGGACTTATTTCCATCAAATATGGGTTTAACGGTCCGAATTTTACTGCTGTCAGTGCCTGTGCATCCGCATCACATGCGATGATTGAAGCTTTTAACATGATTCGTCTCGGCAAAGCCGACATTATGATTACAGGTGGATCGGAAGCAGGAATTAACGAAGCCGGGATGACCGGATTCACATCAATGAAAGCTGTTTCTACCAGAAATGATGATCCGAAAACTGCATCACGTCCTTTCGATCTCGATCGCGATGGATTTGTCATGGGAGAAGGATCTGCTGCTTTTGTTTTCGAAGATTATGAAAGCGCAATTAAAAGAGGTGCAAAAATTTACGCCGAAGTGGGCGGAGGAGGAATGTCAGCCGATGCATATCACATGACAGCTCCCGACCCTGACGGAAAAGGTGCACGACTGGTAATGAAATGGGCTATTGAAGATGCAGGGTTGAAACCCGAAGATATTGACTATGTCAATGTTCACGGAACTTCAACACCGCTGGGTGATATTGCAGAACCGAAAGCAATCCTTCAGGTTTTTGGTGAACATGCTTACAAACTAAGTATCAGTTCAACAAAATCAATGACCGGACACCTTTTGGGTGCTGCCGGAGCGATTGAAGCACTTGCAAGTGTTCTTGCTCTCCAGAATAACATCATCCCTCCTACCATCAACCATTTCACCGACGATCCCGAAATCGACAACAAACTTGATTTCACATTCAATGTTGCCAAAGAAAGAAATGTAAAAGTTGCTTTGAGCAATACTTTTGGATTTGGTGGTCATAATGCTACAATGATTTTTAAAAAGCTTTAAGAATCTGTGGTTAGAAAAATAGTACAACGAATAAGACTCTTTTCGTCATCACGAAAAGAGTTTTATTTGTTTTTAAAGAACCTGATTGGCTTTTATCCCCAAAATCTGAAACTGTACGATCTGGCCTTTGTACATAAATCAGCATCAGTTGTCGATTCCCGTGGAAATTTCACCAATAACGAACGGCTAGAATTCCTGGGTGACGCAGTGTTAAGCGCAGTAATTGCCGATTTTCTTTACAATCGTTTTCCACAGGAAGACGAAGGATTTCTTACAAAAACCCGATCGAAACTGGTGAACCGTACATTCCTGACAAAACTTACCTATGATATGGGTTTGAACGTTTATATCGATTCAAACACCACAAAAAACATCGACAACAGCCATATTTACGGCGATGCCCTTGAAGCCCTGATCGGGGCAATTTACTTAGATAAGGATTATAGTGCAGCCAAATATTTCATTACAAAACGGATACTCTCAAAATTTGTTAACCTGGCTGAAATTGAGCAAAATGACCTGAACTTTAAAAGCAGGCTGATTGAATGGAGTCAGAAAAACAAAAAGGAACTTGAATTCGATACCACGGAAGAAATCAACGAAAGGACAAAACAACCAAAGTTTACGGCTGTGGTTAAAATTGATAATGTGAAAGTTGGGATCGGAACAGGGGCCTCGAAAAAGGAAGCTCACCAGAATGCTGCCCGCCAGTCGCTCGAAAAACTCGAAGATTTTTAACAAATCGCCCTTTTCAAACCTTTTGAAAAGTATTTCCTATTTTTGCATCCTTATTTAAATCTGAATGAACAGCTACTTTGTTATTTCGCTGGGTTTTCTTGCCCAGGTTTTGTTTTTTGCCCGCACCATCATTCAATGGTTTAAATCGGAAAAAGCCGGTGAAGTTATTTCTCCCGTAATTTTCTGGCAAATCAGTTTACTGGCCTCGGTAATCATGCTTACCTACGGAATTCTCAGAAACGACTTTTCAATTGTTTTGGGGCAAATTCTTGTTTACAGCGTTTACATCAGAAATCTGCAATTAAAAAATGCCTGGAAAAGAATCCATTTTCTATTCAGGACACTGGTGATAATCATTCCGGTAATTTATGTATTGAGGCTGATTTTCGGCGAAAAGTATAATTTCTCTTCTATTCTGAAAAACGAAGACGTACCGCTTTACCTATTGATTTGGGGAACTGCCGGCCAGGTAATTTTTACATCGAGGTTTTTATATCAATGGATTTACTCCGAATTTAAAAACGATTCAGTTTTGCCACTCGGGTTCTGGATTCTCAGCACAATTGGTTCCCTGATGATATTTACTTATTCAATCCCGAGAATGGACCCCGTGCTTTTTGTTGCACACAGCCTTGGATTTTTTATTTACACGCGCAATATTTTACTTTATTATGGTAAACGGGGACTTTTTTCAAGACTTGCGAAAATACCTTTGCTCGATAAAATAGTCACAAAAATCTCCAACAGAATCCAGTAAACAGATCACTTTCGCATCAACTGGTTCGCCTTATCGCTCTGGATTATTTGTAAAATGTAGTTTAATTAACGCAACTTTTATAACCAGAATGCAATCTTAGGTTAAACATTATTGAAATGAAGAACTTTATTCTTCCAGCCATAATTTTACTCTTTACACTTTTTGTTTCGTGTGACAAAGAACCGGAATTGAAATCAGGAAATTCAGCCCTCTTAACAGGAAGCTGGACCAGCCCTGTTTATGAAGATTCAATTTATACTTTTACACGGGCAACATCTCTGCAAGAAAATGATTACGGACTGACTTTTAAAGCAGACAACCAGCTTGTTGAAAGGAAAATTGCGGGTTGGTGCGGAACCCCGCCAGTTGCTTATTCCGATTATTTGGGAACCTGGACTGAGGCTGATTCAACTCTATATATTTCTTCCTTTTTCTGGGCTGGTACAGTTCATTACCAATGGAAAATTGTTTCGCTTGACAACCAGTACCTAATTGTAAAAGTCATCAGGGAAGATTACATCTATACTGAATAACTGCCAGTTAACAGCATTCTTTTCATTTTTTAAAAACCTCACTCTAAAATCTTAAAACGGATTTTTTAGTCTGAATTTGTTTATTTTTGCAGCCATTAATCACAGATTAAAAATGTACCTGGTTTCTAAAAAATACATAGTACCCGAAACGGAGGTTGCCGAACTTATCAAAAACAACCCGATGTTGCTGCTTGTACTCGAAAACTTTGGCATCACAAAATTTGATAAAGGAATCACCGTATCGAAGTTGTGCAACAAAGCAGGGATCAATGTAAACTTCTTCACGCTGGTTTGTAACCTGCACAACGGTTTTTATATCGAAAATCCAGGGAATATTTCTGCCAGCGACTTACCGGTTATTATCGGTTATCTTCAGCGAAGCCACGAATATTACCGATCGGAAAAATATCCGGAAATTTCGGGTTACATCCGCGATCTCAGAAATGCTGAAAATTCAAATATTCTTCAAATTATTGAGACCTATTTTAACGAGTATTTTGAAGAAGTCAAGGAACACATCGAATACGAGGAGAAATCGGCTTTCCCTTATTTTTTCGCGTTGATGGAGAAGAAAATCCCCCCGGTTGCCGAAGATTATTCAAGTACCGAATACAAGGAACATCACACCGACATTGAAACAAAACTGAACGATCTGAAAGATTTATTTATCCATCACGTACATATTAAAGACAAAAACCGTATTCGCCGAAAACTGCTGAACAGCCTTTCGGAACTCGAATTTGAGCTGAAAGTGCACTCGCACATCGAAGATATGATTCTGATTCCGCTGACCAACAAAATAGAACAGGAACTCAAAAATGATTAAACCGGTAATCAATATCGGGATCATTGAGCCATCAATTATTGTTATTGAAGGCATTGAAAGTTTGTTATTGAAACTTCCGTTGCGTATAAACATTATTCTTATCCGCGATTTTGAAGATATGACTTCCAAAAATTCACTGCGCAATCTTGATTTTCTGATTATCAATCCTACTCAGCTTTTTAACCGTGCTCGCCAGGTAAAAATGTTCCGGTTCGAAAATCCACGAATTAAATGGTTCGGGATTGTTTATGCTGTTTTTGATAAGGAAACCCTTTCGAATTTCGATGAAATCATTTCGATTGATGATACCCGCGATACCATTCTGAAAAAGATTCAGAAACACATAAAAAGTACTGACGACAGAAATTCAAATTCTTTGTCGGATCGCGAAATTGATGTTTTAAAGGAAATAGTTCGCGGCCATTCAAACAAAGAAATTGCAGATGTTTTAAATATCAGCATCCATACGGTAATGAGCCATCGCAAAAACATCATGCAGAAAACTGGCATCAAAAGCCAGGCAGGACTCACCGTTTATGCACTCACCAATAACATTCTCAATGTCGAAAATATCTGATTGAATCATTAGTTTAAGTGATTCAGGCTGCCACTTTTCACCTGTTTTAGTGATTGTCGCTGTTTTTTCATCAAACTATTTTTGCCCCCGTATATTAACTAATAATTGATTTAAATGAAATTCTTTCAACTACTTACAATCATTTTCATATTTCCCGTTCTTCTCTCAGCACAAACCGACACTTTAAGCAATGTTTATCTGAACACGGCCGACCAGATGCTCGCCAACAAAAGTAAACTCAACATTGGTGGTTACGGCGAGGTTCATTACAACCAGCCGTTGAACAAAGACAAAAAAGACCTCGGTACGCTCGACGTGCACAGAATGGTACTTTTCTTCGGGTACAATTTCTCTTCGAAAACCCAGTTTGTAACCGAAATAGAAGTGGAATATGCCAAAGAAGTCTGGGTTGAACAGGCTTTTCTTCAGCATAAACTGAACAGTTGGGCCAATTTCAAAGCCGGACTGCTGCTGGTTCCGATGGGAATTATTAATGAATACCACGAACCCACCACTTTTAACGGTGTTGAACGGCCTGTGATTGACAACAAACTCGGGCTCAGCACCTGGCGTGAAGTGGGCGCGGGCTTTTCGGGCACCATTCTTCCGGCTTCGCTGAAATACCAGTTGTATGTGACCGGCGGGTTAAACGGCTACGATACAAAAGCCATTTTCAACGGTTCGGCGGGATTGCGCGAAGGCCGCCAGAAAGGTTCAAAAGCTTATGTAAACTCACCCGCCTTTTCGGGAAAAGTTGAATATTTCGGCATCAAAAATCTGAATGTCGGACTTTCGGGCTACCTCGGTAAATCGCAAAGCAAACTCTACAACAATCTCGCTGATGACAATACTGCCGGAATTGCCAAAGCAGATTCATCGGTTGTGGGGATTTCGATGATTGGCGCCGATGCACGCTACAACCTGAAAGGACTGGAATTGCGCGGTCAGGTTTATCTTGCCAGTCTTTCGAACACCGGAGAATACAATGTTTTTACAAAAAACGGTCAGAAGAACAACGACCTCGGCAGTAAAATGACAGGTTATTATGTGGAAGCCGGGTACAATGTTTTGCAGGCAGTTGCCAAAACAAAAATGGAACTTGTTCCGTTTATCAGGTACGAATTTTACAACATGCACCAGTCGGTAACTGTACCGGTAGTGGTAAACGATGCTTATAAAAACACGGTGATTACAGGTGGTTTGACTTGCCGGCTCACCAAAAATGCTGTTTTGAAAACTGACCTGCAGTGGACAAAACCAGCCAGCACCGGTGAGTGGTCGAAAGTTTTAAATGCCGGAATAGGCGTGATGTTTTAATATGAAACTAATTCTTGCATCCATACTTTTTGTGATTTTTGGTGACGCTGCTTTTACCGAAGTCAATGTAAACCGGAAAAGGCTGAACAAGGAGATTGAAAACCGGTTTCATTTGTCTGGCTACGACCTCCGGAAAACAGAGCTTTCCAAAACAGCTCCCGGTAATAATGAAACCGGGATTTTCTGGAACATCGAAAGCAAAAACGAAACCATCGGGTTTGTTTACACCGGACGCGTTTTCAGTTGCAGTAAAAACGGATGCACAGTGGGTCAATCATCCATGAACGGCGAAAATGCGGAGTTTTTTGACTATTTCATTCTTTTCGACAAAACAAAAAGTGTGACAAGCGTGGTGGTTTACAACTACGAAGCCACACACGGCCAGGAAATTACAGCAAAAGGCTGGCTAAATCAATTTGCCGGTTTTAATGGGAGCCGGAATTTAGTGGTGGGAAAAAACATCGATTCCATCAGCGGCGCCTCTATTTCGGTTAATGCCATCACCGACGACATTGCCAGAAAAACAGCACTGCTGAAAAATCTGAACTAGATTAGATATTTTCCTCTTTCAAAGCCGTTTCTGCTATGTTGAGCAGGAACGGCTTTTTTATAAATTTATTTATTTTTATGTTATTAATCTTGGCCTGATTATTG
>CAZXVT010000036.1:0-30630 GCA_964644015.1 uncultured Maribellus sp.
AATATAGATAATCTTCAGAAATAAATTTAGGATGACGTAGTGTTATAAGAATCAGAATTTTCTGAAATTTCTTGTTTGACAGTTTATTGCATAAAAAAAGCCGGACAAAGCCGGCTTTTTAATCATAAAATTCTAAGTGTCGAATTTTATCACAACTCAATTTTATAGGATGCAAGGTCTTCCACCACCGAACTTTTAATAAACTCGGCATGACCTTTTACAACAGATTTGGCCAGTCTGATAAAATTACGGGCTGAAGAAGTGTAAGCAGCATCGCGATTGCTGTCGGTTACAAGCAGGTAACTCATAATGATGTGTCCTGCCATTTCCACCAACCGGCGTGCATGAAAATCGATGAATTCATTATCGTTGCTGTTGACCACTTTTGTAACTGCCTGTTCGTATTCATCAGTCAGAATAATCAGGGTGCGGCGCATAAATTCCAATTCGTGATTGATTTTCTGTGCTTCATATTCCCTGATTTGTTCGAGATAAGCACCGGTTGTAACACCGCGGATGGCAGCCACAACCTGTAATTGGGTGGTTCCCTCGTAAATTGAAGTAATGCGTGCATCGCGGTAAATCCGTTCAACCGGGTAATCTTTCATAAAGCCGGAACCACCGTGAACCTGAACCGCATCGTATGCCAATTGGTTACAGAATTCGCTTGATATTCCTTTTGCCAGCGGTGTATAAATATCGGCCAGTTTCTGGTATTTTTTCATTTCAGCTCTTTCTTCCTTATCGAGTACCCTTTCTTCTGAAATGTGCATGTACGTTTTGTAAATATCCACAAAACGTGCTGTTTCGTAAAGCAATGATCTTGATGCATCAAGTTTTGCCTTCATGTTCGAAATCATTTCGTAAACTGCTGGGAAACGAATGATGGCTTTGCCAAACTGTGTACGTTCTTTTGCGTAAGCCAGCGCTTCGCGGTAAGCCGATTCAGAAACACCCACCGATTGCGCTGCGATTCCCAGACGGGCGCCATTCATCAATGCCATTACATATTTTATCAGCCCCATTTTACGATCGCCAACCAATTCTCCGGGCGCATCTTTAAATACAAGCTCGCAGGTTGGTGATCCGATAATTCCCATTTTGTGTTCGATGCGACGAACGGTGACACCGCCGTTTTGCTTGTCGTAAATAAACATCGACAAACCGCGGCCATCTTTTGTCCCGGCTTCAGAACGTGCCAATACCAGCGAAATATCGCCATCGCCGTTGGTAATAAAACGTTTTACACCATTCAAAAGCCAGGTACCTTTTTTCTCATCCCAGGTAGCTTTTAGCTGAACAGCCTGCAAATCAGAACCTGCATCCGGTTCTGTGAGATCCATTGCCATGGTTTCGCCAGCGCTTACACGAGGCAGATATTTTGCTTTTTGTTCTTCGTTTGCAAATTCGTTGATGGTCTCGGCGCAATCCTGCAAACCCCAGATGTTCACAAACCCTGCATCGGCACGAGATACAATGTCAGCAGCCATAATATAAGGTACAATCGGAAAATTCAGGCCACCAAACTTACGGGGAAGCGACATTCCCATTAAACCTGCATTGTTCAACGCCTTGATGTTTTCTTCTGTTCCACGGGCATATTTTACGTGTCCGTCGATAACCTGAGGGCCTTCTGCATCAATGCTTTCGGCATTGAGTGCAATGATGTCGCCACAGATTTCGCCAACCACTTCCAGAACTTTGTCGAAGCTGTCAATTGCATCCTCGTAGTCCATCGGGGCAAAATCGTATGATTTTTTTTCTTCGAAATTCCTTTCTTTCAGTCTGACAATTTTTTCCATTAACGGATGTGTCAGGTGGAATTTCAGGTCTTTATTGTCGATATAATAATTAGCCATATTCTTCAGTTTTTCAAATTGAACTACTTGGTGTTTGCTTTGTAATATTTGATCATTTTCGGGATGATTTCACTGACATCACCCGTAATCACATAGTCAGCAATCGAATTAATCGGCGCTTCTGGATCCGTATTGATCGCAATAATCTGTGCAGATTCCTCCATGCCGGCACGGTGCTGAATTTGTCCTGAAATTCCGCAGGCGATATATAGTTTTGGGCGAACCGTTGTCCCGGTTTGGCCAATCTGTCTTTCGTGTTCGATATAACCTGCATCCACAGCGGCGCGCGAAGCACCCACTTCTCCTCCCAGAACTTCGGCTAATTCAAAAAGTAAGTTGAAATTTTCTTTCGAGCCAACACCATAACCACCGGCAACAATAATCGGAGCGCCTTTGATGTTTACTTTGCTTTTTTCCATGTGGCGTTCAATCAGCTCAACAACAAAATCGGTTTCGCTGGTATATTTCGAAACATCGAGTTTATTGATTTTACCTTTGTATGCCGGGTCGAGAATTTCTTTTTTCATCACACCTTCACGAACCGTTGCCATTTGCGGACGACAATCAGGATTGATAATGGTGGCGATGATATTTCCACCAAATGCTGGACGGATTTGGTAAAGCAAATTATTGTACACTTTACCGGCTTTTTTGTCTTCGTGGTCACCAATTACCAGCGAAGTACAGTCAGCGGTCAAGCCGCTGTGCAGTGCTGAAGAAACACGTGGCCCCAGGTCACGACCTACAGAGCTGGCTCCCATTAAAGCGATTTGCGGTTTTTCTTCTTCAAAAAGTTTAATAATGATCGAAGAATGTGGAAGAGTAGTGAATGGCGCAAGCCTTTTGTCGTCGGCAATGTGCAACACATCAACTCCATAAGGGAAAATTGTTTTTTCGATTCCATCGAGTTTGTACCCGATGGCAACTGCCTCTAGTTTGCATTTCAGCTCGGTAGCCAATGAACGTCCTTTGGTGAGCAATTCAAGGCTCACTTCGGCTACATGACTGTCTTCTATTTCACAATAAACAAATACACTGTTCATAATTAGTACTTTTTAAACAATTAACCGATTGTGTGACTTTCAATTAACTCACGCATAAGCTGATCAATATCATCATCAGCAGAAGTGATTATTTTGGCTTCTTTAGCCTGAAGAACCACGTTGTCCACCTTTTTTACTTTTGTAGGTGAGCCTGTCAGACCCAGTTCATTCATATCCACTTCAATATCCTGCACCGTCCATTCCTTAATGTTTAGATATGGACGATCGTTGTACAGGTGAAGATAGTCTTCGTTTGAATCCTGCAATTCGGTTACTGTTTTGGCATGTTTGTATTTCATAATCAGTTTGGCATTGCGGGCGCGACAGTCGGGAGCAGAACTGTTGACTGTGACAACAAGTGGCATTGGGCATTTTACTACTTCCACACCACGTTCAAGACGGCGTTTAATAATTGCCTTCCCATTTTCTATGCTCTGTATTTCTTCGGCATAAGTAATTTGCGGAATTTTCAGTTTTTCTGCAACCTGTGGTCCAACCTGTGCTGTGTCGCCGTCAATTGCCTGACGACCTGCAATAATCAGATCAAATTTTCCATATTTTTTAATTGCCTGACCTAAAGCATACGACGTTGCAAGCGTATCAGAACCGGCAAACGCACGATCGGTTAGTAAAATGCCATCGTCGGCACCACGAAACAAACCTTCGCGGATTATTTCAGCAGCCCTGCCCGGGCCCATTGTTAACAGAGTAATGGTTGTTCCCTGGAATTTTTCTTTAATTCTGAGTGCCTGTTCCAGCGCATTCAAATCTTCGGGATTAAAAATTGCCGGCAAAGCAGCCCTGTTAACTGTTCCGTCGGCTTTCATGGCGTCTTTGCCAACATTCCTGGTGTCGGGAACCTGTTTGGCAAGTACGATAATTTTGTAACCTTTCATTCCTTGTTATTTGATTTATTGATTGTCTATTTTATTGAAATTGAGCCTGATAAAGTACTTGTTTAATTGATTTCAGTATTGAATCTTTTTTTAAGGGTAGCAAATATAGAAATTCAGAAATAAGTAATCAAACCTGAATTTTAGGAGGTTTATGGATTGTATTGTTCCTGAAAGGGTATTTTTAACAACTTTATCTCAGAATTTAATCATCAGATTTGCTGAAAACCAAACAGGCAAAGCAAATCAAACAATCAAATTAAATTTTCAAAAAATCCCTTTTTAGGTAAGTGAGTTGCTTAATTTATAATGAGTTTAAGTAAGTGTATCAATGAAGATGCATTAGCATTTTTTATTTAAATTTCGTTGTTTTTAAATTGGATGCATTTATCAAAAAACAACATAAAAAGTTGAGAAATCGTCATAAAACGAAATCCCAAAATGAAATCTCTGTAAAAAATGGGAATATTGAGGTTCAGAATGAATTTTTGGATATGTTGCTAATGTGTGTAAGTAGTTAATAATTAATGACATAAAAAATTGGCACGATTCTAGATAGTGAATTAGCGAAGATGAATTTTTAATGGACAAAAAATAATGAAGATGAAAGTATTAAAACAAACCTTGTTAATCTTGCCCCTTATTTTATTTCTGTTTGGTTGTAATAACAACGAACCTGCCACTGTTGATGTTGATGATATGAATATTGACAATGTGGTTGTTCCCGATGGATTCAATTATTCAACAACAAAAGATGTCGAAGTTGAATTAATTGTACCTGAAAATCTGAAAAAGGCAGTTTTTTCAGTAGTGGCATTTAAAAAAGGTGCTGATAGTCTCGTAATTGCAAAAGGTACTTTTGATGAGACTGGTGTTTTTAGTTCAACTGTTACTGTTCCATCGTATATTGATACATTGGTTGTTCAGTCAGAGTATATTGGTCTCATTGTTGAAATTTCAATTCCTGTTGCAGGGAAAAGGGCTAGTTTTGATTACAGACCTTTATATTCAGGAACTTCAAAATCAGGAGATATAAAGCCAATTAATCTAAAATCGGCCTCTGCAAACGGATACTCTTATATGGGAAGTTATAACTCTAACGGTGTTCCGTCGTACCTGATTACTCCCGATGTAATTGCACAAAATTTACTTGATGATATTAATGCATCGCTTCCGGAACAGAAAAAAGTTACTGATATTCATCCTGAATATCTTGCCGGAAATGCAGAAACCAATATTATACTTACCAAAAAGGCAGATGTTTGGGTGACTTTTGTACACGAAGGAGCAGGTTATAGAAACTCTCTGGGGTATTATGCCTATAAACTAGGGCAGGAGCCAAAGACACGTGCAGAAATTGAAGCTTTGACCGTTGTTTTTCCTAATTTATCGTATTCAGGCAGTGGTGGTGGCTTAAAATCAGGTGATAAAGTGCATCTTGGTCAGTTTGAAGCGAACACTGTGATTTCCTGGTTTTTGGTGGCTGATGGATGGAATGGTAAAACAGTTACCGATGCCAGGGGAGTTTTTTATTCACAGTCAGATATCAATCCCGAGAAAAAGAGTGCAAACAAAAATCACATGGTTTTACTTTGGGATAAAACACGCGAATTGTTGCTGATGGGTTTTGAAGATATTAACCGTGACGAAAGCAGTTGTGATAACGACTTTAACGATGCAGTTTATTATGCCACAGTTAATCCGGTTGACGCAGTTTTAAAATCGGATGTTCAACCAATTGATGCAGCTAATGACGCTGATGGCGATGGTATTAACGATGAACTCGACGATTTCCCATACGATCCCAATAAATCGTTTAATAATTTCTCGCCATCAAAAGATAATACAGGAACATTGGTTTACGAAGATTTGTGGCCAAGCAAAGGCGATTATGATTTCAACGATCTTGTAATGGGTTACAATTTTAACATGATAGCCAATTCAAAAAACCATATTATTTCAATTGAAGCAACTTTCACAGTTAAACAAATCGGAGGGTCATTCAGAAATGGATTTGCATTTGTGCTACCAGTTCCGGCAGATAAAATTAAAAGTGTGTCAAATCAGGCAATGAATGCAGGTTATGCAACATTGAATTCAAATGGTACAGAGTCCGGCGTTAACGAAACTGTAATTTTTGTTACAGAAAATGCCACAAAACTCAAAGGACAAACCTTGAAAATAGTGGTTGATTTTAAAACAGGGGTCAATAAAAACACGTTGGGAAGTGTGCCATTTAATCCATTTATTATTGTTGATGGCGACCGTAAACGTGAAGTTCATTTGCCCGACCTGACGCCAACTTCAAAGGGTTTTGCAATGCTTGGGCAGGGTGATGATTACAGCAGTGTCGAAAACAACCGTTATTACAAAACTGATCGTAATTTGCCTTGGGCGCTCAATTTCTACACCGATTTTGTAACGCCGGAAGAAAAAGTATCGATCGATAAAGTTTACCCACGTTTTATAAAATGGGCAAATTCGGGAGGTACTGTTGAACTCGACTGGTATAAACAATAATTTATAAGTCATCAATCTTTTAAGCATTCTGAAGCATCGGTTTTTAAATAAGCCGGTGCTTCTTTTTAATTGGTCAGTTTTATCAATGCCAGCTTTTTAATGTCAGACATTAAGCAGGGCTCCCGAACATCAATCCTAACCACCTGGCTTTCCATATAAACGTTTGAATTTATCAATTCAGTTTTTAAATCCTGATTAATTTCTGAAGCCAGTATTTCATCGGTTGCTTTTTGTCTGAATACAAAAGTGTCAATGAACCAGCCATTTTTGGACGACAGGTAAACAATAGTTCTTTTCTTTTCTTTTATCCTGAATCCCCGGTCGTATATTTTCACCAATACATGCTATTCTTCTATTGCAAGCGGATATTTATCAATTACAAAATCCCTGATTTCCATTCAAAGATGGAACAGATCGCCAGACGCAATTTTTAACTAATCGTTTGTTGGGGTTTTTGTCAAGTCAGTAAAATAATTTGTTTCCACTTGGGCGGGATCTGATTTTTTAATGGCAAGATGAATGCAACTTTTCAGGATTTATTTATTTCCTCTTCCATATTTATATGTTGTAACCGATTATGTATGTATATTTTATTGTGTCGAATTGCCAAAATGTTAATTAGTTGCAATAAAAATAAAGTTATGAAACTGAAATGTATTTTGTCATCAATACTACTCAATTGATTTAATAAGATGGGTATTCAGGTAAAAACGATTAAAATTTCAGAACTACCCTCTTTTTGAAAAGGGGTGCTACATCTTATTTTGTGATTTAATGCGAAAAGGGTGTGCTAAAATGGGTATTATCAGGAATTATTCAGAAAATATATTTGTTTGAAAAATCAGTAAATAATTGATTAATGTATAATAAAAGTGAAATAATATAGAAATATGTCACAATAAATTTTGTCAGACAATCAAAAAGATTATTTTTGGCAAAAATTACTAAGAAAATAATAAATTCAGATATGTGTGGAATAGTATGTGCGTTCGATTTAAAGACTGATGCTCAGGAGCTCAGACCAAGGGTTTTGAAGATGTCGAAAAAAATACGTCATCGTGGTCCCGACTGGTCGGGAATTTATTGTGGAGAAAAGTCGGTGATGGCCCACGAGCGGCTTTCGATTGTGGATCCTGAATCGGGTCAGCAACCGTTGTATAGTAAAGACAGAAAGCTGATTCTTGCTGTGAATGGCGAAATTTATAATCACCGGGAAATACGAAAAAGATATGAAGGGAAATATGAATTTCTTACCGGTTCTGATTGCGAAGTGATTCTGGCGTTGTATCGTGATAAAAAAGAAAAGTTTCTGGATGAGATGAACGGGATTTTTGGTTTTGCATTGTACGATGAAGAGAACGATGCTTACATCGTTGCCCGCGACCATATCGGGATTATTCCGCTTTACCACGGCTGGGATGAGTTTGGTAATTATTATGTTGCTTCAGAGTTGAAAGCATTGGAAGGTCAATGTAAAAAAATTGAAGAATTTCCGCCGGCACATTATCTGTACAGCAAAGACGGTGAATTAAAACGCTGGCACAACCGTGAATGGACTGAATACGAAAATGTTAAAGACAATCCTGCCGATATCGACGAATTGCGCGAAGCTCTCGAAAGGGCCGTGCACCGGCAACTGATGTCTGACGTACCTTACGGCGTTTTATTGTCAGGAGGGCTCGATTCAACCATCACATCGGCATTGGCTAAGAAATTTTCGGGCAAACGCATTGAAGAAAATGATACAAAAGAAGCGTGGTGGCCTCAGTTACACTCGTTTGCCATCGGGCTTGAAGGCTCACCCGATTTGGCTGCCGCACGCAAAGCTGCTGAAGAAATTGGAACCATACACCACGAAATACATTATACCATCCAGGAAGGGCTCGATGCCATCCGCGATGTGATTTACCATATCGAAACCTACGATGTTACCACTATTCGTGCATCGACCCCGATGTATTTGCTGGCTCGTGTAATAAAATCAATGGGGATAAAAATGGTGCTTTCGGGCGAAGGTGCCGACGAAATTTTTGGCGGGTACCTGTATTTTCACAAAGCACCCAATGCCGAAGAGTTTCACAAGGAAAGTGTACGAAAAGTAGGCCGTTTGCATTTGTACGATTGTCTGCGCGCCAATAAAACGCTGGCTGCCTGGGGTGTTGAAGGCCGCGTGCCTTTCCTCGACAAAGAATTTATGGATGTGGCCATGCGTTTTAATCCTGCTGAAAAAATGGCAAAAAACGGACGGATGGAAAAATGGCCGCTACGCAAGGCTTTTGAAAGCCAGATACCGGAAAGCATTGCCTGGCGTCAGAAAGAACAGTTCTCAGATGGCGTTGGATATGGCTGGATTGACACGCTGAAACAGGTTGCCAACGATTTGGTTTCCGATGAAATGATGAAAAATGCCAAATTCCGCTTCCCGATCAACACCCCGATGAGCAAGGAAGAATATCATTACCGCAGCATTTTCAGCGAACATTTCCCGTCGGATGAAGCGGCAAAATGTGTTCCTTCGGTACCATCGATTGCCTGCAGTACTGCCGAAGCACTGGCGTGGGACGCGTCTTTCCGCAACAATGCCGATCCATCAGGGCGTGCAGTTAAAATGGTTCACTTACAGGGAATTGATATCAATAAAGAATAAGTTTTCTTTTAATGAATTAGTTTTATTCTTTGTGTTTTCTTTGTGCTGCTTTGTGTAATTATTTTCACAAAGAGCACAAAGAAGGCACAAAGCTTCTCAATGACATTGAACCAGCTTTCATTCTGTTGTAAATTCCCTGATCACTTCTTTTAATTCAGAAAATTCATTCGAAAGCTTCTCCCGTTCAGCCAATTCAAAATCCAGAAAGTCGAACCCCGGCGCAACCGTGCAACTAACAAGCGAATAACCGGTTCCGGATTTTATTTTTGCTGCAAACCAGGTTCGTGCAGGAACAGTAAACTGTGGCATTTCTCCTTTCAAAATGTCATTTCCAAGCGTTATTTTTCTGTGCATTCCATCAGCAATCATTACAATTTCCAGCGGTTCGCCGCTGTGGAAAAACCATGTTTCGTCACTTTCAATGCGGTGAAAATGTGATTTGCCTTTTCCTTCCAGCAAAAAATAAATGGCTGTGCAAACATTTCTCTGTGCATCGTTTTTGTTGGTCATCGTTTCTTCCGAGCGGTAAGTTTCGCGGTACCAGCCACCTTCTGGGTGGGGAAGCAGTTGCAGGTTGTTAATCAGCTCTTTTGCGGTCATTGTTTAATCAATTTTTTTGTTCGCGTTGTTTCTGACGAATGTATTTTTACAATATAAATACCTGGCTTTAACTTGTTGGTTTCAAGTTTTATCACATTATTTTTTGAATTTTTCTTAAGAATCAGCCTTCCGTTTGAATCGAGCAATTCAACCTGAACATCTCCCAATTCCCGATTATCAATATTAATAACATCAGAAAATGGATTTGGGAAAATTCTCGTTTGAGCATTTTTCAGGTTGGCAACCAATGTAATTGTAAAGGTTTTGCAAATTGAATTGTTTTTGATCTGTGTTTCAATTTCACCGTTTGGTGCAAGAAGCTGAAAACAAAGCTCGTTGTTTTTGATGTCTTCTTCGTAACCTCTTGGTAAAGTAACTGTTTGCGATTGTCCCGGCAGGATTTCCAGACCGTCAGTTTTTGTGTAGAAAAAGTTTTGACCACAATTAAAACCACCGTGCAGATCGGCAAAAACTGCAAACGATTTGATGGTGTCGGCACTGTTGTTTTTTACAATAACTTCAGGAGTAAAAAAATATCCGGTTGCAATCGAGTCGCCCTGAAACGTGTGATATTCAATGCTGATTTTGTTAATATTAAAATCGACAAACTCAATGTCGGGTAAAATCTGCTGTTCGGTTAAAACATTTCTTGGATAACTAAAAAGTCCAATCTGATTCGAAAACGAGTTTCCTGCGAAAACAAAACTGTTGTCGGTTACAATAAACTCAGTTTCGTTCAGTATTTTTGGAAAGGTAACAGTTGCAGCAGTTTCTTTGCCATTCATTTTTGTCAGGTTAATTTTCCCTTCGTCAAAAGAAGAAAACCACAAATCTTCACTGTAAAAATCAATGTCCTCAATATCTAATGTATTTGAAATCAAAGTGTCGATAATATTTAGATTTGTGTCAATCCTAATTATTGTTGTGTCAAAAAGTGCATAAATAGTGTCATTTTGCAGCAGTGTTTTTTTAATGGTTCCGGCAAACAAAGCAGAATCGCTCGGCAAGAATTGACGGTTCGATTTATATAGCTTGTTTCTTGTTGTAATTAAATAGGATTCCTCATTAACCGAGGCTACCGAAAGAACTGAATCAGCGACATTCAGTTTTGTTTCAACAATTTGGCTTCCGTTAACATCGGTTTGAACGACTATACTTTCAGAGCTCACAGTTATTTTCCCTTCACGGTCGATGTCAATGCTTGTCGGTTTAAACTCAAAATAGTCAGAATGCGGAATTTCGGGATAACCAGTACTGAAGATTTCTTTTCCGTCAGCATCGTATTTCGAAATAATAATCTGCTCATGACCGCCGACATCATCAATGAAAGTAAATCCTGCAGTATAAATAAAATTACTGTCGATGCAAATTAAGTCCTGTGTCCCCGGGGTCTCCCATAGCTTTTTCCCTAGCATGTTAAAGGCAAATAAACTGTGATAATAACATGTTGCATTGTTGACAACCCCCGAAATTAAAATTACAGAATCGCGTAATAGCGCTTTGTCGGTAATGTAGGAAAGGTTTTTGTGCTGGTCGTCAATTACCTTACTCCAGAAAGTTTGGGCTAAATAATCATCCGGAGTTAAAATCTTACAATCAACACAATCATTATTTCCATATTCCTGGTAACAAAGCAAGGTGCCATAATCTGTCGGGCTAACATGCGGAAACAAACCACTCACCGAGCCAATTCCTTCAATAAGCCTATTCCAGCCCGATTCGGTGTTGAACCGCCGGTGTGCCCGATTGCAATACACAACAGTATCGATGCTGGTAACAATGTCTTTTTTGCTGGTAGAATAATTGTATCCGATACTGTCGCCTACAGTGAGATTAAAATCATATAAGATAAGCCCACTGCCTGTGTTTGCTGCATCGTAGCCTGCAGGTGAGTAGAGTATCTTTTTATTGATGTTGTCATTTCTGATGGCTGAATAATAGCCACTTATAGGTTTTTGGGGCAACCCATGAACACTTGAGAACCCTGAATAGTAAAGTTTTTTGTAAACAAAGTCGTTGATGGTTGTGTCGCCGTTGCAGTAGAATTTTACCGAATCGGTTACATACTTTGTTCGTTCGAAGTCGTCACCAAACAAACCCCCTTTTGATACATACCGGCAATACCACATCCCTTTTTCAAAATCAAAGGGTTGATACGACTGGCTGAAACATAAAATAGAAAACAATAAAAGAGATTTGAAGATTATCAGTCGTTTCATTTTCGGGAATTTTTGACTTTTTTTTAAGTAATTTTAATAACTGCTAAAACTAAGCATTAAACCTGAAATTTGTCTTGCGGAACAGAATGTTCTTTAACACTCTCCTCGCGAAATATTCCCTAATTTTACAGCGTTTAAAAGCAAAAACATGAAGTCGATTTTAATATTGATTTTTTTATTGCCGGTTGTGGCATTTTCGCAGATCAACCAGACCGATGCCAACGGACTGAAACAAGGCCGCTGGCAAAAAATGCAATCCAACGGAAAACCATTGTACGACGGATATTTTAAAGATAACAAACCGGTGGGCGAATGGAAAAGATTCCATGAAAACGGGCGGGTAAAAGCAATCATCAGCTACAAAGCCGGTTCTGACTCTGCTTTTACTGTGATGTTTGATGAAACCGGAAAGAAAATGGCAGAAGGTATTTTTCTGAACGAACAGAAAACCGGCTTGTGGAAATATTTCTCTGAGAACAAGGTTGTTGCTGAAGAAAACTTTGAGAAAGGTATCAAAAACGGCAAGGCCAGAAAATTTTATGACACCGGTGAAGTTTGCGAGGAAACCAACTGGGTGAACGGAAAACAGGAAGGCAGCTACCAGGTTTTCTTTAAAAACGGCAAGGCTTTTTTTCAGTGTAAAATGAGCAACAACCAACGCAACGGTCTTTGTCTTTCGTATTTCGAAAATGGCAGGCTGGAAATGGAAGCGGGTTATAAAAATGATCTTCGCGATGGCGAATGGAAATATTACAACAAAGAGGGGAAATATCTTTATTCGTTGTTTTTTGACAATGGGAAATTGCTGAATCCGCAGGTGCGCGACAGTATTGCCAATCAGCAGATTCTGGATATGGAAAAAGGAAAAGATGCAGTGATTGATCCTGAAAAATATATTGCCGATCCCTCGGAATACATGCAAAAGGCGAATATTTTAAAGTAGTAGCACAAGTACAGGATTCAGGAAAAGGCTTAAATTTATCGACTATTAAAGCAGGTTCAGGATGAAGCGCAAATTTTTACTGATTATATTATTGACTACGATAGTTTTGCCTGTTTTTGCACAGCATTATTTCTGGGTTGGTTTTACCGATAAGAAAAACTCGCCCTATTCAATATCAAAGCCACAGGAGTTTTTATCAGAAAGAGCAATTCAGCGGCGCGATCGTCAGCAAATTGAAATTGATTCACTGGATATTCCGGTCAATAAGAATTACATAAAAGAGGTAATCGATCTTGGAGTGGAATTTGTCCATTCCTCAAAATGGCTGAATGGCATCACGGTAAAAGTTACCATCGACAGTTTTGAGTACAAAGCAAAACAACTGGCGTTTGTGAAAGAAGTTCAGCTTACAAAATCAGCCGGAACCAAAAGTGCCTTCAATAAATGGGAAACTGAGATGGATTCGGAATCAGAACCAATTGATACCTCCTATTATGGTTTATCCGTTTCCCAGGTTTCAACACTTAACGGACAATTTTTACACAATCACGGTTACCGCGGACAGGGAATGCATATTGCCATTCTTGATGGTGGATTTCTGAATGTGGATATTTATCCCGCTTTCGATAGTTTGCGCGCCAACAGTCAGATTTTGGGAACCAAAGATTTTGTCGATCCGAAATCACGGTTCTACTCAACGCATTACCACGGAATGAGCGTGCTTTCCTGCATGGGAGGTAATATTCCCGGGCAATTGATCGGAACGGCTCCCGAAGCATCTTATTGGCTGCTTCGCTCAGAGGACACAGGCTCAGAGTATTTAATTGAAGAAGACAACTGGGTGGCAGCGGCAGAATTTGCCGACAGTGTGGGCTGCGATGTTATTAATTCATCGCTGGGATATACAACTTTTGATGACCCGGGAATGGAACACACCTATTCTGATCTGGATGGAAAAACCACCCGTGTAACACGCGGAGCAAATATTGCAGCTACGCGCGGAATGCTTGTTTTTGCAAGTGCCGGAAACGAAGGGAACAAAGCCTGGAAATACATCGGCGCTCCGTCGGATGGCGAAAATGTAATAGGGGTGGGGGCCATGAACAAAGATACTGTTGCAGCACCATTTACATCTTTTGGTCCGGCATTCGGCGGGCAAACAAAACCCAATGTTTCGGCAATTGGCTGGAATACTTATATGCAACTCAGCAATGGAACTTTAGGTTATGCAAACGGAACATCGTTTTCATCGCCGGTAATGGCCGGAATGGTGGCTTGTTACTGGCAGTCCGTCAGGCATGTGCCGGCTGCTGAAATAAAAAAGACCATCGAAAAGTTCAGTCATCTTTATGCAAATCCCGATGTCAGATTAGGATACGGTGTACCAGATTTTAAAAAGGCATGGTGGAATTATTTCCCATTCAGTGTTTCCGATTTTAAAGAAAATGGAAGCTGGTCGGTTTTTCCAAATCCGGTGGCTGAAAAACTGATAATACAGAAAATAAGGGGTTCTATGGGTGCTACAACAGAACTCTGTATCTTTTCTGTTGAAGGCAAAATATTGATGAAAAAGGTTGTGCCGGGCGAAAATCAGATTGTTCTTGAGGGATTAAACCAGCTTCCGGCTGGATTATTGATTCTGAAAATCAGTACTGAAGGTGAAACCGAAACTTTTAAACTCAGCAAAATTCAATAGTTGGATGGATCAGAAGCTCACCCTTTCGGAATTGAATAAACAAATTGCTGAAGTACTGGCAGGTGCTTTCCCTGTTGGCGTTTGGGTGATCGGCGAAATCAGCGAATTAAAGGAAAACCGGAACGGACACTGTTATCTTGAACTGATTGAAAAACAGGGGAACGAAATTGTTGCCCGTTCACGCGCCACAATCTGGTCTTACACATTCCGGATGTTGAAACCCTATTTTGAAACTACCACCGGCCAGCTCTTTTCGCAGGGAATTAAAATTCTTGTCCAGGTTTCTGTTGAGTTTCATCCTTCATTTGGTTTAAGTCTGAATATCCGTGATATTGACCCGGTTTACACGGTGGGCGACATGGCCTTGCAGCGGAATGAAATCATCAACCGGCTAAAAGCCGAAGGTATTTTCGATATGAACCGTGAACTTGATTTGCCGTTTGTGCCTCAGAAAATTGCAGTCATTTCGTCGGCAACAGCTGCCGGGTACCAGGATTTTATCAACCAGTTGCAAAATAATCAGCAGGGATATAAATTTTATACAAAACTTTTCCCGGCAACAATGCAGGGTGTTGAAACGGTTCCCACGATTATCAGCGCCCTGGAGAAAATTTACCGGTACGAGGATTTTTTCGATGCAGTGGTGATTATTCGGGGAGGGGGAGCTACTGCAGACCTGAGCAGTTTTGACAATTATGATTTGGCTTTTCATGTTACACAATTCCCATTACCTGTAATTACCGGAATTGGTCACGAAAAAGATGACACGATCATCGACCTGGTGGCACACACCCGGTTAAAAACCCCTACTGCCGTGGCAGAATTCTTAATTACCGGTGTGGACAGGTTTGGCATTAAACTCAGGGAGATTGAATCAAGAATCATTCAATATGCCAGGGAAATTTTAACAGAAAAACAGAACGAACTTGAAGAGGCAGCTACAAGTCTTAGCTACATCGTAAAATCTTATATTTCATCAAAAAACAGTCAGTTGGGAAAAACAGGAACCCGGATGTTATACAGTGTCCGTCATTTTTCAATGCTGAAACAACAACAATCAGCCAGACTGAAAAACCAGATACTTCCGGCACTGAAGGTGCTCTTCACGGTAAAACGAAACGAAGTTGAACAGAAAACTGTATATTTAAAACACGACATCCAGCGTATATTTTTGAAGAGAAAAATGGTTGCAGATCAATTGAATCAGCGGATTGGTCAACTCTCTGAAAAAATGCTGGAAAGAGAAAAAGAACGGTTGCATTTTAACGAAAATACTTTACGATTAATCAGTCCGGCGAATGTGTTAAAACGTGGATACACAATCACGCTGAAAGAAGGTAAAATCATAAAATCAGTTGAAAATCTGAATATTGGAGAACAAATTGAAACGCATTTTTCAGACGGAACATTAGAAAGCCGGATTACAAAAAAAGAAAAGAAATGAATACAAAGAAGATAGTTTCGTATAGCGAGGCAATGGCAGAAGTGGAAGAAATTCTCGAAAAAATTGAGAATGAAGAACTTGATGTTGATGAGCTTGCTGAAAAAGTTCAGCGTGTTTCGGTTTTGCTGAAAATCTGCAAAGATAAACTCACCAAAACCAACGAACAGGTTGAACAGATTTTAAAGGAAATGGAAAACTGACAAAATGAAGAAAAATGAGCAAAACAGATGAATTAGTGCTGGTTTTTACCGGATCGGTAGTTGAAATTGAATACGTTCGGGCAGAACTTGAAGCTGGCGGAATTGTGCCCATCGTGAAAGATGGATTTGCCCAGGGATTGAAAGCTGGTTTTGTTGCCGACTCTGCCTCTGCGATTGATTTATTTGTACTGGATGCCGATGTCAGAAAAGCACTGGAAATAATTAACGATTTAAATATTACCGAATAAATGTTTACAGTAGAACAAGTGGCAAAAACCATCGATCATGCGGTGTTGAAACCCGATTCAACCGATGCCGACCTGGTTGCCAACGCAAAAATGTGTATCGAAAACGGGGTTTTCAGTATGTGTGTGAAACCCTGTGATATTAAAGCCGCCAAAGAATTGCTGAAAAACAGCGATGTAAAAGTATCGTGTGTACTCAGTTTTCCGCATGGTGCCGATGCAACACCAGTGAAGGCATTTCAGGCAAAACAAGCCATTGAAGATGGAGCCGATGAAATTGACATGGTGATGAATATTGGCAAATTCTTGTCGGGTGATTTTGAATATATTGTCAACGATATAAAAGCGGTTGTGGAAGTTGCTCACAGTCATGGTGTGCTTGTAAAAGTAATCCAGGAAAGCGGCTACCTGACACTCGAACAAGTGGCAAAAGCCTGTGAGCTGAGTGATGAAGCCGGTGCCGATTTTGTAAAAACATCTACTGGTTTTGGCCCCGGAAAAGCCACGCCTGAAATAGTGGAAGTGATGGTAAAAACAGTGGGCGACCGCATGATGGTGAAACCTTCAGGTGGAATCCGTGATTGGGAGACCGCCGTTGCTTTTCTGGAACAGGGTGCCGACAGGCTGGGAATCGGATCGACGGAAGCTGTTTTGAAAGGAGCAAAAGACGAAGGAAATTACTAATGTGAAACATGAGGTAACACATTGGTTTTTCTGAAAATTCATCCATATTTGCACCTTTCATTTTAAGAGATAATGCATTTTTTAAACGGCGACCGGATCTATATTAAACCAGATAAAATTTGTGGGACTTTTACAGAAGAACTGCAGAGTTGTCTTTTACAAATAGCTGGAATCAATTCGGGGAGAAAGATTTTTAAACTCAATTTTTTTATTGATTCCGTCACCCGCGATCATTATGCAGAAATCAGGAATCAGGTTTGCGAAGACGTCAGAAAAAAATTACCGGGTAATATACTGATCAGTGTTATTGCCCAACCGCCACTAACAGGTAAAGTAATTGTGGAGGTTTGTTTTTACGATCCGGAGCTCTGGAACGCGGAACCTGTTTCAAATGGTGAGAATGGTGCTGTATTGTTCAAAAACGGAAATAACAGAATCCTGATCGGAAATGTGCAGTCATTTGTTTCAGAAAATTGCAGGGAAAATTCTGATCTCGCATTTCAACATCTCAGTGATGTATTTATCAGGGCCCGTTTCCCGATTAATTCCATAATCCGACAATGGAATTATATTGAAGATATTCTTGGTTTCGATGAAAATGAACAGCGTTACCAGGAGTTCAACAATGTCAGGTCGGCATTTTATGGGAATTGTTTTGATGGGAAAGGTTACCCGGCTGCAACAGGAATTGGCATGAACCAGGGAGGAATTATTATTGAATTTATTGCCATTCATTCAGCCATTCTTGTAACAAAACCAATTGACAATCCAATTCAGATTGCGGCGCACTCGTATAGTGAAGATGTTTTGGTTGGTGAAGCCTGTGTGGTTAAAACAACACCGAAATTTGAACGGGCGCGCTATCTTGAATTATTGGGGAAGAAGATCATTTTTATTTCAGGAACTGCCTCAATCAGAGGAGAACACACGGTTGGAGTTAACGATCCGGCGAAACAAACAGAAATCACGATCGAGAACATCAAACAACTTTATTCGGAAAGTGTTCTTGCCAAATTACCGACTGGCAATCTTTCCCCTAAATATGGACATGCACGGGTTTATATAAAAGAGAAAAAGGATTATGCGGCCATCCGCAAAACCTTTAAATCGCATTTTGGGAACCTGCCGGTAGTATATATCATTGCTGATATCTGCCGCAACGACCTTTTGGTGGAAATCGAAGGCAAGGTGATTCTGGAGTAAAGAAAGATGCCCTGATTTGAATTCAAAGCATCTTTCCTGCAGAATCAGAATCTGAAATCAACACCGATCATAAAACTGGTTCCGGCCTGCGGAAAATAACCATCCATTTTATAACGGTTTCCTTCATAGATATAGGAATAAACCCAGGCATTTGATTCGTATTGCTCATTAAACAGATTGTTAACCATCGCCCGGATGGTAATTTGGTCAAACAACCCTGTCCTGAAACTGTAATCAGCAGCCAGATTGTTTACAAACCACGGATTCAGAATTCTGTCTTCGTTTGATGTATTATCGATGAATTGTTTACCTACATAACTTGAAATAAATGAAAGGTTTACACCTCCCGGCAAAACAAATTCAAAGCGGCTGTTTCCGATAAATGTTGGAGCAAAAGCAAGGTTGGTAGTTCCGAGTGAATAACTTTCCTGCCCCCATGTATCCCAATTATCAACGTATTCGGTAAAATCCTTTATTTTGTTGGTGCTGATGGTTGTGTTCGCGTTCCATTGTAGCCAGGGAGTAATAATAATACCACCTGAAAGTTCGATTCCGGCCCTGTAACTTTTGTCCACATTCACCATTACAGGTGCGCCCACATCGTTGATTTCACCGGTTAAAACAAGCTGATTTTTATAGTTCATGTAGTATAAATTGCCCGAAAAAGAAAATGTTTTTGATTTCAGGTTGTAGCCCAGTTCCCAATCATAAAGCGTTTCGTGAACGGGTTGTTTGCCATTCGGATCGGCATCTACATAGTTATCGCGGTTAGGCTCGCGGTTGGCTGTTGCAAACGAAAGGAAAACCTCCTGGTTGGACTGTAACTGGTAAAAAATCCCGGCTTTCGGGTTGAAAAAATGAAACTTGTGTTGCTGTGTAATATCCCGTAAATCATCATCAATACCGTCGATTGAATAGTTGATGTTCCGGTATTGCAGGTCGGCAAACAGATTCAGCTTTTCGGTGACACTATAATTGTATTTGGCAAAAATGTTGAAATCCTTTTTCAGCCCGGTGCTCCGATACCAGTCGTGATCCGGGTCAATATTTCCGATAAACTGTCCCCAGATAACCTTCCCGAAATGATTTCCGTCGTAAATACTGTATCCGCCGCCCAACACAAAATCAGATTTCACCCCTTTTTTGTTCAGCGAAAAAACGGTTCCGTAAAAATTATTGTCAAGCCATTTCCGGTTTACAAGGTCACTGGTTTCAATCGTTTCTGCTCCAATTGTAACTGGTGGAATCTGGTAGTCGGCCAAATCTTCATCTTCTTTGTAATTTTCATAGAATCCTTCACCGTGTGTTAAATGAAACGAAATATTCAGGTTCAGTTTCGGATTGAATGCATGTGAAAAATGAAGCTGGTAATGATCCTGCCGGTAATCATCTACCTGGTTTGCGTAATATTTTGTATTCCCATTTTCGTCGGTGTATTCGCCGGCGCTGTTGTAAGTATGATTGGTGGTAAGCAATTCAGAGGGAACCCCGTTCCATGCCTGGTAAGTTCTTTCGTAGCCCGAAAAGGCCACCGCTTTAAAAATTGTTTTTTCAGAATAATAACCTCCTGAAATAAAATACGATTTCAGGTCGGCAGAACCACGGTCGATAAAACCATCGGAACGGACATCAGAAAGCCTGATATCAAGAGCAAAATTATTATTGATCAGGCCAGTTCCGGCGTTAACCGTATTTTTAAAAGTATTAAACGATCCCGCTGCTGTTTTGTATTCAGCGTACGCATCGGGTTCAATCTTATTCGTTTGCATGTTGATGGTTGCCCCAAAAGCAGCCGCTCCGTTCGACGAGGTTCCGACTCCTCTCTGAATCTGTACATTTTGTAATGATGAGGCAATGTCGGGCAAATCCACAAACCAGGTTCCGTGCGATTCGGCATCATTCAGCGGAATGCCGTTTACTGCCACATTGATCCGGTTCATATCGGTGCCGCGGATCCGGAAATTGGTATAACCGATTCCGGTACCCGCGTCGGAAGTGGCCACAAACGAAGGCGTGAGTTGCAAAAGATAGGGAATATCCTGTCCCATATTTTTCTTTTCAATTTCATCTTTTCTCAGATTCAGGTACGACATCGGTGTTTTATCGCCTGCAATCAAAGCCGAAATCATGATTTCGTCGGTCAGAATTACATCGGATTCCAGCTCAATTTCAATTTGTTGGCTGGTTTTTAAATCGATCTTTCTTTCAGCCGGTTTAAAGCCGACAAACGAAACCAACACTTCATATTGTCCGGGTTTCAGGTTTCTGAATTCAAAGTAACCCTTTTCATTGGCCGAAATACCGTACATTGTGTTTTTCAACACCACACTGGCTCCGGCAAGCGGTTCGGCGGAACCTGTGACAGTTCCCGAAAGCGTGATTTGCCCGAAAACGGCCAACACAAAAAGCTGCATCAACAGCCATAAAAAACATTTTTTCATTTTTAAGAAATTATTGGTTAGAACTAACCAATGAGGCAGGAAATCTTCCTTTTGCACTCCCTACGCCGGCATTACCCGGATCAGGTTCATTGAGTATAATCTCAGTCTCGTTTTAAACGAGACACCCCATTGCATAAATATCGGGGCAAAGGTAAAACGGATTTTTAATTTAGAACTATTCTTCGTTAAGAAATTTTTCGAAACAACATCTCAAAGTATCATTAATTCTGATTGGCCGCATAGTCCGGCTGTCGATAAACGAACCTTTCTGGTGGCCGGTTGTGCACAATTCACCTTTTTCGTTATAAAACCTGAACTGCAAAATGGCCGATGCATTGTTCAGTTGCGAAACCCAGGATTCAATAAAAACGCGGTTGTTCAGGTAAAGTGCCCTTTTGTAATGGATGTGTGTTTCGGTGATTATGGGAAGTGTGTTTTCTTTTTCCAACATATCCGACAGAGAAATTCCGGCAGCTTCAAAAAGTTTCACACGACCGTTTTCCATCCATGTAATGTAATTGATGTTATTTACATGTCCCACAAAATCAATGTGGTAGGTGTATATTTTTTCTTCGAAAGTGAGTTTTTGCATGACATTGAATTTGAATGATTTTTAGTTTTCGGGGGAAAAACCGAGATCCGAAAAACGACGTTTCTTTTCCAGAAAGAATTTCCACATAATGCTTTTGCTGTAAACTTCGTTGTGTTCTTTTACCAAAACTGACTTTTGAACCTGTTTTCTTTTTTCAATCAGTTTGCCCAGGTTTTTATAAAAAGCAAAATGCGCTTTCACTACTGCCCAAAATTCCCTGAAATTGAATCCCAGGATGAATTTTACCGCAGCTACCCCGTCCAAAATCATGCGGGCAAGAAAAACTCTCTTAAACTGATGTTTCGGCAGATTCTTGAAAAGCATCCAAAGGTTGTTGCGGAAATTCAGATAGATTTTTCTCGGGCTTCCATACGAAAGTGTTCCGCCACCTAAGTGATAAACCACACTTTCAGGTTGATAAACCACTTTGTGGCCACTGTTTTTTAACCGCCAGCAAAGGTCAATTTCTTCCATGTGTGCCCAAAAATCGCCATCCAGACCGCCAGTTTCTTTAAAAGCACTGCTTCTGATAAACATGCACGCACCTGAGGCCCAGAAAATTGGTGACGATAAATTATATTGACCGGTATCTTTTTCAATTCTGTTCAGAATCCGTCCGCGGCAAAACGGGTAACCATATCTGTCGATAAAACCACCGGCAGCTCCGGCATACTCAAACTCATCGGGTTTATTGTAGCTCAGTATTTTAGGCTGAATGGCGGCAATTGTATCGTCTTGTTCAAAAAGCTTAATACAGCTATCAAGCCAGTGAGGGGTTACTTTTACATCTGAATTCAGTAATACAAAAAAGTCGGCTTCCACCTGTTTCAGAGCCTGGTTGTAACCTTCAGCAAAACCAAAATTTTCAGACAGTTGTATAATTTTTACCGAAGGAAATTTTTTTTTCAGATACTCAACTGATTCGTCTGTCGAGCCATTGTCTGCCACTATGATTTCACTTGTTTCGGGGTTTGAATGTTCGATTACCGAAGGCAGAAAAGTGTTGAACATTTGCTGTCCGTTCCAGTTCAGAATAACTATGGCTGTCTTTGGTTTTCTGATCATTGACGTCAGTTGGTAAGTATTTTAATAAGGATTGCCGACAACCGTTCTTTGCCAAGCTCTTCCAGAATTGTTTTCATTTTTTCCACTCTTTCCGGCTCGCTGGTTGCAGCAAGTATTTCAAGCTCGTGTAGTTTTT
Source organism: uncultured Maribellus sp. (assembly GCA_964644015.1). Classification (GTDB taxonomy): domain Bacteria; phylum Bacteroidota; class Bacteroidia; order Bacteroidales; family Prolixibacteraceae; genus Draconibacterium. Next base: position 22,431 of record CAZXVT010000036.1, read on the forward strand.
TTCCGGTCAGGTCTTCACTTAAAAGTTCCCAGAGTTCATTTTTCCCCTGTTTTAATTCTGGTAGTCCGAGTGTTTTTAATTCTGTAATCGTTGCTGTCAGTATTTCTTCGGCTTGCAACAATACCGGATCTTTTGCACCGGTTTTTCCGGTAGCGGCCGTGTCACGCAGGTTCCAACTCGAATAATCGTAAGCCAGTTCACGGATCATTTTCAGTTTTGAACTCTCTTTTCCGAAAATTCTTTCAAGATAAATCAGTGTGCTGTTTTTCCAGGCTTCCAGATCAAATTTCCGGTCACCCAACCTTGTTATTTGCTCCTGCAACAGTGCAATTTCCTTTTCAGCCATTTGATTGAAGTTTTTTGCAATTTACAAATTCCCGAAATATTTGACAGGAGCGAACCTGAAATGTATAATAAATGCATGTTAAAAAATGCAATTTGCCCTGAAAATACACTTTTTTATAGGTGAAAAGGGAGTTTTATTTCCCGAGGTGTTTTTTGACAATGCCGTAAAAATCATCAAAAATATTATCCGCCGCAGCAACTATTTCGCCACCAAAAAGCCAGTTTTGCCCACCATTGAAATCGGTGACTTTTCCTCCGGCTTGCTGAACGATAAAAGCACCGGCAGCCACATCCCAGGCATGAAGTGCATGTTCGTAAAAAGCATTGAAACGTCCGGCTGCCACGTATGAAAGATCAACTGCAGCAGAGCCAAATCTGCGGAGTCCGCGTGATTTTTGCATCAGTTCTTTCATGGCAGCAATATAATTGTCAACCCGATCGAAATCGTAATATGGGAAACCGGTTCCAATCAAGGCATTCTGAAGATCTTTTGTGGGAGAAACCCTAATTTCTTTCCCGTTCAGAAATGCCGGGCTGTCTTTCCACGCGTAAAACATTTCGTCCTGTTTTACTTCGTAAACAACACCCAAAACAGGAATGCCATCTTCCAGCAAACCAATACTTACCGAATGAGGCGCAATGCCATGCAAAAAGTTGGTGGTTCCATCCAGCGGATCGATCACCCAGGTGAATTTTTCATTGTTGCTACCTGCAGTTCCCTCTTCTGTAACATAACCTGCTTCAGGAATCAGTTTACGCAAGGCTGCCACAATGTTGGCTTCTGCAGTTTTGTCAACATAGGTTACAAGACTTGTAGTGTCCTTAAATTCAATGTCTTCAGTTGTTACTTTATCTCCTTCAGTGCGTATAAAGCTGCCGGCTTCGCGGGCAATTTCCTGAACGCTGAAACAAAGTTCTTTATAATTCATTTTGCTGATTTTTGGTTCAATTACATAAAATCAATATCTACGTTTCCGTTGGGCAAAACCGACTTCAAAACAACTTTTCGCAATTGATTGTCAAGATGATCATTGTGATTGGTTTCCACTTTTATATAGTTTTCGGTGAAACCCGACATTCGGTCGGAGTTGCTTTGAGCCTCGAAAAGAACAGTTTGTATTGTTCCCAAATGCTTTTCGTAAAAGGCCCTCAATTTTTTCTCCGAGAGATTCAGATAACGCTGGGTGCGGTTTTTCCGTTCGGCAGGATCAACTTTCCACGGAATTTTCAAAGCTTGTGTACCACTTCTTTCCGAGTAGGTAAAAGCATGCAGCTGCGATATTTCAAGGCTGTTGATGAAGTTATACGATTGCTCAAAAAGTTCTTCGGTTTCGCCATTGGTTCCGGCAATTACATCAACCCCGATAAAAGCGTGCGGTACAATTTCCCGGATTCTGTGTATTCTTCGTGCAAAAAGTTCGGTTGAATATTTTCGTTTCATCAGCGAAAGAACCTCGTCGGAACCCGCCTGCAGCGGAATATGAAAATGCGGCATGATTACTTTCGATTCAGAAACCAGTTGGATAATATCGTCTTTCAGCAGATTGGGTTCGACAGAACCTAACCGTAATCTTTGTAATCCGTCAGTTTTTTCCAGTGCACGCAATAATTCAAGGAAGTTTTCGCCTGTTGATTTGCCAAAATCACCAATGTTTACGCCGGTAAGCACCACTTCTTTAAAACCTTTTTCCACTGCCCTTTTTGCTTGTTCAACGGTGTTGGCAATGGTGTCGTTGCGGCTTTTCCCGCGTGCATACGGAATGGTGCAAAACGAGCAGTAATAATCGCAACCGTCCTGAATTTTCAGAAAACTGCGGGTGCGGTCGCCCCACGAAAATGCTTTGTGATAATTTTTTATATCGGCCAGCCGGGTGGTCTGAATTTCGGTTTTTTCGCGTTTTTGCAAATCGCCCAGATAGGCCGGAATGTGAAACTTTTCCTGTGTTCCCAAAACCAGGTCAACGCCTTCAATATGACCCACTTCCTCGGGTTTGAGCTGAGAGTAACAACCGACCACAATCACCATAGCGTTGGGATTCTTTTTAACTGCTTTCCGGATGATGTTGCGGCTTTCCTTGTCGCCCTGGTTGGTAACCGAGCAGGTGTTAATTACATAAACATCAGCCTTTTCGTCAAATTCAACCCTTTCAAAACCCACTTCCCTGAAGGAGCCGGCAATTGTGGATGTTTCTGAAAAATTGAGTTTGCAACCTAATGTAAAAAAAGCAGCTTTCTTCCCCCTGTAATCCATCTCTGTTATATTGAATAATTCTAAACAGCGGCAAAGGTAGAAAAAAGCTGCTTAATGCAAAGTATCTGTTTACAGCAGGTTACTTGCCAGTTCGGCTAAATAGCTGCGTTCTCCTTTTACCAGGTTGATATGGGCGAAAATATCCTGGTTGCGCATTTTGTCGGTCATGTAGGCCAGCCCGTTCGATTTCATATCGAGGTAGGGCGAGTCGATTTGCTGCAGGTCGCCGGTAAACACCATTTTTGTTCCTTCACCGGCGCGGGTAATAATGGTTTTTATCTCGTGAGGTGTCAGGTTTTGTGCTTCGTCGATAATAAAAAAAGCATTTGAAAGACTGCGTCCGCGAATATAAGCAAGCGGCGTAATATTCAGTCTTTCTTCTTTTTGCATGTCTTCAATTAACAGGTATTCGTTGCTTCGCGGATTAAATGAGTGTTTGATTACCGCGAGATTATCGTATAAAGGCTGCATGTACGGGCTGATTTTTTCATCTGCATCGCCTGGTAAATAGCCCAGGTCACGGTTGCTGAGTGCCACAATAGGACGGGCAAGCAGGATTTGTTCGTATTGCCTGTTTTGTTCTATTGCTGCTGCTAATGCCAGCAAGGTTTTCCCGGTTCCGGCTTTCCCGGTGAGTGCAACCAGTTTTATATCCGGATTCATCAGAATATTCAAACTGAATGTTTGTTCTGCATTGCGCGGTTTAATTCCGTATGCAGGCTTTTTTTCTATCCTGTAAATACGATTAGATTTCACATCGTAACGGGCCAGTGCACTCGACGAACTTCCTTTGAAAATAAAGCATTCATTCGCCTCAGGAATAAAACCGGGCTTTACTTCATCGGTTGAAATAGAGCCCTGGTTGTATAAAACTTCAATCAGATCATCGCGGAAGTTGTCAAAAGTTGAGACAGTTTTGTCGAGAATACTTTCATCTTTTACCTGGTCGGTTTTGTAGTCTTCTGCCTGAATCCCCAGTGATTTGGCTTTCATCCTCAGGTTAATGTCCTTACTGACCAGAATAGTTTTCCGCTTTGGATAGGCTTTTGAAGTATAGTCGGCAATTGCTAGAATACGGTGGTCGGGAATATCTTCCCTGAAAGATTCTTTCAGAACATCAGAAAAAGGTTTTCCGGTTTCAATCCGGAGTTTTCCCAAGCCCTTCCCAAGCAGTTTTCCGCCGTTAAATAGTTCATCTCCCACAATTTCATCAAGTAATCGTGTGAATTCACGAGCCTGAAAATTAATGAGATCGTTTCCTCTTTTAAATTTGTCCAGTTCCTCAAGTACAGTTATCGGAAGGATAATGTCATTATCCTGGAACTGGTAAATGCAGGTGTGGTCGTGCAAAATCACATTAGTGTCGAGAATGAAGATTTTGCTTTTCTTTGTTGTACTAAGCATTTTTAGGAATTTGAATTTTCTAAATGTATATAAATTTGCCTGTCTTCCTGAATGAAGCTTTGGGAATTAATTAACTTACTTCAGTTGATAAAAAAGATTGATCGTGACTTACACAGAAACACTTGATTTTTTGTACGCCCGTTTGCCCATGTTTCACCGGATCGGGCCGGCAGCGTACAAAAACAGCCTGGATAATACTCTTTTACTGGATGAATATTTTGGTCATCCTCATCGCAATTTTAAAACTGTTCACGTTGCCGGAACCAATGGGAAAGGTTCTGTTTCACACATGCTGGCTGCAGTTTTTCAGCAGGCGGGGTATAAAACCGGACTTTACACTTCCCCGCATCTTGTCGATTTCAGGGAAAGAATCAGGGTGAACGGAGCAATGATTTCGGAACAGGAAGTAACCGACTGGGTTGAAAAACATGCTGTTGGGCAAAATCTGTGGAATATTGAACCGTCGTTTTTTGAACTCACGGTGGCGTTGGCGTTTGATTATTTTTCGAGGCAAAAAGTAGATATTGCGATTGTTGAAGTTGGTCTTGGCGGCCGGCTTGATTCAACCAATATTATTACTCCTGAAATAAGCGTAATTACAAACATTGGTTACGACCATGTTCAGCTTCTGGGTGATACACTGGAAAAAATTGCCGGTGAAAAGGCCGGAATCATAAAACCGGAAGTACCCGTTGTTATCGGAGAAACGCACCCTGAAACTGAACCCGTTTTCAGAAATGTTGGTAAAAACAAAAATTCCACTGTTTATTTTGCTGATTCTGAGTATAAAACTGAATATTCAATGTTGAGTATGGATGGGAGGCAGATTCTCCATATTTCAAAAAATGGAATGCCAGCTTTGCAGGATGTAAAAGTTGATTTATTAGGATACTATCAGCAAAAAAATATTCCAACAGTTTTGAAGACGATTGAAATCCTGCAGGAGAATGGTTGGGAGATTTCCATGGAAAGTATTTATGATGGATTAAAAAATGCTGCGAGTTCAACGGATTTAATGGGGCGCTGGCAGATTATCGGCAACAATCCGCTGATAGTTTGCGACACAGGGCACAACGAAGATGGGATAAAAATGATCGTCAACCAGATTAAAAATACTGCTTACAAAAGTTTGCATATTGTTTTCGGGATGGTGGCTGATAAAGATATTGTGCATGTTTTGCAACTTTTGCCGCGGGAAGCAACCTATTATTTTACACGGGCTGCTCTGCCGCGGGCACTCGATGAAAAAATTCTGGCTGAGCAGGCGAATCTAATTGGATTGAATGGCGGAAGTTATCCTTCTGTAAAGGAGGCGTTTACGGCAGCAGTAACTAACGCCGATAAAAATGACCTTATTTTTATTGGAGGAAGCAATTTTGTGGTGGCAGAAATTTTACAGCAAAAAAAATAAAAATGTTTGCAGAACTGAAAATAGGTTTTATATTTGCAACGCTTTTCCAGAAACGGAAAGCAGGTTCAGAAAAATAAAATATAGGGGCGGTTAGCTCAGTCGGTTCAGAGCATCTGGTTTACACCCAGAGGGTCGGGGGTTCGAATCCCTCACCGCCCACGAAAAGGATAACGAAAGTTGTCCTTTTTTGTTTTTAAACCTTTCCCCAAAAATATGGTCTATTATTCCGTTGCAACTTTTGTTATGGAAAATAAAATCAGCTTCAAAAAAATTAGAAATTGGCTGAAAGCGGGTGAAATGTTTGCCCGCCCGTCAAAAATGCTGCCCGGGAAATGGCAACTTTTTGAATATTATTATGATTCTGGGGCTGATCTTATCAATATTAAAGAAGCTGAATTACAATTGATTAAAAATAAAATGTTGATAGAGTTTAATGTAGATAATACATTGACCATCAATGAAAATCTGAAAATTGAGATCTTCAGAAATTTTGAAAGGGGAAACTGGTTCAGAAAACGGAATTTTGTGACATTAACAAATAACGAAAAACAGGAAAAATACCTGACTTTTCAATTTGATGCCGGCTCAGAACAGTTGAAACTGCTGAAAAAAGATGCAAAGGGAAGAATTGATTTCTTTGGTTTCTTCAGTAGAACAGAATGATTGCTTATTTTGATGTTTTGAAAACTTCCAGGGCTGCAGAAAAAGGTTGGAGCGCCCTTTCAAAAATTCCCAGAGAATAGGCTATTGTCAACCCATAATTGGTAATCGGAACATTGAATTGCTTTGCTTTCATTATTCTCGAAAGCATCTCTCTCCGGTTCCACATGCACGCTCCACAATGAATTATAAGTTTATAATCTGTAATATTTTCAGGGAAATCGTGGCCTCGATAATGGTCTATCTGAAGCTTACCACCTATGTACTGAGTAAGCCAGCGGGGAATTTTTACAGTTCCGATATCCTCTCCAATCGGATGATGCGAACAGGCTTCAGCGATAAGAATCCGGTCGCCGGTTTTTAGCTTGTCAATGGTCATGGCTCCACGAACCATTTCACATAAATCGCCCTGAAAACGGGCAAACAATATGGAAAATGAGGTCAGTTGAATATCAGGGGGAGTATCGGCTGCCACTTTCAGAAATGCCTGAGAGTCGGTTACAACCAGTTTTGGCATTCGTTTTAAATTGTTCAGCGCAGCTTTCAACTCGCGTTCTTTTACCACAAGTGCCATTGAATCGTTGTCCAGCAAATCGCGGATACTTTGCACCTGCGGAAGAATCAATCTTCCTTTTGGTGCTTCCTTGTCGATGGGTACTACCAAAATAGCTGTTTCACCAGGACCAACCAAATCTGATAAAATGGTGGGTCTCTCAATAAAATCAGAAGGGGCCTTTTTTAACAGAAGTTCCCTGAGTTCATCAATTCCGGTGTTTTTAGTAACGGATGTTTTTACAAAACTGATTTTTTCATTGTTTAACTGACTTAGCATTATTTCTGATTCAGAATAAAGATCGGCCTTATTCAAAATCACCAAAAATGGTATATCCCGATTTGTAAACTCAGCAACGATTTTTTGTTCGAAATCACCCCAATCTTCAAAATTACTAACCAGAATACCCAGGTCAGTCCTGTCGAAGACGGCCATTGTTTTGGCAATTCTTTTTTCTCCCAACAACCCAATATCGTCAATACCGGCAGTATCGATAAAAAGTACCGGACCGAGTGGCAGAAGTTCCATAGGTTTCTCAACAGGGTCGGTCGTTGTGCCGGCAATATCAGAAACTATGGAAACTTCCTGGTTTGTCAGCGTATTCAGAATGCTTGATTTTCCGGTATTTCTTCGGCCAAAAATACCAATGTGAATGCGAAAAGATTTTGGTGTTTTCATCAGCAAATGTTCTTTGGGAAAAGTACAAATAAGTCAGCACCCCGCCAACTTAGAACATAAAAAAAGGGCGCTGTTGGCACCCTCTTCATGGTATAAAAAATGTTACTTTTTTTCCTGCGTTTTCTTTTCACTACCGCATGATTTGCCAGAAGCTGCACAACTTTTCTTTTGGCTGTCAGTGCAACCGGTTGAGGCTTTTGCATCTGCCGATTTTGCTTTGTCGGCACAACAGCCAGCGGTTGTGGCTGCTTCTTTTTTTGCATCTTTCTTTTTTTCATCATCAACAGCCGGAATCATTAAATCGTCACTGGCTTGCATAACAACAGTGGAAGAAGCCTTTGTTGTTGTATTTGCCGATGCAGTGGATAAAGAAATTCCATAAACAGCGATTAATACTAAAACGATAATTACCTTTTTCATGTTTTCAGTTTTTTTGGATTTATAAAAATTCGGAGGCAATATAAGAAAAAAAGTATATAAATGACAAGTGGTTAAACAAAACAGGCTGTCATTTTGTGACAGCCTGTTTTCTGAAAGAAACTAAGGATTTTATTTTTTCTTTTCACCGCAGCTTGAGCCGCATTCTTTTTTTGCTTCACCGCTGCAGCCTTCGCCTTTTGCCTTTGCATCAGCAGATCCTTCGGCTTTAGCTTTTGAATCGCTTGCAGTTGCTTTGCTTTCTTTAGCTTTTTCTTTTTCAATATTTGGTGCATCCATCTGGTTGTCATCAGCCTGCGCGACTATGGTCGTCTGTGCATTTAAGCTGCTTGTAACAACTGTATTATTTGCTGCCATCGATACACCGTAAACAGCAACAAGTGCTAATACAAAAAATAATTTTTTCATGGTTTTCAAATTTTTAAGTTAAAACAATCTTTAATTCATGTTAATCCTTTTC
>CAZXVT010000037.1:0-30497 GCA_964644015.1 uncultured Maribellus sp.
GAATATGAAAAAAATTATCATTTTAAATTTGCTTTTTAACACAGTTCATTCCGATCTCGTCTCAGACGAGAGAGGAATCTCATCAAAATTTACCAGACAGTAGTGATAAATAAACAGGCATTAGAAACTATTTACAGTCGCCGAAATCAGCCCGATTACATTTTCAACATTGCTATTAAAAACCTTCAGCACTTCTTCCCAGGTAACTGGTTCTTCGTCTGTTTTCCAACAATCGTAATCGGTGCTGAGTGCGATGGCCGCATACGGAATTTCGAGTTCATTGGCCAGGATACACTCTGGTGCAACCGACATATTGATAACATCGGCACCCCAAATCCGGAACATATTTGATTCGGCACGGGTTGAAAAACGGGGACCTTCGATGGTGATTACTGTTCCTTTTGAATGAAAACTGAGATTCAGTTCTTTAGCTTTGGCAACCAGCTTTTCACGCAAAAATTTGTCGAAAGGATCGGCCATCGGCGTGTGTTTCAGGTTTCCGTGGTCAAACTCCTCATAAAAACTGACAACTCTGTGCCTGGTAAAATCAATAAATTGATCCAGAATCACAAGGTCTCCCCTTTTTATTTCTTCGCGCAAACTGCCGCAGGCTGTGGTGGCCAGAATATGGGTACAACCCAGTTCTTTTATGGCCCAGATATTGGCACGGTTGTTTACCTGTGTTGGTGGAATGGAATGATTGCGGTCGTGGCGAGACAACACAACCACTTCAACATCCCCTATTTTTCCGGTTTTAAAAGTCGATGAAGGTTCTCCAAAAGGTGTTTCAACTTTTACTTCTTGTTGATCTTTTAACAAATCAGGGTTTTCGAAACCCGAACCTCCAATGATTGCTATTTTCATGTGTTCAGTTTATTTTTGTTTTTCAGGAAAAAGTCTCAAAATATCTTTACGTGTTGCCTTACAAATTCCCCTTTCAGTAATCAACCCGGTTACCAATCTTGCAGGAGTAACATCAAAACCATAATTAGCAACCGGGCTTTTTTCAGGAATAATTCTTACAGTTTGAATTTTCCCATCGACAACTCCTTCCATTTCTGTTACTTCTTCAGGGTTTCTTTGTTCAATGGGAATTTCGGTTAATCCGTCGTTCATGGTAAAATCGAAAGTTGAGGAGGGCAACGCAACATAAAACGGAATGTCGTTATCAAATGCTGCCAGTGCTTTCAGATAAGTTCCGATTTTATTGGCCACATCGCCGTTTGCAGTGGTGCGGTCGCTGCCCACAATCACAAGGTCCACCATTTTGTGTTGCATCAGGTGGCCACCAGTATTATCCGGAATTACGGTGTGCGGCACTCCTTCTTCAACCAGTTCGAATGCGGTTAAACGCGCACCCTGGTTTCGGGGTCTTGTTTCGTCAACCCAAACATGCACCGGAATTCCTTTTCTGAAAGCCTTGTAAATGGGGGCGGTTGCCGTTCCCCAATCAATACACGCCAGCCAGCCGGCATTACAGTGGGTAAGAATATTGACAGTCTGCCGCTTTCTTTTGTAGATGTCTTCAATAATTTTCAAACCGTATTCCCCGATTTTTTCGGAATAACTGATTTCGAGTTGTTTCAGTTCTTCCACTTTTGCAAGAACAATTTCCGGCAAATCTTTCCGGTGTTGATTTTCCAGTATGAAGTTTTTTATTTCATCAACAGCAAAAGCCAAATTTACAGCAGTTGGACGGGTTGCTTTCAATTCGCCAGCTTTCCGATTAATAAAACCAGCAAAATCGTTTTCTTCATCAAACTCGAAAAACGACAGATACATTCCGTAAGCCGCGGTAACTCCAATAAGCGGCGCGCCACGCACCACCATTTCTTTAATCGCAAAACAGGCATCGCCGGTGGTTTTTATCTCAAAAATCTCAAAACTGAAAGGCAGTTTTCGCTGATCGATTACCTGAACAACCCGGTTATCTCCCGATTTTATCCAGATGGTCTGGTATTGTTTTCCTTCTATTCTCAAGGCCGACTGATTAATAAATTTAAATTTGCAGGCTCAGATACAAATTATGAAACCTGATTTGACAAATATAAAAAACATCATTTTTGATTTGGGAAAAGTGCTCCTGAATCTCGATTTTAATGCAACCATCGAAGCATTCAGGAACCTCGGGTTTAACGGAAATGTTCTCGACCACGCACTGGTTTACAAAGACCCGGTTTTTTATGAACTGGAAACCGGTAAAATCACGCCGACTGAGTTTTGTAACAAAGTCAGGAAAATTCTCAACAATCCCGAAATCACTGATCTTCAGATTGAAGATGCCTGGTATGCGATGATTAAAGACATTCCTGCTTCGCGCGTTGAAGTTTTGCAGAAACTGGCCGAAAACTATAAAGTTTATCTTTTCAGCAACACCAACCAAATTCACATCGAAAGGCTGCACCAAAAATTCAGAAAAGATTTCGGATTTGAATTTCCATCGCTTTTTGTCAAAGACTTTTATTCACACGAAATCCACTTCGGCAAACCCGATGTAAACTCGTATCTGAAAGTGATTGAACTTTCGGGTGTAAAACCGGAAGAATCGCTTTTTGTGGATGACCTCGAAAAAAACATTGAAGGAGCGCAAAAAGCCGGTTTAAAAACTTTCTGGCTCAGGGACGGGATGGAAATGGCAGAGATTTTCAGTTGATTATTTTAGAATCCTGACCCGCTTTAACCGGATGTCATTCAGAGGCCGCCACTCATTGTCGGTTTCAGCTTTTACAATCTCGTCAGCAATTTCCATCCCCGAAATCACTTCACCAAAAATGGTGTACGAACCATCGAGATGTGGCGAACCACCGACGGTTTTGTAAAATTCGCGCTGCTCAGCAGTGAATTTATAGTTGTTCTTTTTTTCGATTTCATCCAATTCCTTGTCATGGTATTTCCGGCCGGTAACAATATAAAACTGCGATCCATCGGAGCGGAGTCTTTCGTTCTTCGTGTCGGGTTTTCGTGGCGAACCAATCATTCCGCGTTTGTGGTACAATGCCGGCAGAAAATGGGCAGGCAGTGTATAACCCGGCCCTTTATAACCAATCACATCTCCTTTTTTTGCATTTCTTGAATCGGGTGCCCCGCTTTGTATGCCAAACTCAGCAATTACCCGGTGAAACAGCAAGCCATCAAAATATTTCTCTTTTGCAAGCCGGATAAAATTGTCCCTGTATTCGGGTGTTTCGTTAAACAGCCGGATGGTGATATCGCCCATCGACGTTTCCAGAACCAGCCCTTTGATATTCCGGTTTTCAGCAGCAGTTTTTTCATCAACCCTGCTCAGCGAAGATAAGTTTGAAGGAGTTTTACTTCTTGTTTTGTATAGTTCGGCAATATAATCGGCAGGAATGGCAAAACTTTGTTCTTCATAATTCTCAACGGCTGAGTATGCCGTACCAAGTACTTTCCGGTTCGACAAGAAAACGGGCATTCCGAAGAATGATTTCCGCACCCGGTTGGTGATCCTGAAAACCTCGTTGCCTTTTACTTTGGCGCGATTCAAGACTTTGCCCGTAAATAGCTGAACGGTTTTCCCCGATTCAGCCAGAATATACATGCTTTTAGCCGATTGCGGAACTGAATCGAGATACAATTCAAGTGGCGACCGCAAAATGCTGTCGCATTGAATGATTATCAGGTCGTTGATTCTGTCAACCGCCACATATTTCTGCGCCGTGTACTTTTTATCCTCGTTTAAAGGAGAGAAAACAATCTTTGTTGCGCTTTTCACCAGCGAATACGTTGTAACAATCAGGTTATTATCGATAAAAAACCCCTGTCCTGATTCCAGAATCCGGTCACCATCAAACGAATCGAATTTTACAATCGAACCTCTTACAGCTTCCCATTCTTCTCCGGCCTGATTCTGGGCAGCTTGTGTCTGTGCAACAGGTTCCGCTTTATTTTCCACTTTTTTCCCACACGAGAAGAGAATAGAAATCAGCAATATTGAAAAAATCAATCCTTTCATTTTTAATTCAGAATTTTTACTGAGATTATTTTTACATCTGCCAGTGGTCGGTCGTTTTTATCCGTTTTTAACACCGAAATTTTATCGATTACCTCAAACCCTGCAATACATTCGCCAAAAATGGTGTACTTGCCATCCAAATCGGGGTAGCCACCAACAGTTGTGTAAGCATTTCGTTGTTGTTCGGTAAAAATCAGAATGTTGGGGTTCAGGTTGAATTGTGTTTCAATTTTGTCTTTTATCTGTTGCGCCAAATCCCTGAATTCAGTGACTTTTTTCTCTTCTTTGAGTTTTTTCAGTTTTTCCCTGATCTCAGGTGTCATCACATCCGTTGTGATTTTATTCCTGATTGGCCGGTTCACCGCCAATTCCAGTGTGTCGAGTTCACCTGTTGTATAAACTTTCCCTTCGATAATATAAAATTGTGATATATCCGATTGTTTGAACGGGTTGATTTCATCGGGCTGGCGTGGCGCACAGAGAGCCCCCTTTTTATGAAAATAGTGTTTCAGGATTTCATCGTCAACCGTTTTATCCGGGTCGCCATAACCAATTCGTTTACCGGGCGCTGCATTTTTCGAACTTTGAGAACCACCCTGAATCAGAAAATCTTTCAAAACCCGGTAAAAAAGTGTTCCATTGAAATATCCTTCTTTAGCAAGTTGTATAAATGCATCGCGATGTTTTGGGGTGTCGTCGTACAACCTGAATTGCATGGTTCCAAGATTAGTAGCAATTTCAACCGTTTTTGTTTGCGAAAAACCTGAAATAACCAACAACGGAAAAAGAAACAGAAAAAGTAATGTCCTGACCATGCTATTTTACCTGTTCTATTTTCATTTTAACATCTTTGACGGGCCGGTTCGTGCGGTCTGTCTCAACAGTTGCAATTTTATCCACCACATCCAGTCCTTCCACTACTTCACCAAAAACAGTGTATTCACCATCAAGCGAAGGATAGCCGCCAATTGTTGTATAATCATTTCGCTGTTCGGGAGTCAGTTTGAATGGCGATTTTGTAGCATATAAACTGTCGGCTTTTTCACGAAGTTGTGCCACCAGCAGGTCAAACCCGGCTTTGTCGTTTTTGCTTTGCAATTCGTTAAATTTCGCCTTATTCGCATCGAAACTTTCTCTCAGCAACTGATCTTTCCGCTGGGCATTCATCTTCATTTCCAATGTATCAAGCTGACCGGGACGGTAAACCAAACCCTGCACAATATAAAACTGCGATCCGCTCGATTCTTTCATGGGGTTTTTGGGACCACCCAAACGTGCTGCCGCCAACGCCCCTTTTTTGTGATGATGATTGGGCAAAATCTCGGCCGGAATGGTATATCCGGGACTTCCGCCACCCAACTGTATTCCGGGAGCAGCATTTTTGGAAGCCGGATCACCCCCCTGAATCATAAACTGTTTGATAACCCGGTGAAATAGTAAATCAGTATAAAAACCTTCGTCAACCAGTTTCAGAAAATTGTCGCGGTGTTTGGGTGTGTCGTTGTACAATTTCACTTTTATATCGCCGAATTCGGTTTTAATGATGACCAATTTCTCATCGGTCTTATTTCCGCTGCCACCACAGCCAATTACAATACCCAGAAAAAGTAGCAAAACAAAAAATCGGATTGTATTCATTTTCGTATTCAGTCTATTATTTAATTACAATTAATAATGATAAACAGTGTTTTAACTGTTTTAAAGCAGCGTAAAGATAAAAAGTTGATGATAAAATCAATTGCCATTATTTGTTTAATTGAATATTAAATTATATCCCATCAAAAATACCCATGACAAGTTATAATGCTGTAATACTGAACAATACGAAATATTTACTGCGTTAATAAGTGTTAACCACAAAATCAGAAAATTAATTATTCATATATTTGACCCGTCGAATTATTTGTTCGGCTTTTTTGAAAAATTGAAACAATGGAAGAAAAGAAAATCAGGAGAAATCTTTACCGGGTTTTAAGAAAAACGGGTGTTCCGAAAAGGAACATCAAGCCTGATTCCACTTACAACAGTGATTTGCAGTTCGATGCCACCGACTGGTCGGTGTTTGCTTATTTTCTTGAAGGAATATTTAATATTTCTATCAAAGACGAAGAACTGGTTAAGCTGGATAATGTGGAAAAAACCGTTCAGTACCTGGGAAAGACAGCGTAACCCTGAAACAGATTTAACCCGACAAACCGGAGCCAAAAGCCCGGTTTTTTTATTTCTTTCAATTGCCTTCCTCTATTTTTATTTGTACACCCGCAACATCCACAAGATCGCCATTTCTCAGTTTTGCCCGTTTCCTGAATTCTGTTAAGCCGTTCAGTTTTACTTCACCTGCCTCAATCCTGTTTTTTGCATGACCTCCAGTTTCAGCCAAACCCAATAGTTTGATAAGCTTTACCAGTTCTATGTATTCCGATTTCAATACATATTTTTTCATTGCAGTCTTAGTTTTTCTTTCATTTTTTCCGGAATTGCATCTTTGTGAACCATAATCGCAATGGTTTTTAGCCTCACATAATCTTCAGTCATGTGCAAATAGCCGCCATATTCGTTGCTGGTTTGTCCCCAAGAGTTTTTGGTATAGAAACAATTGGTTCCGTTGCTGTCTTTCGATGTACCGACGATGTGCATCAGATGGTCGTCGGTAGTCGTGCGGTTCAGAAAGGTTTCCTGTCTGAGTTCCTGGGTTATTCTTACCTGTTGATCTTCCGGAACAACCGCTTTTCCTTTCTTATGCATAAAAGTCTTTTCGCTGGTGTCTCCATCCCAGGCAATTGTGTAACCTGTGTTAATGGCGTGGTACATTATTTCAATCAACTCATCAACCGGTACATTGTAATACAATGCATGAGCCCAGTTGTCAGGAACTTCGAGCACAAATGGCTGGTAAAACGGATGATGTGAATAGGAGGTAATTTCCACATAATCATCGGGATTGAGGTTAAACTGGTTCACAAATTCAACCGGAGTTACCTTCCCATTTTCAGTTTTTATTTTGCCGGGAATTTTGCCAATGTGCTTTTTCAGAATCGACTCAAAAGATTCAAGGTTGTCAACACTGAAATCTTTTCGTGTTTTATTCAGCGTGTCAATTTCATCTTTCAATTCTTTCACCAGATCCCGGTGCTGGTATTTTCCATCCACCTTTTCACCTTCATAGGTTTCGTAAGTTACCATTCCGTCCACACGCAGCACATCCGTCACATCATGTGCCTGTCCACCCTGTCCGAAATTATTATTTCCCTGGTAATACAGGTACTGTTTTGCCTTGTTCAGGTAACCATGATACACAAAATACATTTCTGACAGATCCGTTTCAGGGTAGCCTTTTCTGATAATTTCCGCCTCCAGAAAACTGGTGGTGGTAAAACTCCAGCAAGTTCCGGTACTTCCCTGACTGATAACCGGCAAATGTTTCACTTCTTTTATGATGGTGAAATTTTCTTTCTCTTCCTGTGCAACCACCGAGGTTGCCAGAATAAGTAAAATGAAGGAAAATACTGTTTTCATTTTTTGATCAATAATTTTTCAGTTTTTGTTGTTCCTTGTGGTTCAGCTTCATCACTACCAGATCGTACGATTCGTCAATGAGCGTTTTCACAAAATCATCCGAAAGCCGTCCGGTCATTTCAAGGGTGTTCCAATGTAATTTGCTCATGTGGTACCCAGGCTTTATTTCGTTGTGTTCCTCTCTCAATTCAATATTTTTTTCAGGTTCGTTTTTCAGGTTGATGGTAAACGGACCCTCGAGATTGGTCAGACAGAACATTTTCCCGGCCACTTTAAAAACAAGAGTTTCCGCATCAAACGGAAAATCTTCGGTAACGCCCTTTAAAGAAAGGCAGTATTCGCGGAGCTCTTCAATATTCATATTGCCATAGTTTAGTGACGATAAAAATAATAGTTTGCAAACATCATCTAATTTTATAAAAGAAAAAATGCAGAAAAAAGCAGATATTCTGAATCGGGCAGTGAAATATCATTCTCTCTCTTCTGAACCGTCAAATATTTGTATTTAACCTGGCACTTGGCATAACCAAAAGAAAACCGGCCGGAAGTTTCGGTTCATCAATCGAAACAACCAGCCGGCAATTGGTTACAAAACCGCTGAGGTAATTTTATCTGGTTAAAGTGTATAAATGCGAATCTGAACTTCCGGTCAGCACAATATCGTAAGTGCCAGAAGCGGCCGAATTAAAATCAATGCATTTCTGCAAATCGAACTCTTTGCCAAGATAAAGGCCTGTGTAATGTTTTCCGTCTTTATAAATGTTTACATATACATTGTGTTTCGGCACATTCAGGTATGTAATGTAAAGCATGTTGTTCCTGAAATTGAAAAACGGTTCAGAAATAACCACGGTTGGCCCAACCTGGATATTGTCTTTTTTCAGATTTACTGAAGTATTTAATCTTTTGTTCCCGCATTTCACCATGAAATTGTAGTTTCCTTTTTCCAGGTCCGAAAGATTAAATACTTTTTTCAGGCCTTGTTCAGGAGTTTTTGATTCCCATTGGTATGCAATATTACCGTATTCATCAGTAATTGTAACTTCCAACGGAAGCGCATTTTCCGGTTCATACAGTACAAGGACTTTTCCATCGCCTTTTGCGGCAATTTTGAACTTTGGAGTTTCTGTGGCAAATACTGCTGACGTAATCAACATGGCCAACATTACAAAAAAAATGTTTCTTGTTTTCATAGCTGTTTTCTTTAATTGTTTAATAAGTGACTCAAAACTAAACGCTACGTTACGTCCAGGAAAAGAATAGTTGATCAACAGGCATTTCCGCTGGGTGAACAACGTATTTTTCACGACAAATAATTATTCCTGTTTTAATATACAATACAAAAAGTGACGGCTATTTCATTTAATTTGAAAACACTATCCTGAAGAAAACTTTTACTGTCGGGTGTTTTTTTTACTTTCGGGAAATTTTTTCTCAGCATGGAAATTCAAATCCTTCAGTTGTTGGATGGCGCTCGCGAAGCCCGTGGGTTAACAGTTATTATCGACGTTTTCAGGGCATTTTCAACCGCTTGTTATGCGTATCATTCGGGTGCAACGAAAATTATTCCGGTGGGCAATATCGATTTGGCGTACCGGTTAAAAGAACAAAATCCCGGTTCTGTTTTATTGGGCGAGCGCAACGAACAAAAACCCGAAGGTTTTGATTTTGGCAATTCACCGTCGCAATTAGTTGCTGAGAAAATTGCCGGGAAAACGCTGGTTCATACCACGAGCTCGGGCACACAGGGAATCGCCAATGCAACAAATGCTGCCGAAATTATAACCGGAAGTTTTGTGAACGCGGGTGCTATTGTACGTTACATCAGGCAGCTAAAACCAGCAATTGTTTCGCTGGTTTGCATGGGTTACGCCTGCGAATATCCAACCGACGAAGACACGCTTTGCGCCGAATGGATCAAAAA
The DNA here is from genome assembly GCA_964644015.1 of uncultured Maribellus sp. GTDB lineage: Bacteria > Bacteroidota > Bacteroidia > Bacteroidales > Prolixibacteraceae > Draconibacterium. The sequence goes on from CAZXVT010000037.1 coordinate 9,414, forward strand.
TGAACTGGAAACCCCACCCAACCTCCCCACAATGGGAGGAGAAAAATCAAAGAAATTTGCTGAAATGGTTGAAATTATCCGCCTCGGTTCGGGTGCACGATTTTTCGATCCCGAAAAGCAAAGCTGGTCGCCACAGGCCGATTTTGGACTTTGTCTCAACCTGAACCGTTTTGATTTTGTTTTGAAGGTGGAAAAAGAGAATGGATTGAATTACCTCCGTAAAATTGAAATCTGATAAAAATGAAAAAATATAACTTCGATGAAATAGTGCCGCGCGAAGGCACAAACTGCATTAAATACGATGGCCGCGAACGGATGTTTGGCTCACCTGATGTATTGCCTTTGTGGGTGGCTGACATGGATTTCAAAACCCCGCCGTTTATTGTCGATGCGATTAAAAAACGTGCTGAACACGAAATTTACGGCTACACTTTTCGGGGTGAATCCTATTTCGATGCAGTGATTGGCTGGATGAAACGCCGCCACAACTGGGAGATTCAGAAAGAATGGATTTCATTCAGTCCGGGCGTTGTGGCCGGTTTAACTTTTGCCATCGAAGCGTTTACCAAACCCGGCGAAGAGGTAGTGGTACAGCCGCCGGTTTATTTTCCGTTTTTCGATTGTGTGAAAGGTACCAAACGAACGATGATTGAAAACCCGCTGAAATTTGAAAACGGGCGATACACCTTCGATCTTGAAGATTTGAAATCAAAAATCACGGAGAATACAAAACTGCTTTTACTTTGCAATCCGCAAAACCCGGGCGGAATGGTGTGGACGCGAGATGAATTGTTGGAACTGGCTACAATTTGCCTCGAAAACAAAATCATGATTATTTCAGATGAGATTCATTCTGACCTGATTTTTAAAGGACATAAACATATTCCCCTTGCCACCCTTTCGCCCGAGATTGCCAGAAACTGCATGATTTCGATGGCGCCCAGTAAAACTTTCAATGTGGCTGGATTGTCGTCGTCGCTGGTAATTATTCCCGACAAGGTGAAAATGGCACGGTTTGAAAGGGCAATTGGCGTTGGTCACCTCGGAATGGGCAATATTTTTGGTACCGTGGCGCTCGAAGCTGCTTACACTCACGGTGACGAGTGGCTGGAAGAGCTGTTGAATTACCTTTGGGAAAACTATCTTTTACTCGAAAAATATTTTGCCAAGCACCTGCCCAAAGTAAAAGTAATGAAACCCGAAGCCACCTATCTGATTTGGCTCGATTTCAGCGCTTACGGAATGAAAGATGCCGAATTGATGAAATTCACCGTCGAAAAAGCAGGAGTTGGATTGAACAATGGCGGCAAATTCGGTACCGGTGGCGATGGCTGGCTGCGGATTAACATCGGTTGCCCGCGTAGCACATTGGAAGCAGCGCTGCAACGGTTGAGCGTAGCATTCGGCGGGTAATAAAAATTATCGAATCCATACCGGGTTCATGGTGATTGTTTGCATTTCGATTCTACTAAAATCGATTCCGTACCGGATTCATTAAACGCCAATCAATTCGAAATAAATCCATTGTGCTTTTCCAACCCGGTACGGGTTGGTTTTTAGTAACATAGAAGATTAAAGTGGGCAACAACCCGGTATGGGTTGGATGAAATGAAAAATAATAAAGCCGATCTCTTGCTTGCAACATTACATATTTCCCAGCCGCCAAAATTTACACTAAAATCAATCAATTTTGGAAACAATAAAATCTAAAAAACATTGTATTAACTTCACGGAACATGTTGAAATATTTGCTTCATTATTCCAAATCAACATTGTAATTTTTATCTGTCAAGAATTTCAACAAGCTTCAGGATTGACCCTGTTAAGCACCTCAGTATTCTAAAGTTAACATTAATTAACAATTACATATATTATTATATATCAAATATATAATATATATAATATTCATTTGTTAATGTAAAAAGCATAATATATTAAACAAATTAGTGCTTTCAATTTTTATAATGTTGAAACAATTTGGAACTATTGAAAAGAAACAATTAAAAAATTAGAAATTATGAAAACAAGAAAGACAATTTTAGCTTTGGTTTTGGCCGGTTTATTCGGAACAACTGCAATGGCCTCGGGTAACTTAAGAGTAAACATTGCGCCCGGAAACAATGAAATGGCTGACGTGGCAATTTCAAACTTAAAAATGAGCACATTTAAAATTTCAGTGACCGATGAGTATGGCGATGTAATTTTTAACAAGGAAACAAAGTCGCCTGCAAATGATTACAAACGGAGTTATGATTTTTCACGTCTCGAAGACGGTACTTATTTCTTCACGGTAAAGGTTGACAACGAGACAACCGAAACAAAATTTGACATCGAAAGAGGGAAAATGAAAATTATTGAAGAAAAAAAGAGCATTGATCCGGTTTTTCTCATGGATAATAAGCAGCTAAAATTATCGTATCTGAATTTCGGGCAGGAAAACACAAATCTTTTTGTGTATGACAGAAACAGAAATTTGGTATATGAAAAAGATTTGAAATCGGGTTTCGTTACCCACCATGGAATTGATTTTTCCAAAGCTCCACGTGGTAATTACGAAGTGGTTTTGTCAAGTGGAAATGATGTACACAGCTATGATGTTTTTATAGATTAAATTTGGTTGATCACGCAAGAAAGGCGGCCTGAAAAGCCGCCTTTTTTGTGCCCTGTGAAACCGGATAACTTTCGATCAATCCTAAATAAATCGATTGTTTTTACAACCCGGTACGGGTTGGATTATAGTAGAAAAAGAGATTGCAAGGGAAACCACAACCCGGTACGGATTGGATAAAAAGAATCAGAATCTCCCGAATAATCGAACCCGTACCGGGTTCTGTTTGTGACTTATTTCCGTTTTCTACTAAAATCGAATCCTTACAGGATTCTTTATTTGCAAAAACACTCCCTATTTCATCAACATTTCTCTCAACCCGGTACGGGTTGGTTTATAATAGCAGATGGTTTACAAGAACGGCAACAACCCGGTACGGGTTGAATTTTATTGTGTTGTTAATAATCTATCCATCAGTTATCAACACCTTGAAATTGCTTTGCAGAGTTTTGTAATTTTAGGGGAAAAAATGGAAGACAAAAAGTTAATTATCCCGATCGAGCAGATTAAAGATGATTTTGCCAAGTTTCTGAGTCCCGAACACAATCGCAGAATTATTTTTTCAGGACCTTTTGGAATTGGAAAAACCTATTTTTTAAATGAGTTCTTCAATGCAAATAAAGAGTATTTTCCAATCTTTCTCAGACCTATTAACTATTCGCTGTTATCCAACGAAGATGTTTTCAGGTTTATAAAATATGACATATTGTGTCAATTAGTTGAAAATGAAAAATTTGACATAGAGGATGGTTTTGATTTTACAGAATGGGATTATACAAAGTTATTTCTCGGTCAGAATGGATTTGCTATTCTGTTTAACCTGCTGAAGTTTATGCCAAAGATTGGAGCCTACGTAAAAGCTTCTCAAAAAATGGGAATTCTGGTGGAGAAGTTTCAGGAGGGATTAAAAAAGTTTAATGATAACAAAGAGCTCAAACTGTTGAAAGAATTTGGAGAGCAGACAGAAAATCACTTCCTTTTTGAGAATGACGGCATTACTGAATTTATATCCCAACAATTAGAAAAAATTGTTTCTACGCAAACAGACGGAGAACAAAAAAAGCAGAAAGTATTGATTATTGATGATTTAGACCGACTTGACCCTGAACATATTTTCAGGCTTTTCAATGTTTTCAGCGCACATTTCGACCAAGTTCATTACTATGATAACTTAACGGGAAACGACAACAAATTTGGTTTTGATAGAATAATTTTCGTTTGCGATATTGAAAACATCCGAAAAATCTTTGCCCATAAATACGGCTCAGAGGTTGATTTCAGCGGATATATTGATAAGTTTTACTCTACTGAGATATTTCATCTGATGCATAAAGATGTCTTTGATAAATACGTTGTACCTTTCATAGAAAAAAAGATACAAATAAAGAGCAATGATGGCTCTTCTATCGATATTTCAGTACTTTTAAAAATAGCTCTAAAATTTCTATTTAATGGGAAGGAATTAAATATCAGAATATTAGAGAAAATTGGGAACTATAAACCCAGTTTTGTCAAAGAAATGGGAATTGTCAAATATCAACCAATTTCATTCACCCGATTTGGCTCAAAAGAGATTTCTGTTTTAAAGTCTTATAAATTATTGATTTTAAGCATGATTTTAATTGACATATATTCTTCAAAAGAGGAACTATTGAGAAAGTTCAGGAAGGCACTTTTAAATTATTCAACATTAGATAATCAAGAACAAAGCTACCAATATAATACATTATTAAATGAGTTATTATTATTCGCTGATATTGAAAATCATCGATTTCAAATATCAACAAATGAAAGACAAAACGAATTTAACTATGAGCCAATTAACATTAAGTATTGTTTAACTGGAGGTTATTATAACTCGACATATAATGAAGGAGAAATGTATTTTAGAGCTAATCTAATTTCTAGTTCAAATAAGGTAATCAGTAACGGAGAGTTTTACCTTGTCTTAGTGAATGCAATTACAAATATTTTAGAGAAAGGAATTGTATGAGATAAAACAAAAAGCCGGCCCCTCGTGGAACCGGCTTTCAATGTATCATTCAAAATTCTGATTTTCTAATCTTCAGCCTTCTAATCTTCCTTGTACGCTTCAATCAAAATCTCCAGGATTTTCTTTCCGGCGGCGGCAACGCTGCTACCAGGGCCAAAAATCGCCACAGCGCCTGCATCGTACAAATACTGGTAATCCTGTGCCGGAATCACACCGCCGCAAATCACCATAATATCGTCGCGACCCAGTTTTTTCAGTTCTTCGATAACTGCCGGAACCAAAGTTTTGTGGCCGGCTGCCAGCGATGAAACTCCCAAAACGTGAACGTCATTTTCAACAGCCTGTTTGGCAGCTTCTTCGGGAGTCTGGAACAGCGGTCCCATATCCACATCGAAACCAAGGTCGGCGTAACCGGTGGCAACTACTTTTGCGCCACGGTCGTGACCGTCCTGCCCCATTTTGGCAATCATAATACGTGGCTGGCGGCCTTCCATTTCGGCAAATTTTTTCGCCAGTTCCTGAGCTTCCTTAAACTCGTCTTTTCCTTGTGCTTCTGATTTGTACACGCCTTCTATCGTTCTGATTACTGCTTTGTAACGTCCTGCCACTTTTTCGCAGGCATCCGAAATCTCTCCCAAAGATGCACGTTTTTTTGCTGCATCAATCGCCAGTTCGAGCAAATTGCCGTTGCCGGTTTCAGCAGCTTTTGTAATGGCTGCCAGCGAAGCCTGAACTTCGGCCTCATTACGTTCGGCACGCAGTTTTTTCAATCTTTCAATCTGCGACAAACGAACGGCAGTGTTATCAATTTCGAGAATATCAATCGGGTCTTCTTTTTCCAATCGGTATTTATTCAAGCCGACAATGGTTTGTGTTCCGCTGTCAATTCTTCCCTGGGCACGGGCGGCAGCTTCTTCGATACGCATTTTCGGAACGCCGGTTTCAATGGCTTTTGCCATACCTCCGAGCTTTTCAACTTCCTCAATTAACGCCCAGGCTTTCTGCGCCAGTTCGTGTGTTAATGTTTCAACATAATACGAGCCTGCCCATGGGTCAACCGAACGGCAGATTTCAGTTTCCTGCTGCAAATAAATCTGTGTATTTCGTGCAATACGTGCCGAGAAATCGGTTGGTAATGCAATTGCTTCGTCGAGTGCGTTGGTGTGCAAACTCTGGGTATGACCCAACGCTGCTGCCATCGCTTCAATCGCTGTGCGGCCCACGTTGTTAAACGGGTCTTGTTCAGTTAACGACCAGCCCGATGTTTGCGAGTGTGTACGCAGCGCCATCGATTTTGGATTTTTCGGATTGAACTGTTTTACCAGTTTGGCCCAAATCATACGGGCGGCGCGCATTTTGGCGATTTCCATGAAATGGTTCATTCCAATTGCCCAGAAAAACGACAAACGCGGTGCAAAAGCATCGATGTCCATTCCGGCGTTGATTCCGGCACGAAGGTATTCCAATCCGTCGGCCAGCGTGTAAGCCATTTCAATGTCGGCAGTGGCACCGGCTTCCTGCATGTGGTATCCCGAAATTGAAATTGAGTTGAATTTCGGCATGTTCTTCGATGTGAATTCAAAGATATCGGCGATGATTTTCATTGAGAAATCAGGTGGGTAAATATAAGTGTTACGCACCATGAATTCTTTCAGAATGTCGTTTTGGATGGTTCCGGAAAGCTGTTCCAAAGTCGCGCCCTGTTCCAGCCCGGTAACAATATAAAACGCCAGAACCGGCAAAACAGCACCGTTCATGGTCATCGACACCGACATTTTATCGAGCGGAATCTGGTCGAACAGGATTTTCATATCCAGGATTGAGTCGATGGCCACTCCGGCTTTTCCAACGTCGCCAATAACACGCGGGTGGTCAGAGTCGTAACCACGGTGTGTGGCAAGGTCGAAAGCAACTGACAAACCTTTTTGTCCGGCGGCCAGGTTGCGGCGATAAAATGCATTTGATTCCTCGGCCGTTGAAAATCCGGCGTACTGGCGGATGGTCCAGGGCTGCATCACATACATCGACGAGTAGGGCCCGCGGAGAAAAGGAGCCACACCTGCTGCATAGTTCAGATGTTCCATTCCTTCGAGGTCTTCTTTTGTGTAAACCGGTTTTACCGGAATCTGCTCCGGTGTCACCCAGTTTTTCTCAATTTTGTTTTTGGCAACCCATTCGGCAGTATTTTCCTGCTGAGCGGCTGCTTTGATGTTTATGTCTTTAAAATTTGGTTTCATATTTTTTGCTTTTAACCGCAAAGGCGCAAAGATGCTGGGATTCCTTTGTGACTTTGTGTTTAAATATTTAATAATGTTTGATACCCTTTCAACTCTTCCAGAATATTGCTTTTCATACTGATGAAATTTTTGATACCCTGTTCTTCGAGTTGCGGACGGCACTCGGGAGCACCGGCAACCACAAGGATTTCATTGTTCAGCAGTTTGGCAACAGCAGGAGCAATTTCAGCATATTCTTCGTCGGAACTGCAAACCACCACTATGTCGGCATTGGCAGCTTTCGCAGAAGCAACGCCTTCTTCAGCAGTGGCAAAACCGTTATTATCGATCACTTCGAAACCGGCAACGGCAAAAAAGTTGCAGCTGAACTGTGCGCGTGCTTTACGCATGGCCAGATTGCCAATGGTCAGCATAAATACAACCGGACGTTTAACGGCTTTTGAGTAAATATCAGTTGTATAACGCAATGCTTCGAAAGCTTGTGCCCCACGGTAAGGTTTCAGTGTTTCCACTTCAGCATCACTGGCTGTTAAATCAACAGGTTTGAAAACCGAGCTGTCGATTTCTTTTGTCAGTTGTTCGCCAAAATTCGGGAACTGATTGGTTCCCAAAAGATTTTCGCGGCGAAGTGCAAAATTCAAATCACGTTTGCCGGCCATTTCTTTGACGGTTTTCTGAACAAAACCTTCACGGAAAGCTGCAACAAAACCGCCTTTTTCCTGCACTTCAATAAACAGTTTCCAGGCCTGCTCAACCAGCGAGTTAGTCAAAGTTTCGATATAATAAGAACCTGCAGCCGGATCAGCAATCTTGTCAAGATGCGATTCTTCTTTTAAAAGAATCTGTTGGTTGCGGGCAATTCTTTCGGCAAAAGCTGTGGGTTCCTCATAAATAGCATCGAATGGTAAAACAGTTATTGACTGCGCGCCACCCAAAGCAGCCGACATGGCTTCAGTTTGTGTACGAAGCATGTTTACATAGGGGTCGTAAACAGTTTTGTTATAAGTGTTGGTTTCGCTGTGGGCAACCAGTTTGGCTGCACAGTTACATTCCGGACCGTAAGCTTTCACGATCTGGGCCCAAAGCAAGCGGGCCGCACGGAGTTTGGCAATTTCCATAAAATAGTTGTTGCCGATTCCGAAATTGAATTTTATCTTTTTAGCCACTGCATCAACACTCAATCCGAGGTCGGTGAGGCGGGTGAGGTATTCGGCACCGGTGGCCAGCGAGAACGCCAGTTCCTGGGTTACTGATGCGCCACTGTTGGCAAAGTATTTTCCGTTTATGGCAATCACCCGCAGTTTGGGTGCAACAGCCGTTTTTTCGATTGTGTTTTTAAGTGCCTCGAAAGCGTCGTCAGCCAGTTTGCCTTTCAGTACGAAAGATCCGATCGGGTCGGCTGAAACAGAAGCTTTGACATTTTCTTTGTTCCATTTTCCTTCGGCTATCAATGCGGCAAAAACTTCAGCAATATTGTTGCTGTTGCAGGGACACACAAAATTCACTTCGGCAGCTTCGAGACAAATGTCATTCAGTAAAACTGCCAAATCAGCTTTGGTAATTTTCTGACAGCTTTCGAAAACAAAACCCAGTGAATTAACGCCTTTTCCTAACACTACCAGGGCCTTCTTATTGGCTTCCTCCGGATTTTTAACCTGAATATCCTGGCGGATCAGCCAGTTATTGCCAGTTTTTGCGGTACCACGGACAAAAGGAAATTCTCCGGGGAGAACATCAAGATGATTTAAACTTTCCAGGTTTTCCTGGCGGTAGTATGGACGAACGCTGAACCCTTCAGGGGTTTTCCAAACGAGCGCCCTTTCATAATCTTTGCCTTTTAAATCGGCATTAATTTTTGCCTCCCATTCTTCTGTGGTAACGGGTGCAAATTCATTGAAAAGCTTTAGCTCTTTATCAGTCATTGTTGAAAATTATTTTTTGAAAATTGTGCCGCAAAATTAGTGTATTTGAATTTTAGCAAATCAGTTTTTGCCGGGTTATTCGCTCAGTATGAACAAAAATCATATTTAGGAAACACTGTTATCAATGATTTCTTAACATTGAATTTCAGACATGAATATATTAAAATCCGATCTGTCCGATTCTGATATCTTGTTTATCAAGGCAATTAACTTTAATTAACATATCGCTAAACCAACTGTTTTTAAAGGATACACAGACATTTTATTTGTTTTGTTTAAAAATAAATTAATTAAAGATAAACAAGTATTAATTTATTTTGTCTATACTTGCACGACGAAACATGAAACAAAAACAATTTCAGGAACAGAAAAAGAAACAGAATTCAGAAACAAAAGCAGATTAACAATTAAAATTAAAACAGAATGAAAACAACAGTGAAAACAATGGCAGCGGGAATCATTTTAACCGCATCGGTAATTGCAGCAAATGCAAGTGAAATTTCAAACAATGCAACCGTTGTTGCAAAAGCAACGGAGTACGAACTTAAAATTGAATCGTGGATGGTTGATGAAAGTAATTTTATCAACAAAGCTTCGGAAAATTCTTCAGGAAGCGTGGTGGAAATTGCCGCATCGAATTCTGATTTCAGTATTTTGGTGGAAGCAGTAACCAAAGCCGGATTGGTTGATGCATTGAGTGCAAGTGGTCCGTTTACCGTTTTTGCACCCACAAACGATGCATTTAATGCACTTTTCAAACAATTGGGAGTGAGCGGAATCAAAGACCTTTCGGCTGAACAACTGACACCAATTCTCACCTACCACGTTGTTTCGGGTAAAGTAATGTCAACCGACCTCAGCAATACTTCGGTGGCGACTTTGAACGGAAAGAAAATCAGCATTGATATTTCAACCGGCGTAAAAATTAACGACAGCAAAGTGGTAAAAGCCGATATTCAGGGTACAAACGGAGTGGTACATGTAATCGACAGGGTTCTGATTCCCAACTAATCAGAAAAAACACCATGACAATACAAACGCCGGTCAAAATACGATGACCGGCGTTTTTTGTGACCTGTTAAAGATTCTAAAAAAAACTAAACAGAGCCTTTTGCGAAGTATTGTTATTTAGCCTGTCTCGATTAATTTTCTAAATTGCGTCCCCGTTTCAGGAAAAATGTGATGGAGAGATTACAGTGGACAAAAGATATTTTCGGATCGAAGCTTGAGTTGCGGCAGGGGACCGAACAAATCGGGAAGATTCAATGGGACAGCATGGTAAGTTCGCGGGCCCAGGCCATGATTAACGGCAGGCTTTTTCTGCTGAATCGCGAATTTTTCCTGTCGAAACTGGAGATTTTTGATGCCAACGACCAGTCGCTGCTGGGTATGGTGATGGTGAATATTTTCAGTCCGAGAAGTGAACTGGTACTTAACGGCAAACGGTTCGAACTTGAAATCCAGAATTTCTGGCAATCGCGCTGGGCCTGGAAATACAATGGTGCCGAAATCATTTCATTTACTTCAAACGAGTTTATTACCAAAGACAAAGGCGATATTGAACTGCACACCGCCTGCAACGAGGAGATTGAGATTCTCATTCTTTTGGGCCTTTTTGTACGCAACCAGTTTATACTTTTTATGCTGTTGGTAATGTTGCTGTTGCTGATAATTATTGTCTGAACATAACAAAACAGCAGTTTTCCCCGTTTTATTCAGAAAAAGCTATGATTTCCCGGTTACATTATTCCCTGATTACTTTTGTTTTATTGTTGGTTTTGTATTCGTGCAATAAAGAAGACTTTTTTACTAATAGCGACGTAAAACTCGCTTTCGGGACTGACACAGTTACATTCGATACTGTTTTTACCACAATCGGTTCAACCACTAAATACTTCACCGTAAAAAACCCATACAAACAGCCGGTTCTGATTTCGAAAATTTTTCTGGCAAGGGGAGAAAATTCTCGTTTTAGGTTGAATATTAACGGAATTCAGGCAAACGAAGATTTTGATGTTGAAATTGGAGGCGGTGACAGTCTGTTTATTTTTGTTGAAGTTACCATCGACCCGAACGGGCAAAACAACCCGATGATTGTTCACGATTCGGTGGTTTTTAATCTGAATGGAAATCAGCAGGATGTTGATTTAGTGGCATTCGGACAGGATTTTCACCTCTTCAATGGCGAAGTAATTAAAACCCAGCACTGGCAAAACGACAAGCCGTATTTAATTTACAATTCAGTTTTGGTGGATACACTTGAAACACTGACAATCGACGCTGGCTGCCGTATTCATTTTCACAAGGGTTCAAGTTTGTTTGTAAAAGGAACGCTGATAGCCAACGGAACTTTTGAGAAAAAGATAACTTTTGCCGGCGACAGACTGGAAAAAAGCTATGAGGATATTCCGGGACAATGGGGTGCAGTTAGAATATTTGAAAGTGGCGGAATTTATGTTTACGGTGGCATTCATTTTCTTATTGGAAGCAAGGATAATTTGCTTGATTGGGTGGTGATAAAAAATGCTTACAAAGGAATTCAGATTGACAGCATGGGATTTTCGGATAATCCTGTCTTGGCAATCTCTAAGTCGCGAATTGAAAACATGACACTGAATTGTATCGATGCCAGAACAACATTTCTGAAAGCTTCGAATTGTATTTTTGCCAATTCGGGTTCATACTCAGTTGCCTTGTTTTTTGGCGGCAACTATGAATTTAGCCACTGCACTATTGCTAATTTTTACAACCTTGGAACCCGAAAAGAGCCATCGCTGATTCTTAATAATTATTACGAATACAACAAAACCATTTATTCCTTCGATTTTAAAGCTTCATTAACCAATTGCATAATTTATGGAAGTAATCCTGACGAAATTTCTGTTGATAAAAGCGGAGATAAAAGTTTTGTTTATTCTTTTAGAAACTGCCTTGTAAACACCAGTCTGGAGGAAGGTTTTGAAAATTCAGTTTTTAATAAGAACCCACTTTTTATTGATATTCCAGAGAATAATTTTGCAATCGATTCTCTTTCTCCGGCCAGAAATATAGGGAATATTGAAACAGCAAATTTATATCCTTTTGATTTGGACGACCAGTCACGACTTGATGATGAAGGCCCCGATTTAGGCGCACTGGAATGGATTCCAACAGCAAAGAGGAAAAAATAAAACCGCCCTCCCGTAGGAAAGCGGTTTCGATATTTGGTGCAGTCAGCTACCCACTAAAAAGTGGCAAGATGAGCTGCGGAAAATATAGCCCCCTTCTCTTTCTCCTGCTTTACGCGGGAAAGGTCAAGGTCTATATTATAATTTATTTCTCTTCCTTCTCCTCCCCCTGTGGGGGAGCCAGAGGGGGCTTCTTTATTTTTTTCTCAAAGCAAATGCTGTTTTCCATCGCAATATACTGGCCGTAATTCGGGATTGGCAAATAACCATTTTTCTGGTAAAGTCTCACTGCCTCAGGCAGTCGTTTGCCGGTTTCCAGAATACACTTTGAATAACCCAGTTCCAGTGCCCATTTTTCAAGTTCGGTTAAAACCAGTGTTGCAAGTCCTTTTCCCCTGAAATTTGCATCTGTAAACATCCGTTTTACTTCCATTGTTTCGGTGTCGAATTCCTTGATTGCCCCGCAGGCAACCGGATTCCCGCCGGAATACGCCACGACAACATGTTTTATTTTGTCGATTTTATTGTACTGGTTGTAAAAATCATGGTCGCGGCCATCCAAATCAGCGAGCAATTTATCCAACTGTGCAACCAACTGCACAAAATCACTGTTTTCCGAATTTGTTCTGACAATGCGAATCATATTCTTTTCTGTCTTAAGGTCCCCCCTGCGGGGGGATTTAGGGGGGCTTTTTACTTCACCTCCGCCCCGTTCTTTACAATTTTATCCGGCGAAACAACCGACAGCGAACCATCGGCATTTTCGGCACATAAAATCATGCCCTGCGATTCGATGCCTTTCAGGTTTTTAGGGGCAAGGTTCACCAGGATTGAAACCTGTTTGCCAATCAGCTCTTCGGGTTCATAATATTCGGCAATGCCCGAAACCACCGTGCGCTGGTCGATTCCCGTATCGATTTTCAGTTTGAGCAGCTTTTTGGTTTTGGCCACTTTTTCGGCTTCAATCACGGTTCCAACGCGAATATCCATTTTGCTGAAATCGTCGTATTCAATATTTTCCTTGGCTGGTGCGGCTTTTGCTTTTGCCAGTTCGTTGGCTTTTTTGGTATCCAGCAATTTCTGAATCTGTTTTTCAATCACATCATCTTCAATTTTTTCGAAAAGCAGTTCAGGTGTGTTCAACTGGTGACCTGCAGCAAGCAGACTAGTGTTGCCCAGTTTTTCCCAGTCCAGTTTTTCGAGATTGATAAAACCGCGCAGTTTTTCCATGCTGAACGGCAGGAAAGGTTCGAGGCAGATGGTGAGGTTGGCCGTAATCTGCAAACTGATGTTCAGAATTGTTTTTACCCTTGCTTCATCGGTCTTTATCACTTTCCACGGCTCTTCGTCGGCCAGGTATTTGTTGCCCAAACGAGCCAGATCCATCGCATTTTTCAGCGCCTCGCGGAAACGGAAATTATCGAGACTTTTCTCCACTTCGGCTTTAATTGCCGAGATTGAAGCCAGCGTTTCCTTGTCGGTGTTAGTCAGCGCCCCAGAGGCAGGCACTTTGCCATCAAAATATTTTTGGGTGAGTACCAGCGAGCGGTTCACAAAATTACCCAGCACAGCCACCAGTTCGTTGTTGTTCCGCGCCTGAAAATCTTTCCAGGTAAAATCGTTGTCCTTGGTTTCGGGAGCGTTGGCGGTGAGCACATATTTCAACACATCTTCCTTGCCGGGGAATTCTTCGAGGTACTCATGCAACCAGACCGCCCAGTTGCGCGAGGTCGATATTTTGTCGTTTTCGAGGTTCAGGAATTCGTTGGCCGGCACGTTTTCGGGCAGGTTGTAGGTTCCTTCGGCTTTTAAAACCGCCGGGAAAATAATACAATGAAAAACAATATTGTCTTTCCCTATAAAATGCAGTATCCGGGTTTCCGGGTCTTTCCAGTATTTTTCCCAGTCAGGAGTTAATTCCTTGGTGGCCGAAATATAGCCAATCGGTGCATCGAACCAAACATACAGCACTTTTCCTTCGGTACCTTCAACCGGAACGGGCACGCCCCAATCGAGGTCGCGGGTAACGGCGCGTGGCAATAATCCACTGTCAATCCACGATTTACATTGCCCGTAAACATTCGGTTTCCACTCTTTGTGGCCTTCCAGAATCCATTCACGCAGCCACGGTTCGTATTGGTCGAGCGGCATATACCAGTGTTTTGTTTCTTTTAAAACCGGTTGGTTTCCGCTTATCATCGACACTGGATTAATCAGTTCTGTCGGACTGAGCGCGGTTCCACAGCTTTCGCACTGGTCGCCGTACGCTTTTTCGAAGCCACATTTGGGACAGGTGCCGGTAATATAGCGGTCGGCCAGAAACTGGTTGTTGGCTTCATCGAAATATTGCTCCGAGGTTTTTTCAATCAGCTTTCCCGTATCATATAATTTTCTGAAAATTTCCGAGGCGGTTTCGTGGTGTATTTTGGCTGAAGTACGCGAATACACATCAAACGAAATCCCGAATTTCTGAAACGATTCCTTGATGATTTTGTGGAATTTATCCACCACATCCTGCGGTGTGATGCCTTCGTTTTTTGCTTTCAGTGTAATCGGCACACCGTGTTCATCAGACCCGCCGATCATGATTACTTCTTCGTTTTTCAGCCGCAGGTAGCGCACGTAAATATCGGCCGGAACATAAACGCCGGCAAGGTGACCAATGTGAATCGGGCCGTTGGCATACGGCAACGCGGTGGTTATCAGTGTACGTTTGAAATCAGTCATTTCAGAAAAATTTAAATCGAAAAATTAAGGGGGCAAAGATAATCAATCCGCTTTTACATTTCTTATTTTTTGTTTCTTATTCCTTACTCCGTATTTGGATGAAATAACAGAATAAGCCCGCCTGACCGGACGGACAGGGAATAACAAAATCAGGAGTTTGTAAGGATAAAGCGACTTTGCCAGAAGCAAATTGTCTTGAAAATTACCTTTGCATTTAAAAGGAAATGTCCTATTTTTGAAGCAAAACCAATAGATTCAACAAAACATTTTTCAGCCATAAAAACCACAATCATGAAACAATTAAAACCAAAGAGTAGCTGGGCCCGCAAAATCATCGGGGGATTGAGTTTTACCTCGGCACTGTTTATATTCCAGGCTTGTTACGGCACGCCACAGGATTTTGAATCCGATTTGCTGATTGAAGGGAAAGTAAAGGCGCAGGCAACAGGATTGCCAATCAAAGGCATCCGGGTTTCGGTGGTCGGTGAAGAACAGGATTTACTGACCGGTGAAACCGGAAGTTTTTCGTTTTACACGTTAATGAAAGATTCGATAACGCTTCATTTTGAATGCATTAACAATACCCAAAATGGTTCGTTTGCCTCAAAAGATACTGTTTTAACAGATTTCTCAAAAGAGGTTTTTTTAGATATTGCCCTGACCGGAAAGTAGATGTTTTCAATAATCAAACAACGTCTGTTCCGGAGGTTTCGGGATTCGGAAACCAAACTACACGAACTCAGCTATCTTTTCTGGGAATGCACCAACCGGTGCAATCTGAACTGCCTGCATTGCGGCAGCGACTGTTCGCAAAGCAGCCAGTTTAACGACATGCCAGCCAGTGATTTTCTGAAAGCTTTGGATACCATCAAAAATCCGGCACCCGGATTCACCGTGGTTTTTACTGGTGGCGAACCGCTTTTGCGCACCGATATTGAGGCATGTGGCAGGGAAATCAGGAAAAGGGGCATGCGTTGGTCGATGGTTACCAACGGACTTTTATACACAAAAGAACGGCATATTTCGCTGTTGAATGCCGGAATGGGCGCACTAACCATCAGTCTCGACGGGCTGCAGGAATTGCACAACTGGCTGAGAAATACATCTGCCGGTTTTAACAGGGTGGTTGATGCCATTGGTTTGGCAGCCGGTTCTCCGCGGTTGAATTTTGATGTTGTGACCTGTGTTAACCAGCGCAACTTCGGCGAACTTGCCCAAATCAGGGAGTTGCTGATTGAAAAAAAGGTAAAAGCGTGGCGGTTGTTCACCATAATCCCCATTGGCAGAGCAGTTAACAACCGTGAATTGTCGCTTACCGACGCTCAATTTGTTGAATTAATGGATTTTATTGCCGAATCGCGAAAAAGCAAAGCCATTGAGGTAAAATTCAGTTGCGAAGGTTTTGTGGGAAAATACGAACCCAAAGTACGCGACAGCCGCTTTTTCTGCAGGGCGGGTATCAATATTGGCTCGATACTGATTGATGGCTCCATTTCGGCCTGTCCGAATATCGACAGGTCGTTTGCACAAGGCAATATTTACACCGATAATTTTTACGAAACCTGGGAGACAAAATTCCAGCCATTCAGAAACCGGAGCTGGACAAAAACCGGAAAATGTGCATCGTGCAGCAATTACAAAGATTGCCAGGGAAACGGATTCCACAACTGGCATGGCGACAAACAACAGGTTCTTGTTTGCCACAATGAAAAGATTATGAATGGGAAAGCGCAGGGCTAAAATTTATGTTCGGTTTCATCTGATTCTTCTCCGGAACTATTTTGTAATGCTTCTGCATTTTCCGTTGCTGCAGTCTGGTAAAAGAAAAATTCTTCGGCTTTATCTCTGAAAATTTTGCCCCTGTAACCCGATGAAGCTGTAATTCCAACCGGAGAAGGGCCCGATGCACCATTCATCCCCCGGTTTCCGGGTGGATTTCCATTCCCGCCGATTCCTCCCGAACCTCCTATGCCCGCACTGCCATGAAATCCGCCGGAACCGCCCCGGTTATTTACAGTGAACAAATATTCATATGGTTCGGCATCATCGGTAAAATAGAAGTAAATATACCCGCCGTCGCCGCCATCGCCGCCAAAACCCCCGCCGCCGCCATAACCTCCGTTGCCACCGTTCTGGCCCGGACCTTCATGGCGGATCGTCACATTTTCCTGCACCACAACATCCACATAAATGGTTTCTGTAGTTTGAACATCCACTTCAATTTCGGTTGTATTTCCTTCGGCATCGGTAACCTGCCTTTTCTCTTTTTTGGTTACTGTTTGCGACAGAGGTTGCTTTTCAACTTTTTCAACCACCACCGTTTCGAACCACACTTCTCCATCCAGGCCGCTGCCTCCATTTCCACCACTGCCTCCATCGCCGCCACGTCCGCCACTGCCACCGTTTGCGTTTAATTCCAGTTTCCCGCCTTCGGGATTGATCAGCAAAAATTTCTCCTCGCCACTCCAAAGGTTTTGCGTATAAACATAGAGTAAGTTGCAGTTTAACAACGAATCGAAATAAAGATCGGCCCAAACCCCAATGTCAGGTGCATTATCACCCGGTTCTCCATCCTGCCCAAAACCGCCGTCGCCACCATGGCAACCTGTTCCACCATTTGAACCGCTTGTGCCTGAAAATCCCCAGGTTCCGCTTTGTCCATTGAAATTGAGCGAGTAGTTTTTTTTATAATCCATCAACACTGAAAAAGTATCGGAAACAGTGGGATTCAAAACCGGAGTTACCACCATAGAAGCAGTGTGGTTTTCAATATTCAGAAAATCAGGATCTATTCTGAACTTTCCCTTTCTCCAACTTCCTCCCGATGTTTCGAATTCTAAATTTTTTGTTTGGATGTTTGTGCGAAGTTTTTCCGAAATCCGGCTGATGCCGTTGTCGTAAACAGTCAGAATTTTTCCTTCAATTTCACTTCCAGGCGATTTCTCAAATGGTTCTTCAGGAATAAATTCTACGAATACTTCATAATTCAGCGGAATCAGCAATTGTTTTTTCATTTCAGGGTTCTTTACCGGCGAAACTTCCAGTTCAATATATTTTCCGATGGAAGGAACCAGGTTTTCATTTACTGTGATTTTTCCGCTCCTGAATTCTCCTCCTCTGACCGTTACCAGGTAATGTCCCCACGAAACATTTCCACCCGTTGTTCCGCGTGTTTTGCGGATTTTCCCATTCTGATGATAGGAAGTTATTGATAAACTGAACTTTTCGCCCGGCAAAACCAGTTGGTTTTTGTCATATTCAATCTTCAGAGAATCGATTTTAAAGGCCGAAACGGTAAAACCGGCAAGGGAGAAAAAAAGGAGGGAAACGGCGATTTTCAGAAAGTAGAATGTTTTCATAGCTGCCGGTTTTTTAGTTTATGATAATTGCGAAAATCAAAAACCGTTCCACTTATTGTTTAATTGAACTATATTTTTTTATCCATTCAATTTTCTAATCTTCAAAAATTCTGATTTTCAAATCTTCTTATAAAGGATATCTTTGAACACAAAAAAACATGTCCCGTTTCACCCATATTATTTTTGACCTCGACGGCACTTTGACCGACAACACGCAAGGAATCAGTAACGCCGTACGATATGCACTCCGCAAAATGAACGTGCCGGAATGTTCCGACGAAACCGTACGGAAATTCATCGGGCCCCCCATTCAGTGGAGTTTTAAAAACCATTTTGGTATGAATGAACGGGAAGTGGCGCTGGCTGTTGATTTGTTCCGCGAATATTTTAACGAAAAAGGCTGGTGCGAAAACGAGCCGTATCCGGGTGTTAACGAAATGTTGGAGGAACTTCACGCGTCGGGCAAAAAACTTTACCTGGCAACTGCCAAACTTGAAAAGTTTGCCGAACGGATTTTGCGTCATTTTGGTTTCGACAAATACATCATTGGTTTTGTGGGAGCTGATTACAACGGACACAAAGCCGAAAAAGATGCTTTGATAGCTTCTTTGTTGGAAAAAGAACAAATTATTTCTTCAGAAAAAGTGGTGATGGTGGGCGATACGGTTTTTGATATCGAAGGTGGTAAAGCCAACGGACTTTCGACTGTTGCCGTTTTTTATGGTTTTGGTGAACCGGAAACACTCCGTGCAACCAATCCTGATTTTCAGGCCGAAAGCGTGGAGGAGTTGTTTGAGGTTTTGGGTCAGTAAGATTTCGTACCTACGGCACTTTTTATTTGCTCTTTGATACTTTCTACCCACATTTAGTCCCTACGGGACAAACAAGTTTCAGATTTGAAATGTGCCAACACCACAGAATATGGGGAGAAATAACATTATAGGGAATGGAAGTGTTTTTAGGGAAAACTAATCAATAGGTTTAAAAATATACCTTTCATCAAAGTCAATTTCAAACTTCCTTAAAAGGCTGAGATACTCGTCAATAAATGAGCTTTTTTGGTGATGCTCTTTTTGCGATTTGATATAGTCAATAACGTTGTTTACATGTGATTTGCTATATGAAAAAGCGCCAAATCCTTCTTGCCAGGAGAATTTGCCGGTAACAAGTTTTTTTTGATTAATCCATTTAGAAGAGCTTGTCTTTACTTCCTGCATTAAATCTGAAACAGATTGAACTGGTCGCAACCCCATAAAAACGTGAACATGGTCGGGCATACCGTTGATTGCTAAAAGTTTATGTCCCTGTTGGGTAATAATACCGGTGATGCAGCGATATAATTCCTCTTCCCATTCAGACTTGATCAGGCTTATTCGGTTTTGAACACCAAAAATTGCATGGATATGAATTTGAGTGTATGTATTTGCCATCGCGAATGTATTTAATCTCCATAAAAATAGGCATTTATATGATTCGTACCGACGGCACTTCTTTTTTGTTTGTTAGTTCTTTTTTACCCACATCTGGTCCCTATGGGACAAAAAAGTTTCAGATTTGATAAGTGCCGTCGGCACAGAATATGGGTAGAAAAAAGTACGGTAAAATGAAAAAAAGTGCCATCAGGTACGGAATATCTCACTGTTGCTCAATTTTAATAACCATACAATCTGCCGTTTAGGATTTTTATGGCTGATTTTTTTATGTATATCTTTATGAGAAAAAACAAAGATGGATGAAGCTTATTTTAAAATTGAGAGTTTAGAAGCATCTGAATTATTTGAGAAAAGTCTTCGCGATTATTATAAAAAAATTACAAATTCGGATTGTTATTTACCATATTTTAATCTAAAGGATTCATATTTAAATTGCAAAAAAAATGAAACAGATGGCAGATTATTTACCATTATTTTTGACATAAAACTAAATCTCACATTCTTAGATATTAATTATGTTGAAGCAATAAGGACTTGTTTTATTCGAAAAAATAGTTCACCGGAATTGAACATTTTAAAAAATTCCGAAGTGTTTGATAGAGGCATAAATCATTTAAAAATTACCAATGAATATGTTTTACGTTACAGAGCAATTATGGATAAGATAATGGGACTCATGGTTTTTCTTTATGCCAAAAGCGAATATGATAATTTTAGAAAATCTCAAAGTAGAAAAAAGAAATTTCAAAAATTATTTGAAAAGAATAAGATTCCCTTTTTCTTAAATTTTGTAAATGTTTATTCATTTCTTGAGGATTTTGACAAAAAATATAGAACACCAGAAGTTCATTCAACAGGTTCATTACGAAAACAAATACTTTTACCAATAGAAGAAAGTTTTGAGTATAGTTATGAGATAGTGAATAAATCATGGCATAATTTGATTTATCTAATTTCTGAGCTTGATAAATCTTTTCATAGTAGATGAATGAAAACACCACTTCCCATAAAGCCCGGAGATAAAATCCGCATTGTTTCGCCAGCCGGAAAAGTAGCAGAAAAATATGTGCTGCCAGCGGTCGAATGGCTCACACGGCAAGGCTACAAAGTTGAATTGGGAAAACACGTTTTTGACACCCATTTCCAATTTGCAGGAACCGACGCTGAGCGGCTCGAAGATTTGCAAACCGCACTCGACGACCCCGAAACTTCAGCAATTATTTGCTCGCGCGGTGGCTACGGAACTGTGCGGATTATTGATAAACTTGATTTCCAACATTTCAGAAAAAAACCAAAATGGCTGGTGGGTTTCAGTGATATTACGATTTTACATGCGGCCATCAACCAGTTGGGAATAGCCACTATTCACGGTGCTATGCCGCGTTTTTTCTTTGACGACAATGGTGTGGCCAATGAAAATCTGGCTTCGCTGATGGAATTACTGACCGGGAATCAGGCTGAATACAAAATCGATGCTCAGCCTGAAAACCGAACCGGGAAATGTGTTGCGGAAATGGTTGGCGGAAACCTTTCCATTGTTGTGAGTTTGCTGGGAACAAAATACGAAATTGAAACAAGTGGCAAAATTCTGTTTATCGAAGACATTGACGAATATTTGTACCACACCGACCGCATGAT
>CAZXVT010000038.1:0-30240 GCA_964644015.1 uncultured Maribellus sp.
CAAAGAAACTACAGAAGTACTGATGAAACTTGCGGCGTTAAAAATTCAGGAGTTGCCCGGTTTTCATATTACACGAAAAGATCGTGACAACCTGCTGACAATACTTATTGATTATTACCAGTTGCATTTTGGCTACCTGGGCGAAATTAAATCGCTGAATGTTTTGCGGGAGGTTTTTTCCTGATTCCGTTATTCTTTAATAATCACAGCTTCATAAGTAAAAATCTCCGCTGTTTTCCAGCCATTCCATCCAATCCCGGCTTTGTCGTGGGCACAATGACCCAGAAATTCTTCCAGCGACCAGCCTGTTTTGGAGGCCACCTGTGGTAAAAATGTACCCGAGTTGTACCCTTGTTTAATGTAAATTCCATGTTTACCCAGCACTATTTCGTTTACCGAATCAATTTTTTTCAGCGGTGAAAGCACCGAAATTTCGAGTTGCATGTTCGCCAGTTCGTCTTCCTGAACGGGTTCAAATCTACTGTCGCAGGCCGAAGATGGCGCCAGTCGTTGTACCATTTCATTCAGGGTTTGTTCACCGGCAAAACCGCCAATGCAACCCCGCAGTTTACCTTCGATATAAATACTGACAAAAACACCTGCTTTTTCATTCAGGATTCCATGGGTTTCAGGAGGCTGAATTTTTCCGCGTTCACCAGTTTTAACAAAAAAGGAGATTGCATTCCTGGCTTTCTTTAAAAGCTCCTCTTTTTCGGATTTATCGATTACGAATTCATTTTTATTTTCAGTAACCGCGATTGCCCAATAACCCACAACCCTGTTTTTTTCACCATAAAATGGTGCATCGCCAGAGTTCTGGTAAGCAATTTCATGGTAAGAATATGATTTTCCCTGTGTCATGTAAAGAAGTGTAAGCACCGAAGTCCAGCCACAGAGTGAAGTTGCCAGGCCATGAATATGTTTGTTTTCCTTGCTGTTTATTGTTGAAAACAGTTTTTCCGGCAGATTGCTGCAAATGGCATCGGCCGTTTTTTTATCGGTTTCGCAGGCATCGCTGTAATTCGGGTAATGCGAAAAATCGGTGCTGATAACAAAAAGATTCTCAGGAGTAAACCAGGGTTTGAGTATTTCTGCAATTTCGCGGCAGGTTGCCGGGTTGTGAGTTCCGATCACCAGCGGAACCAGCGTAAAATCTTTTCCCAGAACATATTGCAGAAAGGGCAGTTGCACTTCAATACTGTGTTCGGCTTCATGCGCTCCTGGATAAACAAAAAACAGCGACGATTTTTCTGCCAGTTCAGTTGCCAGTTGTGTGTCGGTTTTTATTTCACCAAAGGGAGAAGAATAGTTTCCAATATCGTAAACAGCGACTCCGTTAAATGAGTAACGGTGGCTTGATGCCAGGATAAAAATCCGTTTGTATTGCTTCTCACGATTTAAAAAATGATAGGCCGAAGCAGCAATTTTCCCGCTGAAAACATAACCGGCATGCGGAACAATAAGTGCCTGCAGCGAATTTGTGACGATTTCACTGGTAATATTTATGTTTCCGGCATCATCAAAAAGCTGGTTGAGCTGGTTTTTTAAACGGGCCGAATTTCCCTCATAAAATCTTCCGGCAAAAACAGGTTCCCGTATGTTGCTGTTAATCATTTGTATATTTCAAAAATAACCATCAAAATTATCACTACTGATGTAAACATGTTTTGCTACGATTTAAAGTTGAAAAGAGTTTTATCAAATTACCGGTTTCAGGGAAAAAACGGACTGTTTTTTTATAAACATGAGCCCATAGTTGCAAACAGGTTGTTGTGCAAAACTTCAGGGCAATAAAGGGCATCAACGATTGCGATTTGTTTAATTTAGCGGCAGAATCAGTAAAAAAAGATTGAAATTATGAAAAGGATAATGATTTTGACTTTGATGGTTGTTTTTGCATTTACAGCCTGTAAAACTTCGAAAAAACAACCTGAAGTGAAATATGTACCTCCTACCGAGGCCCAGCCAAAAGTATTCACTGTACCTGAATCAACCACGACAACCACTGCAAAACCGGCAACCACAACACCCGACAAACCGGTTTCGATGAGAAAAGAACAGGTTACATTTACCGATGCCAACGATAAATCGGGTAACGAAGGTAACTCGTATTTTGTTATACTCGGTTCTTTCAGTCAGTTGGATAATGCAAAAAATTTCCGCGAAACATTGTTAAACGAAGGATTTACACCCATCATCCTGCATAGCGAAACAGGCTACTACAGAGTTTGTGTTAATTCTTACAAAGGAGAAACCGAAGCCCGGGGTAGGGTGAAAGAGATCAGGGATGCATTCCCGAAATATTCAGATCTTTGGTTGCTCATTAAACAATAGCAGTACGAAAATATCAGCATGAAACCCTGCCCGGTAAAGGCAGGGTTTTTTGTTTGTGCTTAATGAATGTTAAAACTGATCCTGCAAAAACACCCCTTCAGTATTTTGAACAAATCAGTGTTACATTTGTAATCTTTTGAAATAACCTGAAACCTATTTAAAAACAGTTGAATGGCAAACGAAAGTAAACAACAGTTATTAGACCGGCGCTACCTGAAAATGGCAGCCATCTGGGCGCAGAACTCTTATTGTAAACGCAGAAAAGTGGGTGCTTTGCTGGTAAAAGATAAAATGATTATTTCTGATGGATATAACGGTACACCTTCGGGTTTTGAAAACGAGTGTGAAGATGAGAATAATCTGACAAAAGCATATGTTCTTCATGCCGAAGCCAATGCAATTACAAAGGTGGCAAAGTCGGGCAACAGCAGCCAGGGAGCAACACTTTATGTTACTTCATCGCCCTGTCTCGAATGTTCAAAACTGATTATTCAGGCAGGAATTAAAAGGGTTGTGTTTTCGGAAAGTTACAGACTCGAAGATGGAATCAACCTGTTAAAAAGAGCAGATATTGAAGTTGAACAGATTGACCTTGGCGAGTTATAAGATATTTCAGAACAACAGGAAACAATTTTTTCAGAAATACAAAAAATGAATAAATCGACAAAAATACTAGTTCCGCTGATTATTGCCATTTCTGTGTCGGCAGGCATAATAATCGGCAACCTGCTTACACGGAACACTAATACAGGAATCATAAATATCGGGTTGGGCGAAGGCAGCAAAATATCTTCGGTTATCAACCTCATCGAACAGGGTTATGTTGACAGTGTGAATGTTCACGATATTGTGGAAAAAACCATTCCTGAAATTCTGAAAAACCTTGATCCGCATACCTCCTATATTCCGGCATCGGACATGCAGGAAGTTCAGGAAGAAATGACCGGAAAATTCTCAGGCATTGGCGTACAGTTTTCCATCATGGAAGATACCGTCAGGGTGGTTGAGGTAATTTCAGGTGGACCGTCGAGCAAAGTGGGAATTTTACCCGGTGACCGGATTGTGAAAGTAAACGATTCGATTATTGCCGGTGTGGATGTTCAAAATAATACAGTGCTGAATTTGTTGCGGGGAGAGAAAGACTCGGAAGTAAATGTGGGAGTTGTGAGAAGTGGAGTTAAACAACAGCTTGATTTCGAAATAATTCGCGGTGATATTCCGATCAACAGTGTGGATGTATCGTATCTGATTGACAATGAAACCGGGTTCATCAAAATCAGCCGGTTTGCAAACACCACATACGACGAATTCATGGAAGGGATGAAAAAAATCAGTGATGCTGGTGCCCGGAAAGTAATCATCGATTTGCGTCAGAATCCCGGTGGTTCGCTGGTGGGTGTTTTGCAAATGGTGGATGAATTCCTTCAAAAAGGCGAATCAATTTTATATACCGAAGGGCGCAATCAGCCGCGGAAAACCTACAATGCTTCGGGTAATAACACCTGGAAAGATTTTAAAGTTTATGTAATGATTGACGAATTTTCGGCATCGGCAAGCGAGATTTTTGCAGGGGCGCTGCAGGACAACGACCGTGCTTTTGTGATTGGTCGCCGCTCGTTTGGGAAAGGCCTGGTGCAGGAACAGATTCCGCTGCCCGACGGATCGGCGCTCCGGCTTACAGTAGCCCGGTTTTACACACCCAGTGGCCGGTGTATCCAAAGTTCCTACGAAAAAGGAGAAGAAGAATATTTCAACAAAGTTTACGAACGCTTTCACAGCATGGAGCAATTGGTTGCCGACAGTGTTCATTTTATCGATTCGCTGAAATACACTACAAAAAGCGGAAGAATTGTTTACGGTGGCGGCGGAATTATGCCCGACTTTTTTGTACCAGTTGATACTACAGGCAATTCAGATTATTTTAACAACATATCGAGAAAAGGATTGGTTTATACTTTTGCTTACGCTTATACCGATGAACACCGTGCTGAACTTTCGAAATTTAATACAGCCGGTGAAATTGAAAACTATCTTGACAGAAAAAACTATCTGGATGAATTTGTGGATTATGCCGTTAAAAAAGGCGTTCCGAAAGACAATGCAGGGCTGAAAACATCAGAATTGGTAATCAGAACACAATTGAAAGCCTACATTGCGCGAAATATTATCGGTGAATTGGGCTTTTTCCCGATTATCAAAAAAGTGGATAAAACTTTACTGAGAGCCATCGAAATATCAAAACAAAACCTGCTGGTTGAAAATGTGAATTCGATACCAGCTCCAAAATCAAAAAATTAGTAAAGATTATTTCGAAATCTCTAACATTCGCTGAATCGGCAACCGGGCTTTCTGAATAACATCGTCGGGCAAAATGATTTCCGGTTGTTCGTGCTTCAGACAGATGTAGAGCTTTTGCAAACTGTTCAGTTTCATATACGAGCAATCATTGCATCCGCAGGTGGAATCAACAGAGGGCGCTGGTATAAAAATCTTTTCGGGACACGATTTTACCATCTGGTGTAAAATGCCGCTTTCGGTAGCCACAATAAATTTCTGTGATGTGCTTTTCTGAACGTAACCCAGCAAAGCTGTTGTGGAACCAATAAATTTGGCAAGCAACAATACCGGTTTTTCGCATTCAGGGTGAGCAATAAATTCGGCATCAGGATGCTGATCCATCATTTCGATGATTTTCTCTACCGAATATTTTTCATGAACCATGCAGGCTCCGTCCCAAAGCACCATTTCACGACCTGTAATACTGTTGATATAATTTCCAAGGTTTTTATCGGGAGCAAAAATCAGGGGTTGGTCTTTTGGAAAACTCTCCACAATTTTAACCGCATTGGCCGAAGTGCAGATTACGTCGGTCAGTGTTTTCAGTTCGGCTGTACAGTTGATATACGAAATTACTTTATGGTCGGGGTATTGTGCCTTAAATGCAGCAAATTTATCTGCGGGAGCCGAATCGGCCAGCGAACAACCGGCTTTCAGATCGGGCAGGATCACTTTTTTGGAAGGATTAATAATTTTGGCGGTTTCGGCCATAAAATGAACTCCCACGAATACAATCATATCGGCTTTGGTTTCGGCTGCTGCCTGAGAAAGGCCCAGGCTGTCGCCCACATAATCTGCAATATCCTGTAATTCGCCATCAACATAATAATGACTGAGAATTACTGCGTTTTTTTCTCTTTTTAACTTCCTGATCTCTTCGGTAAGTTGAATGCCGGCATCCACCTGTTCATCGATAAACCTTTTCTCTTCCAGCATTTTATTTACTTCTGCACGATTCATTTTCCCTGCTTATTACCGTTTTTTGTGGTTGCAAAAATACAAATATCTTCATATAAAAGCCGTGTTTGTTTAATGCTTTGCAAATCAGTGAAGTTTTCAGTTTTGAATTGTTTGTTTAGTATTTTGTGTATTCCTGTAAAACATTCATTAGCAGAAATATAAAAAGACATAAAAGTGTTATATAGATAAATGTTATTCACATTATTTGTTAATTACACATCAGATTTATTTTAAAAAACACATTTTCAGTTTATTATATTGGCTGTTGTTGTTAATATTATCTTAACCTTTTAACAGGCATATTAACAGTTTTAAAAGATTTAATATTGTAATTTTAGGCTTTTCAGCAGGGTTTGTAAAAGCATAAAAAAAGTTAACAGTCAAAAGGTTGCGTATAAATATGCAATATTGCGGACATCACGCAATAAACTAGGTGGCTGTTATTTAATTAAAAATTAACCGGCTTTTCCCTCAATCTTGCTGTAATAATCTAAATTTGCCGCAATTTTAAAACTATGAATATGAAAAAAGCACTATTTAAATTAACGTTTACGTTTAGTTTGTTTTTGCTCTTTACCACCGGGTTAATAGCCCAGGTAACAACCTCGGCATTGAGTGGAAAAGTATCAGGGGGAAATAATGAATCTCTTCCTGGAGCTACAGTTGTAGCAACTCATACTCCTTCGGGTACTGTTTATGGGACGATTACAAATGCCGAAGGACGATTTAATGTTACCGGGATGCGTACAGGTGGTCCTTACAAAATCGAGGTCAGGTATCTTGGCTATGCAAATTATGTGAAGGACAACATACAGCTTCAGCTTGGTGAAACATATGTTCTGAATGCAAAACTGAGCGAGTCAGAAATGACGGTGGATGAAGTGATGGTAACTGCAGTTGGGTCAAAATTTGCAGGTGATAAAAATGGTTCCATGACGAACGTAAAAAGTCGTGAAATGGCGCTGATACCTACAATTAACAGGAGTTTGGGAGATTACACCAAATTATCGCCTTATGCATCTGGAACAGGTTCTTTTGGTGGTCGCCCGGCATATGCCACAAATATTTCGATTGATGGTGCTAATTTTAACAACAATTTTGGTTTGAACAGCAATCCAATGCCAGGCCCGAGTTCTTCCAGCGCTGATCCAATAAGTATGGATGCAATTGAAGAAATGCAGGTTGCAATTGCTCCTTATGACGTACGCCAATCAAATTTTACGGGTGCAAATGTTAATGTGGTTACTAAATCAGGAACTAACGAATTTCATGGTTCGGCATATACTTATTTCAGAAATCAGGATATGAACGGAACTAAAATTGGCGATAAAGAATTGACAATTAATAATTCAGAACGCCAGGTTTATGGATTAACTTTAGGCGGCCCAATAATCAAAAATAAACTGTTTTTCTTTGTAAGTGGTGAATTGGAGAATAACATGACTCCAGGAAATACACTTTTGGCAGGAGGCGCAGGCAGGGACCCGAATGATCCGAACGTAAATAAGAATGTAACCGGAGAGCAAATGCAGTATTTTTCTGATTTATTGAATAATAAATTTGGTTATAATACAGGGCGTTATGAAAATTGGGGTGGAGATAATGAAGGAAGCCGCAAGTTGCTTGCAAAGTTGGATTGGAATATAGCACAGGATCATAAGGCAACAATTCGTTACAATTATTCAAAGTCAGAAAGTACATCGAGACCGAGTAATTCAGGTGATGCAAGACCAAGTATTTCAGGTGGTCGTCATGTGGCAACAGGTGGTATGTCATTTGAAAATTCGCAATATCGTGCAGCCGGAACTCTTCATTCTGTTACAGCAGAGTTAAATAGTAAGATTACAGATGAGATTTCAAATAACCTGCTTATTGCTTATACTAATTACGATCAACCAAGGGAAACCGATGGTGGTCTCTTTCCTTTTATAGATATTATGGATGGAGATCCTACAAAGGCGAATGTAAGAATGTCTGCAGGTATGGAATTATTCTCGTATAAAAACGCTGTTAAGAACAATACTTTTATTATCACCGACAATATTACCTACCAACTGGGAAAACATACAATTACAGGAGGTATTTCTTATGAAAATCAATTTATCTCAAACAGTTATTTACGTCAGGGAAGCGGGTATTATCGTTTCAAAGATATTTCTGCTTTTGAAAACTATATAAATGGTGCTGGTGTTGGACAACCATACAATACAAATTATCATCCGTTAAGCTTTGCATTTACTTATCCAATTAATGGAAATACCGAATCTTTGGCAAAATTATCATTTGGACAATTTTCATTATATGGTCAGGATGAATGGAATTTATCAGAAGGTTTTAAATTAACATATGGTTTACGCGTTGATGTTCCGATGTATTTATCGGGAGCTGTTGACAATCCTGCTCTTAAAGATTATTCTTTTAGGGATGGTGAAAAAGTTGATCTTTCAACCTGGCCTGATGTTAAAATCCTTTGGTCTCCCCGTATAGGTTTCAATTATGATGTTACTGAAAACAAATCGATTAAACTTCGCGGAGGAATTGGGATTTTTACTGGACGTATTCCATTTGTATGGTTTGTTAACCAACCTCAGAACAGTGGAATGTTGCAATACCAGTTGGTTATCAATCAAACTGGTGGAGCAACTGATCAGGGAAAACTTGCTCGTATTCCGTTTGCTGCTAATCCATACGATCTGTTAAAAGATCAATCGATTTCTGATATTTTCCCTCAACAAAATGCTGTTGGCGGAAGAATTGCAGCTATTGACAAAAATTTCAAATTGCCTCAGGTAATGAGAACAAACCTCGCTGCTGATTTCCGTTTGCCATTAGATATGATTCTTACTCTTGAAGGGATCTTCACAAAAGATATTAATGCAATCCGTTTTGATAATATCAATATGAAAGATGCTGCTTCTACCGTAAAAGAAGGTGATCTTACCCGCCCATACTGGTCAAACAGTACAACAGCAACCAAATATATCACAGCACCTTATACTGATGTTGTAATAATGCGAAATACTAATAAAGGCCAAAGTTACGCTCTGTCTGCCCAATTAACTTTACCGAATTTTCATGGGTTCAGTGGTAACGTAGCTTACACATACGGATATGCAGAAGAAGTAACTGGCAAGAACGGATCAGATCCATTCTCCGCTTGGCAGTACCGTCATATTGTACAGTCGCTGAACTCTGAAGAAATAGGACTTTCGTTTAATAACACCCCTAATCGTGTGATTGTGGGGGCAAACTATCAGATTGAGTATTTGCAACATCTGAAATCGACAGTCTCATTGTTCTACAGTGGATATTCTGGCAGTGCACTATCTTATATTTATTATAATGATGCAAATAAAGACGGAACAACAAGTGACTTGATGTATATACCTAGAAGTAAGGAAGATTTCATTTGGAAAAATGGCGATGCTGATGCTGAAGCTTATTTTGCATTTGCTAAAAATGATCCATATCTTTCAAAACATGCAGGTGAATATGCAAAGCGATATGCAGGTTATGAACCGTTCTACAATAGATTAGATTTCAGATTCTTACAAGATTTTAGCATGGACGTTGCAGGTAAAAAGAATACACTTCAATTGAGTGTGGATATTATCAACTTAATGAACATGTTTAATTCTTCTTGGGGAATTAATAAAATATATATTGGTTCTAACGCTCAAGTCACTCCGTTGCAGTTTGAAGGAGTTGATGCTACCACAAACCGGGCAATTGTTTCTATGAGAAAAATTAATAATGAATACATGACTTCAGCCTTTCAGGATCCTTCATCGGTTGGATCGACCTGGAATTTACAAATAGGACTTCGTTACATCTTCTAGAAAGAATAACTGATAATAAATACCGAAGAGCCGGTTCCAGTTTTCTGGGACCGGCTCTTTATTTTTGCTCCCGATTGCAAGTTTTTAGGCAATAATTGAAAATTTTTAACTCAGACACATATTTTTAAGTATCAATATATCAGATAAATAAAAAATAATTCAAAAAATATTCAAAAAAATTAGTACTTTGTGTTGCATAGTACTGAAAAAAGTACATATATTTGCAATACCAATAACAATGTAAATAAAAGTAGCAGTTTAAAAAAAGTTCTTGGTGAATGTAACGAAACAAAAAAGCAAGCGTCTTAAAAGCATAAAGAAAGAGAACAGGAAAACAATTTCAGAAACAGAAAAACAGAAAACAAAACATTAACATTCGAAGCCATGAAAACAAAAAACAATGTTCAGAAAACAATCTTAAGTACTTCAGCAGTTATTGTAACCCTTGTGTTACTCAGTTATACAGTTACCGCCCGCGATTTCTGGAAAATGGTACTTGAAAACAGCAGTTTTAACCAGATTGCAATTTCCATGACTGACTCGCGTGTAAAAACCAAAGAAACACAGGCAAACAATGAAACCTGGATGGAAAAAATGGTAACCGTAAACGAGCAGGAACCTGAAATGAAAGTGGAAGATTGGATGAAAGAATCTGGCAATTTTGAAGTGGTAAATTTATTGCCTGAAACTTCAGTTGAGCAACCACTTGAAGTTGAAGACTGGATGAAAAATGAAAGCTATTTCGAAGTGTCAGACAAAAGAGAAGAACCTCTTGCCATTGAACCCTGGATGACCAGCGAAAATGTATGGGTGAGGTAATTTTTACCGAATACCCGGGAGTTTGCCAGAACAATTAAAAAATCACAAAATCAATATATCATGAAGATAGAAAATGCAAAAGCTCAGATGAGGAAAGGTGTTTTGGAATACTGCATTTTACTTGTTTTAGACGGAAGACCGCTGTACGCCAGCGATATTATTCAAGGGCTGAAAGAAGCTAAAATGATTGTGGTGGAAGGAACTCTTTACCCGCTGTTAACCCGCCTGAAAAACACCGGATACCTGACATACCGCTGGGAGGAATCAACTCAGGGACCACCCCGCAAGTATTACGAACTTACCGACAGTGGCCGCAGTTTTCTGGGTGAACTCGAAGAATCGTGGAGTGAACTGGTTGAAGCCGTTGCCAAAGTAAAAACAGTGAAAGTATAACCGTCGTTAAAATTCAGCAAATATTCAAAACCGAGAAAAATGAAAAAAACATTCACAATTAATATAAGCGGTACAGTTTTTCATATCGAGGAAGATGCCTACGAAGTACTGCAGAAATACCTGGTGAACCTGAAAAATCACTTTGGGACCAGTGAAGAGGGAAAAGAAATTCTTGCCGACATTGAATCGAGGATTGCCGAGATCTTTATCGAAAAAAGCGAGAGTAAGCAAGCGGTGGTTACCATTGAGATGGTGAACGAAGCCATTTCAATAATGGGTTCGCCCGAAGATTTTAAAGATGAGGAAGAAATCGAAAGTGAAGAACAGGCTCAGGCAACCGAAGAAGCAAAACGCAAACGCAGGCTCTATCGCGACCCCGACCACCGGGTAATTGGTGGTGTTTGTGGTGGAATGGGAGCCTACTTTAACATGGACCCTGTAGTTTTAAGGATTATTTTTGCGGTATTATTTTTTGCCACTTTCCCAGCCGGTTTAATCGCATACATCGTTCTGTGGATTGCAGTTCCAAAGGCAAAAAATACAGCCCAGCGCCTTGAAATGCGCGGACAGGAAGCCACAGTAAAAAACATCGAAAAATCGATTAAGGAAGAGATGAGCGATGTAAAGGAAAGCTTCAAAAAGTTCAAAGAATCGGAGACATACGATAAAGGAAAACGGAATATGGAAGCCGCTGGCGACGCAACATACAGTTTGCTGAAAGTACTGTTACGTGTTACGGTTATTGTAATCGGTGTTTTCCTGATTATTTCCGGATTCCTGGGATTATTGGGTTTTGTTTTAACATCTGTGGTCGGACATTCATTTATTTCTGATTGGCCAATGGTTTGGAGTCCTGATGTTCAGGTACCCGGATTTATGAGTCATTTTGTTGAACCGGGTGTGTTTACACTGGGAATGATTCTGATCGGAATTCTTGTGGGAATTCCATTGCTGGCCATGTTATATGTAGGTACAAAACTTGTATTCCGCTACAAATCGAATAATACAGCCATCGGGTTGACAATGGTTGGTGTTTGGCTGGTTGCACTGGTAACACTTTTGGCCGTTTCGGTTGGGCAGGTAGGCAATTACAAAAACCGGTCGTCGTTTACCGAAACAAAAACAATTCCCTGCGATTCGTGTAATACACTCTACCTGAACCTGGGTGAAGATAAATATGAAAACTATGCCCGCGAAGATTTTAATATCGACAACATGAAAATGGCTGTGGTAGATGGTGAAGAAGTATTGTTAGGTCAGGTGAAACTGGATGTTGAAAGATCTGGCAATGATGAATTTACAATTCTTGTAAAAAAGACTTCACGCGGTAAAACAAGGGAACTGGCAAAAGAATCATCAGAAAACATCATTTACAATTACAGTCAAAAAGATTCCACCGTTAATTTCGATCCGTATTTTATTCTGACAAAAGATGAAAAATGGCGGGGTCAGGAAATTTATATTACAGTGAAAGTACCCGAGGGGAAAGCGATATTTCTAAATGATAATATGGTAAAAATTATCAACGATATCGAAAATGTATCGAATACCTGGGATGGCGACATGGTTGGCAAAACCTGGGTCATGAAACCCGAAGGACTGACTTTGAAAGAGTAGAAAATCAGAAATAATTCACATTCTGAAACTTTGTCAGTTGATAGTACAAAATGAGGAGACCGTATTTAATTGAGCTGGTGACCACGAATCGCCAGCTCAGTTTTTAACAATAAAACAGACAAAACATGAAGACAACGCTGATCGCAATTATAATTGCCATGACCACCCAATTTGCAGCACCTCAAAGTAAATCAGATAAAATGTACGACACCTTTTCCAATAAAGATGGAATAACCGGTTTTACCTTTTCAAAAAATATGATTGATGCCATAAATATCGATTTTGGGGAGGAAGGTGACGGGAAAAAAGTAACCGGCGATTTGCATCAGGTTCGGTTTATGTCATATAATCCCGAAAAAGGCAACCTCAGGGGATATGAATTTATTGACAAGGCAATCGGGTTTTTGCCCAAAACAGCCTATCACAAAATTGAAGACAATGAACCGGATGATGATGCAGAAATTTGGGTCTCAGGTGGGAAAAAGAATTTTACCGAATGTCATGTTTTTATCAGGAATGAAAATGAAACGGGAACCCAGTTTGTAGTTTCGTTTTATGGCAATTTTACAGTGAATGATCTTGATAAACTGAAAAAATCGGGGAAGGATTTTTCTGAAAACTGATTTTAACAACCATTGATATTTATCAATGGAAACACAGCATTAACTACTCAGGTTGGTATTTTGGAGCGGTTGCACGGAATATCAACCTGACTTTTTTATTGGAAAACCTTGAAGCAAAAATGCTTTTAAATCAAATAAATACAGTGTTTTAGTTGATTGATTTAAACAGAAAATGATGAATTGCTTCAACAAAAAATTAAACAATTAAGTCACCCAATCAGCATAGTTATACACATTCCCGAAATGAAACTCACATTCCCATGTTGAATACTTTTTATTGATTAGACGATGCTGATCTTTTGTAAATCAATCATTTTAATATTTTTGCGGCCATAATAAATGGTAAGGGGGTCTTATAATTATTAGTTGTTTTTGCTCAACTATTGTCAGAATACCATTTAGTTAATTTTTTGCTGAATTTAAACCGCTGTTGATTAAAAGTAAGAAATACCAGGTTACCACCTCTGTTTCCGAGGATCGATGTGTAATGAAAGTACAGAATCAATCTGTACTGCAGCGTTTTTTCAAATTGGTTACAGAATTAATGTTCTACTCAAATAAAAACATCAGTTGGATATTGTTCCAACTGCTTTGTTTTGTTTTGTTGATTCTATTGCCCAAATTAAGTAAAGGAGATGATACAGGATGGTTAAGTCCATCAACAAATCCTTACAATGCTAACGTAACCAATCCAACAAACGTATATACTTCAGACAACTCCCGAGCAAGGTTTAGATCAACTAATGATATTGCAGATTTTGGTGGATTTAGTATATCGATACCTGCAGGTTCGGTTATTGACGGAATTGAAGTTCGAATTGAAGGTCGAAATACTATTGATCGCCAATTGGAAGCTGTCAGTTTAAGTTGGAATGGTGGCACCAATTATAGCACCTCGACAGCATTAACTACATTTACGACTACAGAAGCTTATAGAACTATCAGTAGCAGTTTATATGGACGTACCTGGCAAGTTTCAGAATTATCAAACTCAAACTTCCGAATAAAACTTGATGCCTCATTTGCTTCAGG
Organism: uncultured Maribellus sp.; assembly: GCA_964644015.1. Classification (GTDB taxonomy): domain Bacteria; phylum Bacteroidota; class Bacteroidia; order Bacteroidales; family Prolixibacteraceae; genus Draconibacterium. The sequence continues at coordinate 13,955 of CAZXVT010000038.1, forward strand.
AGACCTATTAATAGACCATTTACAGGTTAAAATTTACTATACGCCTCCACCTGTAATCACCAGTTTTACACCCAACAATGCCTGTTCAGGTTCCGGAACTTCGGTTGTAATTACCGGAACTAATTTTACCGGAGCATCGGCGGTAAGCTTCAACGGAGTTCCTGCAACATCATATACAGTGAATAGTGCAACACAGATTACTGTGACGTTGCCGGCAGGAGCCACAACCGGAGCCATTAGCGTTACCACTACTGGCGGTACAGCCACCAGTACTTCTGCATTCACAGTAAATATTGTCCCACCGGCTCCTATAGTTGGAACAATCACGCAACCAACCTGTGCATTAGCAACCGGAAGCGTTGTATTAAATGGGTTACCATCATCAGGTACCTGGACATTAACCAGAAACGATGGAGTAACAACAACTGGCACAGGTTCAAGCACAACATTAAGCAACCTGCCTGCAGGTGCATACACTTATACTGTAACAGGAGAAAATACAAGTACTGCTTGTCCGGGTTCAGGAACAGGACTAACAGGAGAATATTTTAATAATGTTCCAACTTCAGGAGTCCCGGTTATTTCAGGAACTCCGGTTCTGATTCGAAAAGATCAAACGATAGATTTCAATTGGGCTAATGGAAGTCCGGGAAGTCCTTTAGGTAATGATTATTTTGCGGTACGATGGACTGGAAAGATACAGCCTTGTTTTACTGAGACATATACTTTTACTACACAAAGTGATGACGGTATCAGACTTACTGTAAATGGCAATCAAATAATAAACAACTGGACAGACCATGCGAACACATCTAACTCTGGAACGATTAGTTTAAATGCCGGGCAAAAATATGATATAGTTCTTGAATTTTATGAAAGAGCAGGGCAGGCTGTGGCTCAACTTTATTGGAGTAGTACAAGCCAGCCAAATCAAATTATTCCAATGACCCAGCTTTATTCAGTTGCCACGGGTTGTACCTCTGCTTCATCAGCAAGTGTAACAATTAATCCGCAGCCAACCGCTTCTACCGCACCCACCGGGATTACCGGAAACACAACAATTTGCGGTGGAGCTTCAACAACGTTAACAGTTTCAGGTGGATCGCTCGGAACTAGTGCATCATGGAACTGGTACTCGGGTTCATGTGGTGGAACTTTTGTTGGATCCGGGAGTTCAATAACAGTAAATCCAACAACTACAACAACGTATTTTGTGCGTGCAGAAAGCACATGCAATACAACAAACTGCGCTTCTGGCACAATAACGGTTAACCCGCTTCCCACTGCCAATATTTCGGGTGATAATAGTCCGCTTTGTGCAGGTGATGATGCAGTTTTCAATCTGACAGGTACTGCCGGGACAGTGGTAACGTACAAAGTAAATTCGGGTTCCGATCAAACTATTACCCTGACAGGAGGAGTTGCAACAATATCCATTAACAATGTAACCGATGATCAGGTATTAACGCTTGTTTCAGTTACCAATGGCACATGCAGCCAAAACCTGAATGCAACTGCAACCATTACTGTTAATCCATTACCTGAGATCGGCAGTTTTAATTGATAAAGAGAATTTAAATGAATATAAATTATTAGAAATCAATGTATAATTAAAAAAGAAAATGTTATGAAAAAGATTGTTTTTACACTTATGACCGTTTTCGCTCTTGCTATTGCAGGCAATGTTGTGAAAGCACAAACAGCCATTACACCTTATATAGGTGAAACTTATTCTTACACATTAAATGGTATTACTGTGATTAATGCAAGTACTGCTGTAGTTACATATAATGGTACAAATGTTACTTTACCAGGCAACATCGCTATTGCAGCCAATACAACAAATGGTTCTATTACATTTGATGTTACCTATAATTCAGGAGCAACACCCGGCAATTTAACAGTAACAATTACCGATGGGACAACAAACTGTTCAAATTACATTAATCTTGCTATTGTTCCAACAGTGGCACCAACACTTGAATTGGCTGTAACTAAATCAGCAGCTAACGAAATTTGTCAAAATTTAAATTCTTCACCTGCTGATAATACTGCTGCCAATGTTGGAGCAACTGTAAACTCGTTTACATTTACTGTAACACCTGTCATTACTGGATCATTACCAACTGGTGCAACCTATTCATTTGATTTTGACTTAAATGATTATTTAGTTGGTGCAACAGCAATTACTATTGAACATACAAATGGAGATGGTACGCCGAGCGTTAGCGGACAAACAGGAACTCAGATTTCAATTACAGATGCCAGTGCAAATTCTCCGGAACCACAGGTATTTACAGTTAGATTTAACACAACAACCGGAGTTGCAAATGAAACAATTACCGGATCAGTAAGCGCAGCAGTATTACAATCAAACAGTACAGCAGCAGATCCTGACTTCACTGGAACCTATAATCCGGCTTCAGCAAGTGTGGTTGTCAAATCAATGCCGGCAATCGGAACTTTCAGTTATTAAAAAGAGTTAATCAATGTCCCGGCTAAAGCAAATAGCATTTGTGTTTTTGCTCAGTGTTTTTGGCACATGGGCTAATGCACAGAGTTTATCACTGGTTCCCATCGAAGGGAGTCTCCACAGTTACACCTGTAATGGTGTAACCGAAGGATGCAACTATGTTTTCAACGTAGTGGCAGACAATGGCGGACAACCAGGTGATTTTAGCTTTATTGGTTCTAACTCGGGAGTAATCGGCAACGACGGAATTGCAACAACACAAATTCAATGGAATATCGGTTCTTCATTGAATACATACAAGGTTTGGCTTGAGGTGGAGTACAACGGTTGTTCAAACCGGATATACATTGGTGTTTCACCACAACCCAACAATCGTTCACTGGATTTTGGCATCACCGCAAGTACAGAGTGTTTTAACCTGAACGGTAATAATTTTTCAGTCTCAATCATAACAAAGGATAATAATGGGCAGCCGATACCGGCTGCCTATTTTCCCCTTGTGGTTGAGTTTACCGTAAACGGCTTACCACAATCGCAGTTGCTGAGTTTCGATAATCAGCAATTACAAATCTCAGAAACCATGTTTTCAGCGCTCCCCGATAAGGAAACGCCCGTGGAAGTAGTGCTGACAAGTGTTACTGATGTTAAAAATGCACCTGTACAACCTGGAACAAATGGCACGCATTTGCGCACCATTCATGCAATTCCGGCAATTGAGTTTACCGAAGAACTTAGAAAACGATATTATGAAAACGAAAGCGTTACTGCTTATTACAGCCCTGTTTCTGACAACAGCGGTCGCGTGGGCGCAAGGTAGCTTCACGCAGGGCGCCACCAAAGGGTATAAGATAAAAATGAATGTGGGCCAGGCAAATGGTGCCACCTATCAGTGGTCTGTTTCCCCGGCAACGGCTACTTCCACCGATTTGAGCACAGTTTCAGGCGACTCAGCCACCATTATCTGGGACGGACCTGTTGGCGATTACACACTGGCAGTGCAGCTTACCGATGGAAACGGCTGTTTGAGTGAACCCATCAGTCAGACTGTGGAGATTCTGGCACCCGGCGACCTGATTTTTGCCGCCAATTATCCGAATACCATTGTGTGTTCTGATCTGGCTGGTGGCAGCGAAGGTTCATCACCGGCACACAGTGCAAGCTCATTCCGGATAATCTACGCAGGAACAGCGAATCTGCAGTCGGCCAACATCACGGTTAAAAATCCTGATGGTGTTTATGTGGGACTTGATGGTTTGGTTTTGGCCAACCAAAGTGCGCCTGAAATAACCATTCCAAATACCCAGGTTGACAAGGAAATTATTTTCGAAGTGACAGATTCATGGGAAAATACTTCTGTTGGCAATTCATCGTTCGAAATAAAACTTTTGAGTGCAGTTACCACAGATAATTCGGTGATTACAGCCGATCCGTCGTCGGAAGTTACCCGCACGGTTACAGTGTTACCAAAACCTGTGATTGCGTTTGAATAACTGTTGTCCATCACCTGCTGACTCAAAGTCAGCTGGTGAATAAAAATGAATGAGTGGGTGAACTGTTAGTCACCAGCTCAGAAAAAAGAAAAGGAATTTGAAAAAGTATTTTAAGCATATCTTCATCCTTTTAGCCCTCTTCTGGCAGACGAGTTTGTCGTCGGCACAGGATACGATTCCTTTGAATACTGCTTATTCTTTTAAAGCGACCTTCCAGCCCGGGTACACCTATCAGTGGTGGTATACGAATGCCGAAGGAAACAAAACCTATTTTACTTCAACAACCAGTACCACCGAAGAAGTGGTATGGAATACCGAAGGTGATTTCAATCTGTTTGCACAGGCAAAAGATGCAAACAATTGTTTATCAGAAATCATTATCAAAAAATTCGTGGTTATCAAGCAAGATAACCCGGAACCTTTTGTAGTTTTTGCAGGCCCAGATACGACTATTGGCAGTTGTGTACCCTATATTTTTGCCCGTGTTTCGCCTGTAGAAAACGGGTTTAAATACCTGTGGAACCCTTCAATTTATCTGGATGATCCAACTAAGGCAAATCCTGTTTTCACTCCGGGAAAAACCATGACCTACGAATTGACCGTGACCAACCTGGCAGGTCAAACAGCAAAAGATTCAGTAACAATTTCTGTTGAGGAATCAGGTAAACCAACTATTGAGTTTATCACAGCCGAAGTTTTGGTTGAACAGGGAAATTCGTTTACACACGAAGTAAGTTTAACCAATGGTAATCCGCTTAACGCTGTTTATCACTGGAGTTTGGAACCAACTGGTGGAACAACCACAGATCTGAACCAGTTTTCAGGTTCTTCTGCTTCGATTCTCTGGAACGGATCTCCGGGCGGATACACGTTGTATGTTTCTGTTACCGATGGAAACGGATGTGCAAGCGACACCATCAGCCAACATGTGGAGGTTACCGGACCATCAGATTTTTATTTGAGCGCCGGGCGTGACACAACAATCGGCAGTTGTCAGCCTTATCTTTTACAGGCCGAAATTCAACAGGAACCCGGAGTTACCTATTCTTATTTGTGGAGTCCGTCAACCAATCTCGATAATCCTTCTCTTGCAAATCCGGTTTTTACACCGGGCGGCACGACAACTTTTGTTGTTACTGTAACCAGCAGCAAAGGAGATGTTGCAACAGATTCAGTAAAAATAACGGTTTCAGAGATTTTTGCTGATGCCGGTGACGATATGATCATGGCACAGGGTTCAACAGCTATGCTCGATGGAACAGGCAGTATGGGTGAAAAAATTAACTATCAGTGGACAACCACAGCGGGGATAATTGAAAGTGGCGCCAACACAGCGAAACCAATTGTCAGCGGATTCGGAGATTATTATTTATTAATTACCGACGGTTTTGGGTGTACCGACCATGATACGGTAAATGTTTCGCGGTTGACACAAGCGCCTGTGGCTGTTGATGATTTTGATACGACAAGTTTTCAGCGTGAGTTGATAATTGATGTTTTGGCCAACGATACCGACGCCGGCAACAGCATCAATCCATCATCGCTCATTATCTCGAACCCGCCGCATAACGGAACCGCTTATGTCGATTTTGACAAATACGTTGTTCATTACCGGCCCGATAATGGTTTCAAAGGAACCGACGTTTTTGAATACAGAATCTGTAATATGAACAACCAATGTGACGACGCAAGCGTTTTTGTATTGGTTACCGATTTCAATTTTATGATACCCAATGCTTTTTCACCCAATAACGACGGCATCAATGATTACTTTGAAATATTGGGTATTGAATTCTACGAAAACAACTCGATTTCTATCATCAACCGTTGGGGTAATAAAGTTTACGAAGCAAAAGGTTATGGAATCAGTTCAACTCCTGTTTTCTGGGATGGCAAATCAAACACAGGTTTCAGGATCGGCAATGAAGAATTACCAACAGGAACTTATTATTATATACTTGATTTGGGCGATGGTCAGAAACCCATTTCCGGTTCAATTTATTTAGACAGATAGGGGATGAGGGGAATAAAAGCTACAATATTATTTTTGGTTTATATGCTGGTTACCCTGACCGGAAGTAAGATTTTTGCGCAACAAGATCCGATGTACACGCAATACATGGATAATCTTTTGATTGTAAATCCCGGATTTGCCGGCTCGAAACCTGATGCAAACGCGCTGCTTGTATCGCGCAACCAATGGGTTTCGGTACCCGATGCACCGGTTACCCACTCTTTTTCTTACAATACCCGTTTTGGTGAAGAAAATTTTGGCCTGGGTTTTTCTGTTTTGTATGATAAGATCGGACCGCAGAAACAAACAGGAGTTTATTTTGATTACTCCTATTTTTTAAAGGTTAGCGACAATTATAAACTCGGGATGGGATTAAAAGGCGGAGTCAATTTTTATCGTGCTGCTTTAACTGATCTGATTACCATTGATCCCGACCCGATTTATACGCAGGATATTTATAAAAACTTTTTACCCAATATCGGGGTGGGTTTGTATCTGTATTCCGATAAAAGTTATTTAGGATTTTCGGTTCCGAAACTCATAGAAAATACCATCACACGCGATGACTATCAGACAGAGTATGTTAACAAGGAGGAAATTCATGTTTACGTGGTTGGGGGATATAACTTTAAACTGAACCAGGATTTCAGTCTGAAAACAAGCGGCATGTTCAGGTATGTAAAAAATGCGCCGGTTTCTGTTCAAATCACAGCACTGGCAGGTTTTCGAGAACGCGTATGGTTAGGCGGAATGGCACGCATTGGCGATGCTTTCGGTATTGTCACACAGTTTCAGGTTACCCCGAAAATGCTCATTGGCTATTCCTACGATATTACCACATCCGAACTAAACGTTTTCAGCAACGGTACGCACGAAATCATGTTCAGTTACAACCTGAACTTATTCAACTGATATCACTTTTACTTTTTTCAGTCTGAAACAGAATTTGAACTTTATTGCACGCTAAATTTTCGTGCAACAGTTTCTGATTTCCCGGTAATCTGTAATAAATAAATTCCCGGAACAAATCCGTCAAGATTCAGTTTGTAGTAACCGGTTTCTGCAAATTTTTCCTGAAACATCAGTTTTCCGGTAACTGAATAAACTTTGACTCCTCCAAACATTTCAGGTGAGGAAATATTGATTTCAGTTTTTGCCGGATTCGGATAAATACCGATCTGGCTGCTTTTCTGAATTTCGGTTTTATTTTTTGTAACCACGTGCGGATCATCAAATTTCCGGGTTGAATATAGCCTGTATTCACCGGGAGCAAGCGTTAAACTTTGGTTTGCTGAATTGATTTCAACAGAATCGCGCGAAAAGAATTCGTACCATTTTCCGGTTACCGGGAAAGTTAAACTGGCCGTTTTTTCGACGATATCGAAATTACCTGCTGCTAAAACATGATTGGTTCCGGAGGTAAGTTTGTACCATTTCACTGCGCTGGTTAAATCGGTGGTAAAAGTTTCGGGACTGAACTCGTCGTATGTTTGTTTCAGTTCATTCAGTTTTGCCATTACTTTAAAAAGCGCTACACGGTCGGGGTTATTCAGGTATTGCCAGTACGATGGTTTGGGCGAGAGCCGGCAATCGTTACTAATTGTGCCGTTTTCGCAACGGTTGATGGATTGATCATAACCACGTTCGCCAAACTGCCAGATCATTTTTGGGCCCGGGAGCAAAATATGAAACAGTGAATTCAGTTCAATCCTTTTCAGCGCTGTCGTCTGGTTTTTGATGTTGTAGCTGCCGTTGCTCAGTCCGTTTATTTTGATGGAATACATAATTCGTTCCTCGTCATGGCTTTCGGGGTAAGAAACAAGGTTGGGCTGGGTCCAGCCGCGGCGGTTGTACAATGCCCACGAAAGATCGGAACTACCGGTATTTCCCCGCGCTGCTTCGTAATAACTGCCATGCATGTTTCCCCAAAGCATTATTCCTGAATTGGCCAATTCGGTTTCTTCCGAATTATCGGCCAGATGTTCAAAAATCACCAAAGCATCAGGATTTCTTTTCCAGATTTCGTTGCTCATCCGTTTCAGGTTAGCAATTCGCGGAGCATCGTAATCACTTCCCCAACTCGATGAACTATAAGGTGTATTTGAAAATCCTTTTGTAAAGTCGAACCTGAAACCATCGATTTTGTATTCCTTCATCCAGAAAGCAGCCACACTATCAATCAGTTCGCGGGTTGCAGCGCTCTCGTGGTTAAAATCATAGCCCCATTGCAGGCTTGTATTCTGAAAATTGCTTTGCTTGTTGTACCAGGGATTATCAGGAGTGATGGTCCAGTTATCCATGTACATCTGTACAAACGGGCTCTGGCCGTAACTGTGGTTCAACACCATGTCAATTACCACCGCAATTCCGCGTTTATGGCATTCGTCAATCAGCTTTTTTAATTCGTCTTTCGGACCATAATATTTGTCGGGAGCAAAATAAAACGAGGGATTATAGCCCCAACTGCTGTTTCCTTCAAACTCGTTTACCGGCATCAGTTCAAGAACATTAATTCTTAAATCTTCGAGATAATCCAGTTTTTCGCGAACTGATTTGTAGGTGTGTTCAGCCATAAAGTCACGCACCAATAATTCATAGATCACCAGTTTTTGCTTTTCAGGGGCCTGAAAATCAGTAACCTCCCAATTAAACTGAGCTTGCCCGGTTTGCAACACAGAAACAATTCCTTCTGTTTTGCCGGTTGGATATTGAATCAGGTCCGGGTAGGTTTCGGTTGAAATAGTATTGTCGTTCCAGGGGTCCAGAATTTTTTCGGTGTAGGGATCTGCAATTTTTATTTTACCATCAATAAAATACTGAAAGGCATATTCTTTCCCGGTTTCAAGTCCGTTTATTTCGATCCAAAAATAGTCACCATCCTTTTTCATCAGGTATTGATTATCGGGTTGCCAGTTGTTAAAATCGCCCAAAACATAAACGAATTCCTTATAAGGTGCCCATAATACAAGCGCTGCCGAAGTGGCCGAAGGGTAATTTATTCCTTTGCGATAAGCTGCAGGTTTTGGCAGTGTTTCCACATCGCCTCTTACAAAAATTTGATTGGTATCACGCACCGATTTGTCTCCGGCAATTGCTTCAGCTATAATATTGTAGCTACCGCTTTCTGTGAAAGTATAATTTGCCGAAATGGTAGTTCCGGTATTTTGTGTTAAAAGAGTTTCGTTGATAAAAAGTTTTTGGGTGGCATTTTCAGAAGATATTGCTGAAATGGTGATGGATTGATTTTTGGCAACCATCGAATTGCTGGCAGGCTGTGTGATTTCGATTGCCAAACCTTCGGTGTAAACGTTTACAAACAAGTCGTTAGTTTGCTTTTTTCCATCGGAAGAGCGGAAAACAAAGGCCATTTTAATTACTTTTTCACCTGCAGCAACCGAGTAAAACTGTTTGATATCGGGTGAAATTTCGAGTTGATAAATACCATTTCCTGTGTGTGTGAGTTTGGGTTGAACAGTGTTGTCGCCCCAGTTACCAATAACGTGTTGCCAGTCAGTTTTCCCGTCAATTAAAACTCCGGTATGAGCATAAAGATCACTGGTAAAAAAGCCCAGCCGGCTTTCTTTCGATGAATCGAAAGTGATAACCACTTTTTTTGATGCCACGGGGAGTGCCGGATCGTTTGAAATCTGGGCTGAAACAAAAACTCCGGCAAACAGGAATAAAAACAGAAAAGCATATTTTATTGACATGGTAACTGAAAATTAAAAAAGGGTTGCCCGGCAAAGTTACCAGGCAACCCCTAAGATTGACTAACTAAACTAATTTTTCTTTATTTCATATGCGTAACCTGCAACTTCGAGGTTAAGTGTAATTGTATAATTTCCGGCAGCGGCAACAGGTATATCAGCTCCGCCTTCTTCAAGCGAACCATCAAAATCGTTATCACCGTAATTCAGATCCCAGGCATCGTTTGCACGGAATTTGATTTTCCCGGCATTCAGATTCAGAGTAACTGTCCAGGTTTTAGTAGCTGTATCGTATGTCATGTTGGTATCGCTGTCCCAACCTGTAGGTGTGGCATCGCCTATTAAACCCCAATCTGTTTTCAAAACTGAATAGGTTAAAGCAGGAATGTCAGCCTTAATACGGTAGTAACCTGCACTGGCAACTGGAATATCGGCACCGTTTTTTTCAAGCGAACCATTGAATCCGTCGTCGCCCCAGTTTACATCCCAGTTTGGTTCGTCGGTAAATTTGAACTTGATATCGCTGCCGGCCATGTTTACATAACCTTCGTATTTGTTATTCGATTTAACCGAATAAATCTGCTGAGCGAGATTCGGGCTCCAGTCGGAACCATAACCGCTGGCAGCCTGATAATTGCCAGGCAAATACAACGATGGGTAAATGATAACCACTTTGTAGGGCAGAATTTTCATGACCGGAACATTCGATGGAAGTGTCTGGGCATAGTCGCTAACTTTTGCCACAACACGCACTTCGATATCATTCGGAACATTGGTTTTAGCACCCATTGCCAGCAACTTCTGGTTCATGGTGGCAACTGTTACGCTGGCTGTAGTTGCAGTGGTATTTGCAAGTTCAATTGCATTTGCAAAATTTTTGCCTGCAAAATCAATCTGCAGCGAATAGCTTGTAGCCGACGGGAAACCATAATCAGCTTCTGTCCATTTAAATGTTTTGAAAACATCGTTCGCAGTTTCTTCCGTAAAAACGTAGTTTCCGGCCACATCGTCAATAACCGGAGCTTTATATACTCCGATCACTGGGTCACCTTCCTCATTTTTGTATAAACACGACTGAAAGATGAACCCGAATGCTAATAATATGATGATTATTTTTTTCATTTTAAACTTGTTTTAAGGTTGAAATTAATAACCTGTGTTTTGTTTCAGATTTGTGTTGGCAATTACATCGGCAGCCGGTATCGGGTAAATATTGAATTTTGCATCGGTTGATTTCCCTTCTTTTATGGCACCTTTCCAGGCCCAGAGATATCCATCACCCGAAAATTTACCAAACCTGATAAGGTCAGTACGACGATGAGCCTCCCAATACAATTCGCGGGCACGTTCGTCAAGAATAAAGTCGAGGTTCATGTCAGCTGATGTTATGTTGCCACCTGCATCGCCATAAGCTCTTCCGCGGATTTGATTAATGTAATTAACTGCTGTTGCAACATCACCGCCTGAACCGCCGCGCAATACTGCTTCGGCATACATCAGGTAAACATCTGCCAGGCGGAACATCGGGAAGTCGGTATCGGTGTGGGTAAGGTCTGAACCTGTTTGTCCGCCCGAAGTAACGTTTTTCCATTTTCCGATTGCATATCCATGGGTAAATTCGAACAGGTTGTCAATTTCAATTTGTTGTCCGTCGGTATAAAACATCGGACGACCATCAGAACTGAATTTTTCAACTGTGTAGGTGTAGTCAGGCGTACCGAGTTTCAGAACAATTTTGTATTTACCGGCTTCAGCAATAGCAATATTGTCAGCTCCATATTCAAGAGTTCCATTTGCACCTGCATCGCCAAAGTTGATGTCCCAACCGTCATTGGCCCGGAATTTAAACGAACCTTTTTTAAGTTCGATAATAATGCTCCACTCTTTGGTTACCGGATCGAAATCCATGTTTGTATCGGAGTCCCAGCCTGTCGGTGTAGCATCGCCAATCACACCCCAATCAGTTTTAACAGAGGTGTAAACAAAATCGTTAAGATTTACATTGATTTTGTACAATCCGGCAGCCGGAGCTTTCAGATTGGCACCGCCCGGTTCGAGTGAGCCATCGCCTCCATTGTCGCCCCAGTTAACATCCCAGTTCGGACCCTGTGTAAATTTGTATTCATCATCGGCTTTCGAGAAATAAATATACCCTTCGTAATTATTATCCGAATTTACAGAAGCCAGGTTTGGCGCATCGGCCGGAGACCAGTCACCTTCGCTGTATCCTGCATTTTTCTGATATCCACCGGGTACATAAATTATCGGGTATGCTTTTGCACTTTTCTTTACAACTGCGCTTTTCAGCCCATCAATATTCATGAATTTGCTGACAAATTGTTTTGTAGTGCGTAAACCACCCCAACCTCCATTAACTCCGTATTCAGCCGGGTCCATGCTTCCGCCCACTGCTGCGTGAATAATGAAAGTGGTTCCACCCCAGGTCTGGGTTTTTAAACCATCCTGAGTAATGGTGAAGATGATTTCATTCGATTTATGATTGTCAGCCAGGAAAAGATGCTGGTAAACCGGTTCAAGTGTATAACCGGCAGCAATTACCTTTTTGCTGTAAGTCAAACTTTCGGTGTATTTTTTCTGCCCGGTGTAAACTTCGGCATTCAGATAAAGTTTGGCAAGTAAAGTCCAAACGGCTCCTTTATCAGCGCGGCCATATTCAGCCTGTCCCGGATCCTGCAGTTTACTTTCAATTTCAAGTAATTCTTTTTCAACATAGTTGAAAAGCTCAACCCGGTTTATCTGTTCCGGACTGAAAGAACCCACCATGTCTTCTTCAGTTACAAACGGCACGTTTCCAAATAAGTCGAGTGCGTGCCAGTAACTTAATGCGCGGAGGAAGCGGGCTTCTTCGCGATACAATGCAATATCAGTACTGTTAGTTCCCGAAATTCCACGGTCGGCCAGTTTTTCAGGAGAACTTTCGCGGATAAATTCATTACAAAGCGAAATCTGGTAAAAAATACGATAGTACATGTTGGAAATGAACTCGTTGTTCGAAGTCCAGTCCATATCATGATAATCGCGCAGGTTACCATCATTCCAGCCAATCACGGCTTCATCGGTGGGTAATTCCTGTGCATACCAGTACGCACGCAAATACTGACCGAATCCTTCATCCAGACCGCTGAGGTCATTCATTCCTGAAGGCCCCTGCTGTCCGCTGACTGCAAGACCGGCGTATAATTTTGCAAGAACATGAATGTAATTTTCAGGATCAGCATAAACGCTTTCTGAAGTAATTACATCTTTATCGAGCGGTACTGTATCCAGATCTTTCACGCACGAAGTAAATGCCAGCAGAAATGCGGCAAGTACACTTATAATTTTTAATTTCCTTGTATTCATCGTTTCTTACTTTTTACAATTAAAAATCAATATTTACACCAAACATGAAAGTACGCGGACGAGGATAAGAGTTGTTATCGATTCCTCCTCCAATTTCAGGATCAAGTCCTTCGTATTCAGTTAAAGTAAATAAATTCTGAGCAGTACCATACAGCCTTATTTTCATACGGCTGTTATAGAAATTGGTGAATGTGTAACCAATATTCAGGTTATCGAGCTTCAGGTACGAAGCATTCTTTACAAAATAATCTGAGAAATATTGCGGATTTTCAAATCCGGTATAAAGTGCATTGTCGTGTACATTGTTGAGTACACCGGTTGACTGGTAAACGTATCCCAGTGATTGACCCGACCAGATGTTGTTATAAACATAGTTGCCAAGGCTGATTCTTCCGTTAAAACCAAAATCCCAGTTTTTGTAGTTGAGTTTTGTTGAGAAACCCATATACCAATCGGGAGCTGGTTTTTGGTAACGATACTTGTCGTCGTTAGTAATAACCTTATCTCCGTTGCGGTCAACATATAATCCCTGAATTGGTTTTCCGGCTTCGTCATAAACCTGTTCCCAAACAAAGAACGAATTGGGTGCATAACCCACTGTGTGGATTTGAATATTATTTCCAACACCTCCTGAAATGCCTCCTGTTTGTACTCCAATATAATTAGGATCTTCGTTTTTCGTTAATTTGGTGATTTCAGTCTGCTGGTAGGTTGCATTAAATCCAACTTCCCAGGTAAGGTCACTTTTTGAAACAGGAATTACATTAATACTGAATTCAACACCCTGGTTTTCGAGATTTCCAACATTGGTTAAAACGTAGTTTGAAAGATTGGTTCCGGCCGGTACCGGTATAAAATTGATAAGATCGTTGGTGAGGCGTTTATAAACGTCAATAGCACCGTTAATGCGGTTATCAACAAAACCATAATCCAATCCAATGTTGTAGGTAGTGGTTTCTTCCCATTTAATGTTGGCATCGTAGCCTTCAGGACGAATGGTTGTGTAATAGGTATTACCAAACTGGTATTGAGCAGTTTCCTCGCCAAATGTATATCGTGGCATATACGGATAATCATTATCCGAAATATTTTGCTGTCCGGTAACACCATAACCCAAACGCAGTTTCAAATCCGAGAATAATTGCTGGTCAGCCATAAAAGGTTCATCGGTAATTTTCCATGCAAAAGCAGCCGATGGGAAAAGACCCCAGCGGGTTTCCGGAGAGAAACGTGATGAGCCGTCGTCGCGGATTGTCAGTGTCAGCAGGTATCTGTCCATCAAAGTGTAGTTCAAACGGCCGAAAAAGGAAACGAGGTAGCTCTCAGTTTCATAATCGAGATCTGAATAAACAACAGTGCCTCTCACATTTGTACTTCTTGATGTACCCTGTCTCCAGAAATGCTGCCACGAATAACCAGCCATTACATCAACACGGCTTTTGATTGACTCAATATCCTTTACATAGTTGAGATAGAAATCAAGCAAAGTATTCTTTTTGTCCTGGGTGTAAGCGGTATTGTTTCCGCCACCTTTTAATTTATCATACGACCAGGGAGCATTTTCAGGTGTGTGACTTGATCCTTCACTGTTCGAAATATCATAACCCAGGTTAAGGTTGGCCCTTAAATCAGGCAGAAAATGAAAACGGTAATCAAACTGTAAATTACCAATACTGCGCTGAACATTTGAATTATCATCCACCATCATTAACTGTGCAACCGGGTTATAAGTGGTTGGTGTTACCGGATCGCCATTTGGTTGTTTCCAGTAGTAATAACCACCAAAATTATTGTTGTCCCTCACCGGCTGGGTTGGGGCAAATCCTGTTGCTGAACCAATTGCACCCCGATTGGCGAACTGGTTGTCGATCAACATCCCTTTCAGGTTGATATTGATTCTGAGGTGGTCGTCAAGTAGTGATGGATTAAAACCAACCGATCCGGTCCAGCGACCCATCCAGTCGGTTTTCAGAATACCATCCTGGTTGGTGTAACCTACAGAAGCCCTGAAAGGCTGATTGGCAATATTTCCGGTAAGACTCAGGTTGTGGTCGATACCCATTGCATTCTGGTAAATCTCATCCTGCCAGTTGGTATTGGCTGTACCCATTAAATTCAATGCATTGGCATTAGGAGTTTTTCCTTCCGGCCCATATAAATCATTAACAAGATTTCTGTATTCATCAGCATTTAAAACCGGTACCTGATTAATTGGTGAACTGATTGAAAAATACTGGTTGTAGTTAATTTTAAGCGGGTTGCCTTTTAACCCTTTTTTGGTGGTAATAATTACAACACCGTTTGATGCACGTGAACCGTAAATTGCGGTTGCTGATGCATCTTTTAAAACGGTAAAAGTTTCGATGTCATTCGGGTTAATAGTACCCAGCGGATTTTTCATCCCCGAAATTCCGTCGTTGTCAACCGGAACACCGTCAATTACAAATAATGGGTCGTTGCTGGCTGAAAGCGAAGAACCACCCCTGATTCTGATTGTGGCACCTTCACCAGGCGAACCACCGCCATTGGTAATCTGTACCCCGGCAATTTTCCCGGTAATAAGCGCTTCCGGAGTAACAATGGCTCCGGGGTTGAAATCTTCTGAAGTCACTGCCTGAACTGAACCTGTGGCATCTTCCTTTTTTACAGTTCCATAACCAATTACCATTACTTCCTGCAGACTTTCAATTGATTGTTCCAACTGCATATTAATTTCATTTTGGCTGCCAACCACCACCTCTTTTGGGGTGTAGCCAATAAACGAAAAGATGATCGTCTGGTTGGCTTCAACATCCAAAGTGTACAGTCCGTCGAAGTTTGTTGCGGCACCTTTCGTTGTTCCTTTCACAACTACGCTTACTCCGGGAAGTGCTTCCCCGTTTAATGCATCGGTAACCTTTCCCTTAATCGTTTTCACCTGCGCAAAGCCTGATGCTGAAATCAGAATCGCAGCTAAAAACAATAAAACCTTAAGTTTTTTAAGAATGATCCTCATGTTTAAAGTTATTAGTTTATAATCCTTAATACGATTGTTAAAAAATACTGTCTTTTAATCGGCAAATTATCAACAGTTTGCACTTACCTTTTTTAACTTCTCGCAAAAATCCGGGACGAATGTAAAAAAATTGTTAATCGTCGTTAACAAATTGTAACCCACAAAAAATCGCAAACGTTTGCGGTTTCGTTTGCACCCGATATGTTTTATAACAGGTAGGGACTGGTAGGTATCACTCTTAGTC
>CAZXVT010000039.1:0-29574 GCA_964644015.1 uncultured Maribellus sp.
AAAATATTCCCTGATACCTGTTGAAAAACTTTAGCGATGAACAAAGGTACCGATGTTTTCTCCTGCCATAACTTTCTGTAAATTACCTTTTTGATCCATATTGAACACCAAAAGCGGCAAATTATTTTCTTTGCACATTGTTGTGGCAGTCAGATCCATAATCCGGAGATTACGGTTATATATTTCATCAAAACTAATGGCATCAAATTTTACAGCTTCCGGATCTTTCTCCGGATCGGCAGTATAAATACCGTCAACTCGGGTACCTTTCAGCATAACATCGGCTTCAATCTCAATACCGCGCAAAGCGCTTGCCGTATCGGTGGTAAAATAGGGATTGCCTGTTCCTCCTGAAATAATTACCACTTCACCATTATTCAGCGCATCAATTGCCTTTTCCTTTGTATAATACTCCCCAATTGGTTCCATCCGGATTGCTGTCATCACATGTGAACGGATTCCGTAGGTTTTTAATGCTGAATTCAGCGCCAGACTGTTTATAACCGTGGCCAGCATTCCCATCTGATCGCCTTTAACCCTGTCGAACCCCTTGGCTGCACCGCTTAATCCTCTGAAAATATTACCGCCACCGATTACGATTCCAACCTGAACGCCACTCTTAACAAGCGAACTGATTTCTTCGGCATAATCGTTCAATCTCGACTGATCGATTCCATATTGTTGAACGCCCATCAGCGACTCGCCACTCAATTTTAAAAGAATCCGTTTATATTTCATCCCGGGTTGTTTTTTTTGCAAAGATAAAAGAGTTTTCCTCAAATGTTAAAAAAGCCATTCACCTTATGATGAATGACTTTTTATTTTCAAGTTGATTGACAACTATTGTTACTAACAAATAAATACAACAACAAAAAAGATTTAACCGGTTGCTAAAATGAGGCATTTCAGATTTTGAAAGAATGACAAATCTCAGCTATACCTGTTAAATCTGTTAAAATCAGATGATTTCCAGTCCTTGTTTTGCACAAAGTTCGAGTGCAAGCTGACTTAACTTGTATTTCTGAATCTTGCCGCTGGCTGTCATCGGAAACTCGTTCACAAAAAAGATGTATTTCGGAATTTTAAACCTCGCTATTTTTCCACGGCAAAAATCGAGTATTTCTTCTTCGGTTAAAAGCTGGTCTTTCTTTATTTTAACAAAGGCCCCAACTTCTTCGCCATATTTTTTACTGGGTACTGCAGCCACTTCAACAGCTTCTATTTGTGGCATCTGGTAAAGATAGTTTTCAATTTCGCGCGGGTAAATATTTTCTCCTCCGCGAATGATCATGTCTTTTATACGCCCGGTAATTTTATAAAATCCATCCCTGGTTTTTACAGCCAGATCACCCGAATGCAGCCAGCCATCAGCATCAATTGCCTTTTGTGTTGCTTCAGGATTTTTATAATATCCTTTCATTACATTGTATCCGCGGCAACAAATTTCACCTTGTTCTCCGGGCTTACAATCTTCTCCGGTTTCATGATTTACAATCTTCACTTCAACATTCGGATATTCAAAACCCACGGTTGTTGATCTGATTTCGGGTGAATTATGAGTCCTCGTGGCTGTCATCCCCGGTGAAGATTCCGTCAAACCATAAACAATTATCACATCTTTCATATACATTTTTGTCATCACCTGGTTCATGGTTTCAATCGGGCACAACGAGCCTGCCATAATCCCTGTACGCAGCGATTTCAGGTCGAACATATTAAACATGGGATGATTGAGTTCTGCAATAAACATAGTCGGTACACCATAAAGCGCCGTGCATTTTTCCTTTTGTACCGAAGCCAGTACCATAACCGAGTCAAAATCCTCCACAAAAACCATGGTTGCACCGTGTGTGATAATTGCGCATAAAGCCAGCACACAACCAAAACAATGAAAAAGCGGAACACAAACAAGCAGCTTGTCGTCTTGTGTATATTTCATACACTGCCCGGTTGCATATCCATTATTCAGAATATTATGATGTGAAAGCATTACTCCTTTGGGAAAACCTGTAGTTCCGGAAGTGTATTGCATATTTACAACATCGTGACAATTTATGTTTTCCTTCAAACTTTCAAGTTCAATATCGTCGATGTGGTTACCCAGCAGTAAAAGTTCAGCCGTATTGTACATTCCACGATGTTTCTGCTGCCCGATGTAAACTACATTTTTCAGTTCGGGGAAATTTTCTGATTTCAGGGTTCCACGAGGCTGGTCTTTCAATTCAGGCACGAGTTCGAAAACCATGTTGATATAATCGCTGTCACGGTAGCCGTCAACGAGGCAGAGCGTGTTGATATCTGCATTTTTCAGGAGATAGCCAAGTTCCGAAATCTTATAATTTGTATTGATGGTAACCAAAACACCGCCGATTTTTGCTGTTGCAAAAAAGATAGTAAGCCAATCAGGCACATTTTTCGCCCAAATGCCCACTTTATCGCCAGATTTCACCCCAATGTAAAGTAATCCCTTTGCCATTGCATCAACCCTGTCGTTAAACTCGCGATACGTAAAACGCAAATCACGGTCGGCATAAACCATAAATTCTTTATCGGGGGTTTTAAAAGCCCAGTGCTCGAGCATTTCACCCAAAGTGTAATCAAGTAGCTGCATTTTTTACGGAATAATCGGGTTTGAAATTACAACGGATAATATACAACACCCAGAATCGTGGCTTTCTCCCTGCCAAAACCATGTACATTATGGGCAACTACTGAGTCAAGGTAAATGCTGTCACCCGCCTGCAAATGGTAAATATCTTTTCCATAATTGATTTCTACTTCTCCTTCAAGCACATAAATAAATTCTTCGCCTTCGTGCGATGAAAGTTTATAATCAGAATGACTGGATGGTTCAATTTCAATCATGAACGGCTCCATGTGACGCCCTGTTTTATCCTGTGCGAGTGAAAAGAAATTCAGATGTTCGCGTGCTGAATCGTCTTTTGTTGAGAAACTTGGTAACGGATCTTTTGTGCCGGCTTTTACCACCACTGGCCCCAATTGCCCCTGGTCATCAAGAAACGTTCCGATACGAACGCCTAAAGCGCGGGTTATTTTAATCAGGTGTCCCAACGATGGCACAACTCCTTTTTCCTCTATTCTTTCAAGTTGTTTTACTTCCAGATTTGCTTTTACGGCAAGATCTTCCATCGAAATCTGCCTGAATTCGCGGTAGGCTTTTATTTTGGCGCCCAAACTACGTTTACCTTTCATAACTACAATTTATGTGGATACAAAATTATATTTTGATTGAATAGTTCCGACTGATAACAAAAAAAAGGTGACTGAAACAGCCACCTTTTTTCTATATCCATCTTACATATTTAAAATCCTGTCGGTGCGGGAGATTTTCGTTTTTCGGGAATATTCTGAATCCATAGTTAAACGAACCCGGGTGATTTGGATAAAAATCGAGCTGATAACAACAAATATTATTTTTGCAGACATCGGCTTTTAATTCAATGGTTTCCAGAATCCTTGATCTCTTTGGATCTTCGTTATCAGAAATAACAAGCTCAACTCCCACTTCATCACACGAAAGACCTTTCAGATCGATTGTTACGCCACAGGGATAAACCTGTCCGATTTTCATTTTGTTGGTAATTCCGTCGGCAATATCAACCGATTTAACTTCAATCTGTTCCCAGATATTGTTGATTTTGTATTTCCACGAAGCCAGTTCGCGCGCCAGCTTATAATTGTCGGCCACAATTTTTACCGATCTTTCATACTGCGGATTATAGTAACGATCCTGGTAATCACGGATCATTCTGGCAGTGGTAAAATTGGGTGCTACCTGTGAAATGGTATTTTTAATATAACCTACCCATTTCTCCGGTACACCATTTGAATTTGTTTTATAAAATGCCGGAACTATTTCCTGTTCCAGAAGATTATAAATGGTTTCAGCATCAAGTTCATCCTGTAAATCCTGAACATCAAATGCTCTTTCAGCCGGAAGCGCCCAGCCTGCATTTTCGCGGTAACCTTCAACCCACCAGCCATCGAGTACCGAGAAATGCAAAGTTCCGTTCATCACTCCCTTTTCGCCGCTGGTACCCGATGCTTCGAGCGGACGTGTTGGCGTATTCAGCCAAACATCAACACCTTGCAAAAGCATTTTGGCAAGGTTCATATCATAATTCTGAACAAATAGAATTTTTCCTCTGAATTCAGGTCGTTTCGAAACCTCCACAATATTTCGGATCAGTTCCTGGCCGGCATGGTCGGCAGGATGTGCTTTACCAGCAAAAATAAACTGAACCGGAAAATCGGGATTGTTCACAATTTTGGCCAGACGTTCAATATTTCTAAATAAAAGATATCCTCTTTTATATGTGGCAAAACGCCTTGCAAATCCTATCGTTAATGCTTTCGGATTCAATTTTCCCAAAACATCGGTAATCAGCTTCGGGTTCTCGTGGCGTTTTATCCAGGTATCAGCAAATCGGGCTTTAATGTATGTGAAAAGTTTACGCCGCAGGTTTTCCCTGACAGTCCAGATTTCCTGATCCGGAACTTTATAAATATTCTGCCACACATTAAAATCGAGTTGTGTGAGCGGGAATTGTTCTCCAAAATATTTTTTATGTATTTCTTTCCATTCGGGTGCTGTCCATGTTGAATAATGAACCCCGTTTGTTACGTAGCCAATTTCAAGTTCTTCTTCAAGATAACCGGGGTAAAGGTCTTTTAACACAACCTTGCTCACGTCGCCGTGTAACATACTTACCCCGTTGATGCCCTGAGACATATTACAAGCCAGGTAACTCATGTTAAAGTGATCTTCATTTACGCGGGCTTTTCCTAACATCATAAATTCGTCCCAGTTAAGGCCAATTTTTGAAGCAAAATCTCCCATGTAATATTTAAACAGATCGACATGAAATGAATCATGACCTGCCGGAACCGGAGTATGTGTTGTGAAAATAGTTGATGCACGCACCACTTCTTTGGCTTCTGCAAATGTAAGATTCGACATCAGCATCGAAATTCTTTCAAGCCCGATAAATGCGGCATGTCCTTCGTTACAATGATAAATATCTGAATTGTAGCCCAGTTTTTTCAACGCCCTGATTCCGCCAATTCCGAGTAACATTTCCTGTTTCAGACGGTTTTCGTTATCACCGCCATACAAATGATGCGTTATCGGACGGTCTCTTTCTTCATTATCAGAATGATCCGTATCAAGCAGATAAAGATCAATACACCCTACTTTTGCTTTCCAGACACGCCCGACAAGGTTTCGTCCCGGAAATTCAACTTCAATGGCAATCCAGTTACCTTCGCCATCGAGTGCAGGTTGAACCGGAATTTTTGAGAAATGTTGTGCTTCGTAGTTGGCAATCTGTTCGCCCTGTAAACCTAGTGTTTGTTTAAAATAACCATACCGGTACAATAAGCCAACTGCAACAAGGTTCACTTTCGAGTCGCTGGCTTCTTTCAGGTAGTCGCCGGCAAGAATTCCAAGCCCACCCGAGAAAATCTTCAAACTGTCGTGAAGTCCGTATTCCATACTGAAATAGGCAATCTGCGGGCCTTCCAGTTTTTTTCTGTCGGCAAGATATTCATCAAGCAGGTATTTTGCCCTGATCATTTTCGACATAAACTGTTCATCTTTTTCAAGCTGAACAAATCGTTTGTAGCTAACCTGTTCAAGCAAAACAATGGGATTGTGGTTACATTCATCCCAAATTTCGCTATCGATATATTGAAATAATTCTCTTGCTTCGTTGTTCCAAACCCACCATAAATTTCGCGACAAATCCCTTAACGGGCTTAAACTTTCGGGCAGATTTGATTCCACTATAATTCTTTTCCAAACCGGTTCAGAAACTACCGGCTTCTCAACAAATCTGATTCCTTCTGATTCCATTTTCTAATCATTAATATAATACTTCAGTACAATATCTTTTCAGGGGCAAGGTGCAAAAATATATTTTCCTGTAATAACACCACTAAAAACCTTTCTTTTCATTATTGAATAACAATGAAATAACATAAGAGGTTAACTCAACACTTAAATTTCAGGATTTCTTTTTTGTTTTTAATGATTGTTTGAATGATAAAATACTTGCTTCCAGTTCCTTAATTTTTAAGTCCTTTTCCTCCAACCTGGTTTCAAGCATCCTTATTTCATTATTAAGCGACTTACTGTCATTTTGTTTATTTAATCGAAGCGAAAAATCGCTTAATACATTCATGTAATTGATAAATGCATCGTAAGGTGAACCAAAAGGATTATAATGCCGGTGTACTTCACCGTCGCTGGCATGTTTTGTTGACATGTAAAAAAAATGATCGCTTGACTGGAGATAATTCCAGTCTTTTAAAAGCACAGGATCGTTACAGAGTTTTAAATAATCGGCGTGATTATACAATTTCGTAAAAGCTTCCAACTGCATTTCATTCCCCTGCCAGGCAGTCAGGTCGCGTTCCTCATCGGCCCAGGAAACCGGACTTGGCACAGAAACAGCCGAAACAGGCTGTAATTCGGCTATAATTTCCGATGGTGTTGCCAGTTTCATTGCCGGGTGAGAAACCACACTTTCAACCAGTTTTTCAAAAAATGAAAAGATTCCGCTCTCTTTGGGTTGTCTTTCGCCAAACGTTTCATAGCTCATAAACAGGTTAACCATTTCTTCCTGCGGGGGCATCTGTTCAATCCAATTGATAAATTTCTCAGCCGAAAGCGGATACTCCGACCAGTTTTGATTGGAAAACCGGAATGAAATATCGTCGCTCAGTTTAAAGTTTCTCATGAGTACTTTCAGCCGGGGATTAATCATATTTACATACAAAAATCCCGGACTTTTCCACCCTAAAACCTGTCGGGCGCCTTCGGTAAGAATGGCATCGTACCCCATTTCCGCCACACGGGCCCCAATCTGGTCTGAATAAATCATTTCTGTATTCCTGAAAACCCGGGGTTTTTGACCAAAACAGGCAAAAATCTTTTCTTCGTTGTGTTTCACCTGTTCCCTGAATATTTCAGGATTGGCAAGTGATGCAAGTGAATGTGAATAAGTTTCGGATATAAATTCGACACACCCTGTTTTTGCCAGTTTCTGAAATGATTCAATTACTTCAGGAGCGTACAATTCAAGCTGGTCGAGAACAATTCCTGAAAATGAAAATGATACCCTCAGCTTGTTCCCCAGCTTTTTTGAAAGTTTCAGTAAAAGCTGGTTGGCCGGCAAGTAACATTTCGATGCCATTTTACCCAAAACAGCTTCATTCGAATAATCATCGTAGTAATAATGATCAGCCCCAATGTCGAAAAAACGGTACCGCCGGTGCCGGAATGGTTGATGAACCTGGAAATATAAACAAACTGACTTCATTCTTTTTTGTTTCAGGAGTTCAAATTTAACAACATCCGGTAAATACCGGCAACCTGCCTTGCTGCGTGCGTCCATTCAAGACTATCCACTTCCTGTTTTCCTTCGGATTTAAAATGACGCGCCAAAGCATTGTAATTCAGCAAACCATAAATAGCGTCGGCCATAGCCAGTGTATCCCAGAAATCGATTTTTATGGCATGCTCTATAATTTCGGAAACGCCTGACTGGTGCGAAATGATTACCGGAACATTAAACTGCATGGCTTCAAGCGGAACAATACCAAAAGGCTCGGAAACCGAAGGCATAACAAAAACATCGGTCATTTTCAGCAATTGGTGTACATCGTCGTTGCTCAAAAATCCGGTAAAATGGAATCTGTCGGCAATTCCCAGTTCGGCCACCCTTAAAACCATCGTATGCAACAAATCGCCACTGCCAGCCATTACAAAACGTACATTTCTCATTTTTCTCAAAACCAGCGCTGCTGCTTCAATAAAATATTCGGGCCCCTTCTGAAAAGTAATTCTCCCTAAAAATGTAATAATCTTATCTTTTACAACTTTTCCCGTTTTAACAGGGGTTGGACCTTCCACAGGTTCAACGGCATTATAAACAACCGAAACACGCGAGGCCGGAATTCCATATTTTTCAACAATTGTTTTTTTGGTAAGGCCGCTGACTGCAATGATGTGATCCGCATTTTCCATCCCTTCGCGCTCGATTGAATAAATGTGTGTATTCACATTTTCACCGGTGCGGTCGAATTCAGTAGCGTGAACATGCACCACTAATGGTTTGCCGCTGATTTTTGCCGCTGCAATTGCAGCCGGAAATGTCAGCCAGTCGTGTGCATGAATCACATCAAAATGCTGCTCACGGGCAATTACTTCAGCCACCAGCGCGTATTTTTTTATTTCATCGAACAAACCACCTGAATACCCTCCCTGAAAATCAACTTCGTATCCTTTATTGGTTTGAATAAACCGGGTTTGTTTCGTGTATTTTTTGCTTTTTAAAGTCCAGAATTCTTCTTCGCTTAAATAAGGAACCAATGGTGAGTCGATTTCCACCACTTCCATTTTTACTGAATTCTCAAAAAATTCAACTTCCTTTTTACTGACAGCCACTTTATTGGCGCCCAGAAGTTTTACATTTTCAGGTTTTTCATCACCAAAAATTTTGGGTACAACAAAAATCACTTCGGTTTGTCCTGATTCCGAGAGTCCACCGGTTAAACCATGACACGCAGTGCCAAGTCCGCCTGTAATATGGGGCGGAAATTCCCAGCCAAACATCAGAACTCTCGTTTTCTTCATCATTATTCCGAATAATTCTGAACCAGGTAATTTGAATAAATCAGCGAAGCCACGCTCCACGCCTGCGAGATAGCGCCTTTTGCCTTGTGAGGTGGATTACCGTTGTACATTTCAGAAACTGTTCCGAGACAATGCTCGGCCACATCGTTTTCATATTCTTTCAGAAGATTTTTCAACAAAGAAATGCCCGCTTTTTTGTGAATTTTCAAATAGGCCTCGGTAAAAAACTGAGTCAGCCACGGCCACACCGCACCTTGTTGAATAGCCATTTCCCTTTCATTAGGGCTGCCTTCCACAATTCCCCGGTATCTTAAATGATTGGGGGCCAGCGTACGAAGCCCCCTTTTGGTCAGGAGATCTGTTACAACAACATCAAGCATTAATTTTTGCTGCTCACGGCTCAGAGGTGTATAATCCATAGCCATTGCAATCACCATATTTGGCCTCACCGACCAGTCGGCTTTGCCATCTTTAACGCTGTCGGCCAAATGTTCGTGCCCATTGTTCAGGAATGTTTTCAGAAAAGCATCGCCTGATTTTTTAATCATGGGTTTCCATGCATCGGCAAAAACATTGTCACCGGCATTGCGCGCAAGTTCCACCGCCACATTGAGAGCATTGTACCACAATGCGTTCAATTCAACCGGCATACCATCGCGTTGTAAAACCGGGTTTCCGTCAACAATCGAATTCATCCAGGTCAGTGCCGTATTTTCTTTCGAGGCAAATACCAATCCCTCTTTTGTCACACCCACATATTTCAGGGTAGGATTTTTAAATGCCTGTAAAATCTCTTTCACCGGCTTACCGTATTTACTCCAGATTTGGGCTGCATTTTCAGTTTTTGCATACATTTTTCCCAGCACCCAGATAAACCAAAGTGATGAATCAGGCGAATGATAAACCGGTTCATTCCGGTTTATCTCATCCGGGAAAAACCCGTCTTTCATGTGTTTCAGACAAGTATCCAAAACTGTGGTACACGAGTTTTTATCGTTCAGTGCCAGGCACAAACCGGGCAGGGAAATAAAAGTTTGCCGCGTGATACTGCCATACCATGGGTAACCAGCAACAACTCCTGTATCGCCATTGTGCTTCAGTATAAACTGTCTGGCAGCATGTTCAAGCGATCCGAAAAAAGTCTTTCTTTCGGGGCGGTTGTTTTTTTCTGATGTGAATTTTTTCTTCAACGAGGCGGGTTCAATTTCTTCGGTACTGCCCGAAAAAATGATGCTCTCTCCCTTTTTGATGGCAACTTCAAAATAGCCCGGCACATACAAATCTTCAAGACAATCATACCCCCTGTTTCTTTCTTTCAGATATTCAATATTATAATACCAGTCGGGCACCGGTACAAATTCAGTTTTTTTGCTGAATTGCATAAATAAATGCGGCAGTTTTTCGTAAAGCTGCATCACAATTCCATTCGGCACTTTTTTAAACCGGTGGTTTACAAACATGTTGGCTTTACTCAGGTGATGAATATTTCTGAAACCAAGAAAAGGTTTAAACCTTAGTTTTACGGGCAAGGCTGCATCTTCGAGTGTATAACGCACCATCACCTGCTGCTCGTTATCAGCCAGAATTATTTCAGAAGTTAAAACCGCACCACCCACCTGGTAAGTAGTTTGCGGAATGCGGCTGAAATCGAACCCGCTGATATATTTATGCCCCCTGGGTTCATAAACGCCACCTGTGTAACGATGTATTCCGAGGTTGAAAACAGACCCATTTTCAAGAACCGTTACATCGAGCGACGACAGCAACACAAATTTATCACTGAAAATGTCGTCAACCGGACTAATCAGTAATCCGTGATATTTGCGCGTATTGCAACCGCTGATTGTTGTACTCAGGTAAGCACCTTTCTGGTTTGATCGAAGTATTTCCTTGTTCAGTGAATACTCAAGATTGATCAGTTGTTCTTTTCCGAAATTCAGGTAGCTCATGGTTTTTATTTTTCTGAATCTGAAATAAAGTTCAGTTTGTTATATAACTGGCTCTATTTCAAACCCAATGATTCCTATTTCTTAAATACAGACTGTCTATTTCTCTGAACCAAAAAAATACATTTTTTCTTCGGTAAAATCAATGTTTTTAAACTCGTTTTCCAATTTTAATATCTGTTCGTTGGTTTGTTTAACAAAGTTTATGTACTCATCAGTATTTGTGTTAAATGGACGATGGTTTAACGCCTGTTTCAGTTTCCTGACTTTTACCGAAATCTGCCTGCTTTCGGCATCGATCAAAGCTGCTTCAAATTTATCCCAGATAAAATCGACGGCCACATCCGAAATATGGATCATGTCGGGTGTATAAAAGCGGTAATCGCGCAATTCATCCATCACCAGTTCAAAAGCCGGGAAATAGCTGCAAATACCATCTGTATTTTTGATTATCTGCTCCAACGCCAGATGCAAAATTGCCTTGCTGCGCTGGTTTTCGGTGGCTCCATCGCGCCAATGCCGCACAGGGCTCACTGTAAAAACAACTTTGAGATTTGGATTGAACGCTTTCAGATTTTCTGTAAGATTTTTATAATCCTCCGTAATTTCATCAACCGAAAGCCGGGTGCGGATAAAATCGGAAGCCGGCAATTTATGACAGTTTGAAACAATCTGCCCCGTATTTTTAAACCGGTAAATCCAGGCTGTTCCGAACGTAATAAACAGAAAATCTGCTTTTTCAAGGTATGCTGAAGAAGTTTTAATTCGGTGGTTGATTTTCTCCAGTGTCTCTTCCATATCAACTCCCGAGAACCGGCTGTGGTGCAAAAGACTGTGCCAGAGTCCCTCCTGCTTAAAAAGGTCGGCTTCTGAAAAACTTTTTCCATTCATCAGAATTCTGAGACTTTCAGCAACGGATGCCGGGTTGTACAAAATGCCAAACGGATTGAGATAAACCGGATATTTCAGTTCTGCCATTTTTGCCCCGATATTTTCGGTAAAACAGGACCCCAGAAACATATTCAGGTGATTGTACCCGGTTTTAAACCGAAATTCAGGGATATTAACGACAGTTCTGAATTTTGCATCCATTTTACTTCACTCTTGGAATGTCAACTTTCTTAAAAACATAAGCCGTGCGAGCCGGCAGATAAAGCTTCAGGTAATGTTGTATGTCAACACCTTTTCCCGGGAAAGTATAATAACTCAGTTCCTCATCCACACTGTCGAAACCACCAAAACGCCCGGAGTCGGTGCT
The DNA here is from genome assembly GCA_964644015.1 of uncultured Maribellus sp. Classification (GTDB taxonomy): domain Bacteria; phylum Bacteroidota; class Bacteroidia; order Bacteroidales; family Prolixibacteraceae; genus Draconibacterium. The sequence goes on from CAZXVT010000039.1 coordinate 11,864, forward strand.
TAAAACTATCTTGTATTTGCCTTTCCCAAGCGGAATGCCATAATCATAAAACGACTGAACCGGGTTGAAATTGAATACAAAAAGGAACAACCCGCGGTGAAATGCCAATACTTTATCGGGTTTATTTTCAAAAACAAAATCGACTGATGGAATCGTCAGCAATTTATTTTCATTGATAAGCCGGATCATTTCGCGGTCGAAATCATACAACCAGTGAAATTTCAGTTCGGGGTTTTCGGCAATACTCCAAATCCTGCGACAATGTTTGTACGACCAGCCATTCCCCTCGCGCGGAAAATCAATCCATTCGGGGTGACCGAACTCGTTTCCCATAAAATTGAGGTAGGCACCACCGGCAGCTCCGGCTGTTGCCAGCCGGATCATTTTATGCAGCGCAATTCCGCGGTCAACAATCATATTGGGCTGGTCTTTGCGCATACTGAAATACATTTCTTTATCGATCAGCCGGAAAATAATGGTTTTGTCACCTACCAGCGCCTGATCGTGCGATTCGGCATAACTCACTACTTTTTCATCAATGCGTTTTGACGTAATCTGGTAAAAAATTTCGCCCATATTCCACTCATCATCCTGTTTTTCCTTGATGATTTTTATCCAGAAATCCGGTAATCCCATGGCCATTCTGAAATCAAATCCCAACCCGCCGTGTTCCACAGGAACAGCCAGACCCGGCATTCCGCTCATATCTTCCGCAATGGAAACTGACCCTGTTTTTACCTGTTTGATCAGTTTGTTGGCAAGTCTCAGGTAGGTAACCGCTTCGATATCCACATTGCCATCAAAATAATTATCGTACCGTGTGAAAGCCTTGCCCAGGCCATGATCGAAATACAACATACTGGTGACCCCATCAAACCGGAAGCCATCAAACTTGTAAACATCGAGCCAGTATTTGATATTAGACAGGAGGAAATGAATGACTTCATTTTTGCCATAATTAAAGCAATACGAATCCCAGGCAGGATGCTCTCCTTTGGGCCCATCGTGAAAAAACTGAAACCGGGTTCCGTCGTATTTTCCCAGCCCTTCCACTTCGTTTTTTACAGCATGAGAATGAACCAGGTCCATAATCACGGCAATACCCATTTCGTGGGCGGCATCAATCAGTTCTTTCAGTTCATCGGGTGTACCGAAACGTGATGAAGGCGCAAAAAAGCTGGAAACATGATACCCGAAACTACCATAATACGGGTGCTCCGGAATGGCCATCAACTGTACCGTATTATAGCCATTTTCCCTGATGCGGGGCAGCATTTTTTCCCTGAACTCTTTGTAAGTGTGAACTCTTTCTTCTTCACCGGCCATCCCGATGTGCGCTTCATAAATCAGCGGTGGTTCTGGTGATCTTTCGAAATCCGGCACTTTCCATTGATATGGATTTTCGGGAGCCCAGACTTTTGCATTGAAAATATGGGTTGTTTCATCCTGCACCACATAGTTTGCCCAGGCCGGAATCCGTTTTCCGAAATCAATGGCCCAATGAACCGACAAAGCATATAAATCTCCATGGTGCAGCGCGTCGGCAGGCAGATTGATTTCCCAAACGCCATTTTCAAGTTGTGTCAGTTCATATCCACCTTTCTCCTGCCAGTCGTTAAAGGTGCCGATTAAATAAATATACATGGCATTGGGCAGCCACTCCCGTAATACCCAACCTGTTCCGGTGCGGTGTAACCCGAAATAAAGATAACCAGTGGCAAAATCAGCAAGATTTCCATCTCTCACCAACTCCATTTCTTTTTTTTCCGACTCCTCAATCCTGCTTTCAATCACTTTTAAAAACGGGCTCAGCCATTCATCGTTCTGAACAAGTAACGGGATGTTTTCAGCCATATCAATCTATTTTTTGAATAAAGATAGATAATCGGGCAAACACACCGTTACAAAACACAAAGTTTTTAACAAACAGTGCGGAAAGTTAAGGGTTTTGAATTGGGAGAAATCGGTCCTGCAACTTTCCCAGAGTTCAGAACTTTGGAGAAGTTTACTTGTTTTTAATAAATCAGTTCGATATTATCGACCCAGAAAACCGATTCGGTGGACCCGGTATAAAGCATCCCCTCGTAACTCGATGTGAAATACATGATCAGATGAGTAGGTTTTTCGCCAGGTTTTCCCCAGCCGGTTTCCACAAGCGGAACCATTGCCCCTTTTGAATTTTTTACATACACTTTGCCCACCGAAGGAATCAAACCCATGGTTTTCGGGTCGTATTGTGGCTGACTGGTGGCGTCGCCATAATATACCGGAAAGTTGGCCCCGTTTACCCAATCGTTAACGGTTCCGGTAAAAAACAAACGGTTTCCGCCAATCCGGGTGGCAAAAACATTCCCCTTTTCGTCTTCCCATCGTTTCTGCAGCAAAATCGAAAAATCGGCTTTGTCTTCCCCGCTAACCGGTTTAACATTGGTGGTTGCCACCACCCTGTTTTTGCCAATTCTGTATTTATAATCGAACTTAACCGCTTTGGGCATTCCGGTAAACGGAATTCCCTGGCTGGCGCTTTTCTCCGGTTCTTTCATGCCTTTCACGGGTTCGATGGTTTCGCCCAGAAACAGAGTTCCGGCCAATAAAACATCCACTTTAAACCCGGCAATATTGTCTTTTCTGATTTTAGTTTCGAGACGGGCACAATAGCCATTTCCACGTTTTTCGGGAATCACCCGCGTATTCCCCACATCAAGAACCATTTTTGCATAAATATTGGTGGTTCCCCATGGCGACGCCGGATCTTTCAGATTCATATCGGTCAAATCCACATCCTTACTGACCTTTCCAACTCCATACAATTCAATGGTTTCACCACTCAGAATCACTGATTCCTTCAGTTTACGTGAATACCAGTTATCGAGCTGGGAATAGTTTAACTGGCCTTTTGCATCGGTATATACAAGTTTATTCTGTGCATCGAGGCAAACTACTGAAACAAAAAGAATAACAAAAAGAAAAGCACTTTTAAGGAGCCTCTTCATCGGATAATATTTTTGGCCGCGAATTTAAACACTTGTGTGTTAAGTAATGCCATTTTTTTGTAAAAAACCTTGTTTCGCCCGAAAACAATCACAATTTTGCAAACAGATAAACAAATGCTAAAAATCCGGTCATGAACAAAAAAGGTTTCACAACATCGGCGTTGAACATTCCCTATCCAAAAACCGATCCGCACAAGGCACTCCAGATGCCGGTTTACGAATCGGTTGCCTTTGAATTTGACTCGGCGGAACAAATTGAAGCCAACTTTAAAGGCGAGTACATTGCACATGTTTACTCGCGGACTTCGAACCCGACGGTTGAATATCTTGAAACAAAAATCAGAACGCTGACCGGCAGTTTTGGTGTGCTGGCAGTCAGTTCGGGGATGGCAGCCATTACCGACACGATGCTTTCGGTTTGCAAAACGGGCGAAAACTTTATTTCGGGGAACCAGCTTTTTGGCCACACCTATGCACTGTTTAACCAGACTTTTGCCGATCTGGGCATCGAAGTGCGTTTTTCAGACTTAGTTTCACCTGAAGAAATCGAAAAACTGATCGATAAAAACACAAGGGCCATTTATTTCGAAACCATCACCAATCCGCAACTCCACATTGCCGACATTGAAATGCTTTCGGCGCTTGCCCGAAAACATAACATTTTGCTGATTTGCGACAGCACGATGACGCCTCCCAATGTTTTTGAGGCCGGCAAACAGGGCGTGAATATTGAAGTTTTGTCGGCAACCAAATATTTGTCGGGCGGTGCAACAGCATTTGGCGGCATAATTATCGATCATGGAAATTTTGACTGGAATCTAAATCCCTGCATAACAAAATACAGTGCAAAATTTGGCAAAGGTGCTTTTATTGCCCGCTTGCGGAAAAATATTTACCGGAATACCGGGTCTGGTATGACATCTCAAACCGCGAAACTGATGATTCACGGGATTGATATCCTTGAAATCAGGGTACAGCGTTGTTATGAAAACTGCATGGCGCTCGGAAAATTTATGGAGACGCACAAAAAAATAATAAGGGTCGATTATCCGGGGTTGGAAAATAATCCTGAGTTCCTGCTGGCAAAAAAACAGTTCAGGGGTATTCCCGGTACCATCCTGTCTTTTGACCTGGCAACCAAAGAGGCCTGTTTTTCCTTTATGAACAAACTTGAAATCATCCGAAGGGCCACCAATTTAAATGACAACAAATCATTGATTATTCATCCGCACTCAACGATTTATTGCGAGTTTTCAGAAGATGAAAGAAACGAGGCAGGAATCAGGGATACGATGTTGCGTCTGTCGGTGGGGATTGAAAATGCGGGCGACCTGATTGACGATATCAGCCAGGCTTTGGAATAATACAAAATCAAAATTGAAAAGCTCAAAATACATATTCTGATGGTATTTTATGTACATGTAATTTCCTTTTTAAATTCTTCTTTTTCAGTAAGGTTACAGGTCTTCTAAACCATCATTTTCTGCAGTTTTGGGTACAAACTTCATAATTGCTGAGAAACTCCTTCCAAAATACTTAGAGCAGAGGTGCAATTTGCTGATTTTTGACTTCCTGATTGCTGCAAAACAGGTAGTTATATATTTTTTCTCCCCGTTTCACTGTACATTTCTACCGAAATTGGAATTTAAAATTGGGGAATCATGAAAGCACTTGTAATCATTCTGGTACTATTCGGTTTATCCGGATGTCTGGCGGATAAAATCGACGAAATCCAGCCAATTGAAGAGGAAACAAGCTTTGTTGGCAAAGTTCCCTCTGATTTTAACTGGACAACCATTATCAGACACCAGATTAATGTATCCATTAAATCGGGCAGTTCGGTATCCAAAAAGCTTGATAACACGCTTGTGTTGCTTTGCAATAGTGACAACGAACTGCTGGATGCACTTACCATCATTGACGGTAAAGCTGATTTCTCGGTCAGAATCCCAAACGTAACCGAAAAACTCAAATTATACCTTGCTGCCACAAACGACGTAATGGAAGTTACCATCGATCAGACCAAAGTTGATTTTAATTTGCCCAATTTGTCGGCACTTCTGCTCAACAGAACCGATGCTGACAATGATCTTCTGCTTGACCAGTTTGATGCTGATCCAACCAATCCGGATGTTTCGGCAGTTATCCCGATCCGGGGTTCAGGTCAGCTAAAAAGTGCCATGAACCTTGGGTATTCAAGTGATACTTACATCGTTTTCGAAGACCTCTGGCCATCGAAAGGAGACTATGATTTTAACGACATTGTGGCAAAAACCACCTTGTACTGGGTTCGTGGAAAAAGTAATTATATCACTGAAATTTCGGGTGATTGTAAAATCGAAAACATTGGTGCCGGTATGGGAATCGGGCTGGGTTACGAGCTTCTTGAAGCAAATGGGGCTAAGCTTTCCTATCTCGATGATGTAATAACAGAAATAAACGGGATGGCTGTTAAAGATGATGCCGTTGCAAACGGTGTGATACTTTTCAGAAAAGTTCAGGAAGTTGGGAAAACTGAGCTGAAATTTACAATGAAGATCAAAGAAAAATCGATAAAGGATTTTGCATTTGTACCTTATTTATTCAGAACTGAAAATTACTCACAACAAATCCGGCCATTTGGTGCACCTCCCACCAAAAGTGAAAATATGAGCCTTTTCAAAACAAAAGACGATGCTTCTCCTGCCAGTTGGCAATGGAGCTCAGGATCTGGTTTTGTTTATCCGCTGACCGGAACCAGTGCATTTTATCGTACAAAAGACAATCACCCATGGGGTATTGAGTTTATCGCAAAATCATTTAAACCGAGCCCTGAAAGGATTTCGATAACTGAAATTTACCCACAATTCAGGGAATGGGCTGAATCGGGAGGAAAATCAGCAAGAGATTGGTATATGAATCCGCTTTAAATGGCACCTGATTATTGAAGAGTAAAAACCAATTGTTCCTGTACATTATTTTACCAACTTTTGAGGTACTTTCCACAATTACCCGGTAACAAACCTTTCGGTTGGTTACCGGGAATTTTTTGTTACACCTTTTTATTTATAATTCAATAATTCTCAACTGGCAATGTTCCGGATGTCGGATGCGTGTTTGCAGGATTCCGGCAAAAATAAGTCCTCCAACACTGAAATTTTCAACTGCCCGGATTACCGGATGACAAGAAAAATAATCCTCAACAGAACTTCACAATACAATTTAACCCGTATAATGAGTCTTTAGATACCTGAAAAAATTGTTAATGCGCTCAACTTTGACATCTTCGTTTTTAGTTTCTTCGATATAACCCACCCAGAATTTTTTTACCGAAGCCGATGATTTTACAAATGCCTTCATCATTTCCCCATCGTTTTCAAGCAGCCACTGCAAATAATCGGGGACTTTGATTTCAAGGGGATTATCATTTTTTTCAAGCCTGATTTTCACGGAATCACCTTCCGTTTTTCCAATGGCATCGGTAATTGATTTTTTGAATTGCAGCCAGTGTTTTCCCATTCCTACAGGTCTGAGGTTCATTTCGGTTGCATACCCTTCCATGTTAATTTTCACCGGAATTGTATTTCTTATGCCAAATTCCAGATGGCAATCAAACGGAAAATCGGCATATAACCCCGGTTGGGGACCTTTTTTCAGTATGGCTTCAAACTCATAAACTTTGTTCACCGCCATGATTTTGAATAAATTCAAGATTTCGTCTGAGGCCTGCAAAACCAGCTCGTTTCACCGCTGATTTTCTGAACAGTTCAGTAAATGCCGGCTGATCCATTGCAAGCCAATCCTTTTCGGACATGTTGAGCAATTTTTCGTTCGGAGTAAATTCCGATACTGTGTGTGGCTCCGATTTCAGGTTCCACGGACAAACATCCTGGCAAATGTCGCAGCCAAAAATGCGGTTTTCAAATTTCCCCTTCAGGTTTTTGTCGAGATCGCCTTTCAATTCAATGGTTTGATAGGAAATGCAAAGCCGGGCATCAACCACTTTGTCGGCAACAATGGCTTTTGTGGGACAAGCATCAATGCAGCGGGTGCATTTGCCACAGTGGTCGGCCACAATCCTCGGGTTATCATACGGAAGTTCAACATCCACCAACAATTCCCCGATAAAAAAGAAACTTCCCTGTTCGGAGGTGATCAGGTTGCTGTTTTTACCAATCCATCCAAAACCTGCCTTTTTTGCCCAGGCCCGTTCCAGCACCGGTGCCGAATCGGTAAAAACACGGCCTGTGCAGGGAATTATCTCCTTTTGAATAAACTCCAGCAGCTCTTTGAGTTTGTCCTTTAACACAAAATGATAATCGATTCCATAAGCATATTTCGACAAGACAGGAGCACCGGAATCGGTTTGTGTTTTTGAAGGAAAATAATTGAGCAGCACAAGAATAATGGATTTGGCATTGTCAAACAGTTTTGCCGGGTCGAGACGCAATTCTGTATTCCGCTCCATGTAACTCATTTCGCCATGAAAACCTTTTTCCAGCCATTGCTGAAAATGAGTTTCTTCGTCGGCTAAAAGGGTAACAGGTAAAATGGCACACTTATGAAAACCCAGCTTTTTTGCTTTGGCTTTAATAATCAATCCCGAATCATCAGATTTCTGCATAGCCAAAAATAACAATAATAAATGATGGCCATGGTACAACAAAGTTGACTTTATTTAATACAAAGTAAACCTGAACAGTTCTTTTTATTGCATTTTTATTAATGTGACAGCCGCTTTCTGTTGATTAAAAATTTTGCAAAGAAATTCCAATTGGATCATATTCTTATTTACTGATTATGAGTTAAAAATGAAACGAAAGATTTTGTGCAAATTCATATTCCTATTTAAAATCTACTTGAGAACTGGCCATCGTTCAAACCTCAGGTTTGAAAACAATAACGGTAGCAATGTTGCAGCAATTGGTGAAAATATTACTCTGCATTTTTTACTAACCACCCGCAATACGCTTCAATTTGGTGTACCAGATAAAACGGCAGGTTCAGCAAAAAAAACGATTTACCTCTGCGGGTAACTGATTTGGTGATGCTGAGCTTTTCTGAATATACGCGAATGGCATACGGATGTGGGGCCAGTTCCATAAACTCGTTGAGCGAACGCAGCTTACCGGCTTTGCCCGATTTTACTTCAACCGGGATAAGCATCCCGTTAAATTGAAAAATATAATCAACCTCAGCGTCTGAACTTTTCTCTTTGGTCCAGAAATGGTTTTGCCGGGTCATGGTGTAATTGATTGACAGCAGTTCCTGCCCTGTAAGGTGTTCGGCAATTCTTCCCCGGTAAATATCTGTAAGTATTTGTGTTCCGAAAAATTCAGACTGAAGGTTGGACATGTAATTGATGATTCCGGTATCTAAAACCTGTAGTTTGGGCGATTTCCGCATATCGGCTGTGAGTGGCAGTTGAGCCGAAGTTGCCGGATATACCAGGTTCAGCAGAAACACTTTTTCGAGGGTCATAAATGCCTCTTTCATTTCGCGCGACCGGTAGTTGGTGTTGCCAAATTTTTCGTAGGTAATCCGGCTGCCTGCCTCGTGAAAGATCTGCCCAATAACAATACGCAGGAGTTTGGCATTCTCACTGTTTCGGGCGTACTTTTCAACATCGTCGCGGTACGAAGTAATTAACTCATCATAAACCGGCGACAAAGAAACAACATCGGGTTTGGCGACATACTTTTTTACAATTTCGGGCATGCCGCCAATCAGCGCATATTTTCTGAAAAGTGAAGTCAGTTTTTCGTGGGCATAATCAGGAAACGGAACTTCGTTTAACACGGCGGCACTTTGTTTTTCACCGATGGCTTCAACAAATTCGTTAAACGAAAACGGCCTGACAGGCAGATAACTCACTCGCCCAACCGGAAAACTGATTTGGTTATCAATGAGCGATTCGAGCAGTGATCCTGCTGCAATTACATAGTAATCTGCTGCTGCTTCAAAAAAGTAGCGCAACCAGGCAACTGCTTTCACCGAGTTCTGAATTTCATCGATAAAAATGAGTGTCCGGTCTGCACTCATAGGTTTACCTTTGATAAAAAAGATGGCCGAAATCAGTTCGGTGATGTTTTTACTGTTTTCGAAAATAGCCCGCTCTTCCTCTTTATCAAGGTTTAAATCGATGAAGTTTTTAAATTCTTTTGCAAAGAGATTGACCACGGTGGTTTTTCCAACCTGTCGTGCACCCCTGAGAACCAGCGGTTTTCTTTCTGGATTTTCACGCCATTCTCTCAGTTTTTGAAGTACATTTCTTTGAAACATAGGCTTATCAATCAAATAACAAGAGTCCAAAGATAATCAATTTGTTACAAAATAGGGGCAATTATGACAAATATTTGTAAAATAACAGGAGTAATTTGTTTGGTTTTTACCATAGAATGGGGGTAATTTTGTTTAGTTTTAATTTATTCCTAATCATTAGGCTTTTCGGTTTCCTCCCCCTGCAATAATACCCCTACGGTGGCGTGGTTTGATTTTTATTATTGGTTCTCGGGATTAAAATTTAGAGTCAAAAAGTGCTGATTGCAAATCAGCACTAGCACTTGGCGGCAGCAGGTAGAATTACACAGGCATCCAATCCCAACTTTTTTGCTTTAGTTTTAACAAACAACCCTAATCTATTAGTATTCTGCATTACCAAAAATAGCGTTTTAAAAAATCGCTTATTATTTTCGTTGCAGATTTACATAAAAATAGTTTTTTAGAGGACGCTACCAAGGCATTTGTTTTTGAGAATAAATTGATTTTAGATATTTCAATACTGCTGATGCGTTTAAAAATTAACAGTAAAAATTAGTGATGTTTGAAAACTTTAAAACACATGATATTAATCGATTAAGTTGGTTTGATTTTATTGACTGAAATTATTTAATTTCAAATCCAAAAATGAATAATGGCTCTACAAACCACTAAAATCAATATGTTCAAGATTTTTTATAAAAGTTAACGCATCACCAGTAATATTTCAATATTGATTTACTATACCATCGTAATCAGAATCCCTGCCTTCGGATGCACTTGGGTGTGTAGAGTAGCTATAAGGAACAATAAAAAATAACATTGCAATGAATCGAATCACATTGCCATTAGTGCTTTTAATTTTATCATCAACCAATTTCCCATTTTTTTTCATTTTTTGAAATTTTATTCGTTGTCCAAGTTGGCCAGATGAAAACGAGTATGTAGATATACAATAAAAGCACTATATTTATTTCTACTTTATATTAATAACTGTTTTTGAATTTAGGTTATGATCAAATTTCTCATTCATTGCATATCCAATTAGTTGATTATCTTTTAAATAAAAAACAGGACAAGACTCGTGAGGCCCTAATTCATCACTTATATCCTGATAGAAGTAAATACCTACAGTTGGATTATAACAATCATTGTCATTGTAATATTGACCGGCGAAAATGTTGCATTTCTTCCCATTGCTAAATTGACAGGTTCCTTCCCACCAATGATCTCTTTCTACACTATTAAAACATATAGTAATGTTCTTTTTAATATTGCCAGGCAACATCTGATATCCATTGTAGATTTTTCCAATTTTAAAAAATTGATCAAGAGCAACTTTAGCCTTCGTGTGCTTTTGTTTATCCTGTTCAATTATTTTTTTGATATCTTCATTAAAGAATTTATCAAATCCATATCTCAAACTTTTATAATATACCATTTCATATGCCGAAAAAGAATTATTCATAGATTCGAAATACTTATTTTCAGAGTATCCAGAAATAGCGGGGTTCTTCTCCAAAATACCTTCTATCCCAGTTAGTTTCTCATTTTCAAATTTTCCCAAAGATATCCAGATATCCGATATATTGGGTACTACATGAATTACATAAGGATTATCCTGAAATGCTGACACAATTACAAATTCCAATTTCTTCTCGATAAATCGTTCAACTGTAATCTCAATAATTCCTTCGACCACAACCTCTCGTTTTGGATTATTCTGTATTAATTGTTCAGCATCTTTTTCATTTACTGCTATAAAATCTAAACCAGATGTCCAGTTATAATTAATATCAACGCCAAGGCTAGTCATATATTCTTTAAAAGTTCCACGGTCATCCAGTGGAGATTTTATAAGAAAAAATCCTTTTTTTTCAAAAGAATACTCCGATAATTTCATAAGCAGACCTGCTTTTACGACTTTCTTTTCAAGTATTGATTCAATAATTCGATTCTTTTCCTCAAGTATTTGTTTTTCAATTCTTTTTTTCTCAAATTCATTATTTGCATTCGTGTACGCAGTTTTATACTTAGAAAAGCGGCGGTGCTTCAAAAGATAGTCAATAGGGTTATTTTTTAATAATTTCCCATCTTTTAGTAATAATTCTTCATTTGCCTCGGGCTTAAATACTACATCGTCGTAATCACTAAATATTGGTATGGTGTCCAGAATAGAACGAGCCGGATGATTCTCAAATCGACCCCAGTTTAATAATGGATCACCAGTTTTGATCAGAGTTTTATTATATTCGACTGATTGTGCAAAACAATGAAAGGAAAATAATAAACCAGCTAAAATGAATTGAATGGCTTTTTGTTTCATAATTATTTGTCGTTTTCATATTCATCAATTCTATTCAATCCTCCAACCATCATCATACAACGAGAAATTTGCTGACTTTTTGATTGGATCAGAAGGAATTTCTCCACAAAATGGCGTAGGATTTATTTTCAATAGCGTATATTCTGCTATTGCTTCTTTGAATTGATCTTGCTGTTGGATTCCTGTAATCTCTCCAAATGAGATTTCACAAGTTTTGACTTCAAATTCGCCATATGACTCTTTGATTAAGAACTTTTGTCCTTCAGGAGTTAGGCTTGCAATAACCCAATGGTAATGGCACCCACCTTGATGTTCTTGACTTTCACTTAAAGAAATCATTCCTTTGGAATGTAAATCAGTCAATCTATTTTTAGCATTGGAATACCTCTCTCCGTTCACCCCACATAATTTCCATCCATCCCCCCAAGATTTAATTAGGTATTTCTTTGCTAGCTTTGTAGTTTCAACCTGCGGTAATTTGTTTTTTTGAGTTATCAATTCTTTTGCTTTCCCTCTCGACAAATCATTACGACAAGAGGAAACAAGAATTAAAAATGCAAAAACAATAATTAAATAATTCTTTGTTGATTTCATTTGATCTGTTATTATTTTTATTACTCTTCGACTTTTCGGTTAGGCCCTCGCCGCTAATGACCCTGCTGATTGGGATTTCACTTATTCTATGACTTCAAGTCAATATTTTTACTTATTACGCCTGTAAACTGATTTTTTACCATTGGGTTCAGTTATGGTAAGCTGCTCGTTGGAAATCTCGATGTTAGCAATCAGAGGACCTGCAAGCATTCCAACTCCATCGAGTTCAACTTTTATCCTATTATTCTGCTCCAGGAAAGAATACTTGCCATTCATATTTAATGATGATTCTGTTACCGTGATAGTGCCATCCTTGAAAAATTCAAACTTTTCGTTGCCGTCAATTTCAACCCATTTCCCAATAATTTCCTTTTCCAAACCTGTTGATATGCAACTTATCTGTACCATTAATACCACACTTAAAAGAACAAACGAAGCAATACGAACCTGACTCATAGACATTTTGTTTTAATAATTTTCCCTACTCTTCTGGCTTTTCGGTTACGCCCCGCTGCTATATTCCCGCTGAAATGGCTTCAAAACATTATGCAATACACACATTGATCAATTTCACAACTTCCTTTTCCAAATTCCATAATTCGTTGCTGCGTAAATAATACCTTTAGACACAACCAAACTATTAACTCTGGTGTTACTACCTAAAAATCCATCATTCATTGCCCCCCAAGTCTTTCCCTCATCACCCGAGAATAAAACTCCATTTCCTGTCCCTGCATATAAAACTCGTCCATCCAAGCATATACAATTAATTGAAGAATTAGATTGTCCTTTGATCTCAGCTTTAACAAATTCGCCACCGTTTACTGAGTGATATAATCCAGTACTGTTCCCGGCAATAAGATTTTGATTATAGAAAAATAATGCACTGACATTTTTTATATTTGAATCAAAAACAGACCAATTTGAGCCAATATCTGTTGATACAAAGATTCCTTGAATCGTTTTTACAAATAATTGTGATTCACCTATTGCATAGGCCGAAACATTTCCAGACAGATTACCTGTCAATAATTCCCATTCCCCGTCATTTAGTACATAAAGATCACCGCCATATATTACATACAGTGAACTTTCACCCAAAAGTTGATTACTAAAGGCGTAAAAATTTGAAGGTCCTAGTGGCAACCCGGAATTTACCTGAGTCCAAATTTCACTTCTATTATCTGAACAAAAAATTCCGTAGGAAGGAATATCATCTGTGGAACCGTATATAGCATTTCCAAAGGCTTCGATTGAACTAAATGCCTTAGGAGTTTGTGAAACAATTTCCCACGTATTTCCTAAATCATTCGACTTATATAAATTGTTCTTGCTGCTAAGCGTTAAATCATTGATAGCAAACAAATCATTGTTTAAAGCAGCGATATCACTAAAAGACTTTTCCTGAATAACACTATCTCCAATTTTTTCCCAAAAGATTTCGATTTTTTCATCCTTCTCACAACCGACAATCAATAAAACAATAAACAGCATGAATATTTTTGATAAATAAATGCATTTACATTTTCTCATAGACTTTAGTTTTATTTTATATACAAATACCTGATTTCAAAAACAAGTAGCATCGCTACTTTTTGTTAAATCGTAAAGTAAAAACTTTGACATGTAATTCGATGTTGAGCTTCACGAACCATCCATTTCATTAAATGAATACGCCGATTTTATGAATGAACCGATTTTGTTTTTTTTTAACACACGCTATTTGTCATAATTGATTTAAAACTATTTTTATTGCCCATGATTTTATCATTTTAAATGACGAAACGATTATTCCTCATACTTGCTTCTCTTATTTTGTGCGTATCAGTTTATGCGCAAATCACAAATCCCCCTTATAAAGTGTATACTTTGCGTGATGGATTACCTCAAATGCAAATCTGGAGCATGTTTCAGGATAGCCGCGGGTATCTTTGGATTGGGACCAAAGGAGGAATTAGCAGATTCGATGGAGAAAAATTTATTAACTACAGCCAGATTGATGGGCTGGCCGACAACCGCGTTGACCGCATCTATGAAGATTTTTCAGGAAAAATTTGGATTGTTACCCGATTCGGGATTTCATACTTTGATGGTCAGAAAATTAATACTTTTCCACACCTTCATTCAGGTTTGTATCTGGCTCCTGCACCTGACGGAAAAATATGGTATTCCGGCACCCTTGAAGCTACACCGGCAAAAGCAATTTTTGGATATATTGAAAATGACAGGTTTTACAACTTAATCGATAAATATCCTGAATTATCGATAGAACCAAGCGGCCAGATTGCTTATTCTGCCGAAACAAAGTCGCTTATAATCTGCACCACTAAAAATGTATATGAGTTAAAAGGAGAATCGATAAGAAAGCTTTTGGAGAATGTTAACAATCCCGAAATCAAGGTCAATAACTCAACCATTTCAATTCATGAATGGAAAAAACAGAATCACCTGAATATATTCGAATACAAAAAAAATAAGGCCGAACTTGTAGCTACACTTATTGACGGTAGTTATGCCGGTCAGAATCGTCCCCGACAAATGCACATATTAAAGGTATATCCGGTCAACAGCAAGTTGTATTGGCTAAAATCTGACACGGTTGAAACTATAGATTTCCCTGGCAAATGGATTAACCTTTCGTTTATTGATAATGATAATCGGTTGTGGATTGGTACTGAAGAAGGCTTGTACAAGCTTTATCCCGGTGGATTTGAAACCTATCAGAGAGATGCGCTGCCAATGGTTTGGTCGATGGTTGAGGATAAACAACAAAAAATGTGGTTTGCTTCACATAATTTGGGAATTCGAAAGTTAGATGGCAATTCAATCGTACATTATCCTGCTGAAAGTATTGCCAAATATGGAAGTTTGTTTTACTACCAGGCTCAGGTTGACGACAAGGGAACACTTTATTTTCCGAATTATAATGGAGTACTTTGGTACAACGGAAAATCATTCGGAAAAATCGGCAATGGATTTTGCCCTGCTTGTTTCTATGATAGTGACAGGAAACAGCTTTTGGTAGGTTCGCACAAGCGTATCGAAGTTTTCGACCTGAACCATCAGAAAATAAGCGAAATTGGCCCGGATGAAGGAATTCAGATTAAAGGTTGGTTTGCAGCATTTGATAAGGATATCAAAGGTAATTTATGGGCAGGCGGAGGTACCGGATTAGTTCGTGTTGATGGAAAAACCGGCACGATTAGCAACTACACCCGCAGTAATGGTAAACTCTCGTGCGACGGGGTATCATGTATTTACCAACCCCCGGTTGGTAATATTTGGTTTGGCGGAACCCAGGGTTTGCTTTGGTATGACGAGAAAAAGGATTCCGTATGTCTGTTCAAAAGTCCCGAAATTCAGGATGCAGTAAATTTGGTCAGTTCAATTGATTCAACATGGCTTTTATTTAGCCAACCTAATGGTATTTATTTACTTGACCTGAAAAAATTCAGAAAAGAAAATAAAATTGAACTACACCTCTTTAATGATCAAAATGGTTTTATTGGTTTAGAGCCGGGCCAAAACGGAGCAGTAAATGATTCGAAAGGAAATATTTGGATGACAACAGGTACAGAAGTTGTAAAACTGAATCCAAAGGAGTTAGATTTATCCAAAAACAAGATTAATGTTCGAATTTCGGGTTTTAACGGCACACCTCTTCTTTATCATCAAAAAGAAATTGTATTGCCCCGAAACGAGCGTACGGCAGTTATTCAGTTTGAAACGATTTGTTTTAACCGGCCAAAATCAGCAAAATACTCCTATCGTATAAACGGGGAAGGAAAAGAGTGGTCGGCATGGCAAGACGAGAATTATGCCGTTCTTACAGCGCTCGAAGATGGAAAATCGGAGGTTCAGGTAAGAACACGGATACCGGGGTTGCCCGATTCAGAAGCAATTGTCACTATGCCCCTGGTAATAAGCCTTGCCCTTTGGAAACAGGATTGGTTTTTCCCCGGCTTACTTGGATTAGTTTCGCTACTGGTCATATTGTCGATGGTACTTTTTGTGCAAACCCGAACGCGTTTGCTCGAAGCCTCGAAACAAGCCAAAACCTTTCAGTTGCAGGCCATACTCTCGCAACTGAACCCACATTTTATTTTCAATGTTATGGCGACCATTCAATCCGAAATATTGTCGGCCAACATCCAGAGAGCGAATGACTATTTGGTAAAAATGTCAGACTTAATCCGTGGATTTCTTGAAGCTTCGGTTTCAGCCGGGTTTTCGAAATCGAAGAACATCAAAGATTCAGAATTAAAACTTCAAAAAGAGATTGACGTACTAAATCATTTTATCCAATTTCAACAATTCGTATTTCCCAATCGTTTCCAATACGAATTGGTTGTTGAACCCAATGTTGACTTACAAGAAGTTAGCATTCCTCCAATGTTAATTCAGCCATTTGTCGAAAACTCGATCAAACATGGGTTGCTTCAAAAAACAGGGAAAGGAAAACTGAAAATCACGTTCAAATCAATAGTTAAAAATGAACTCATAGTAGAAATTGAAGATGATGGAATTGGTATTGAAAGAGCTGATGCATTAAAACACAATTCACAAATGCTCTACACTTCAAGAGGTAAAGAACTAACCTTGAGGCGAATTAAATTACTGAACGAAATCGGTTATTGCATTCAATACAAAATCGATAGTTCAGATGATGGAACAAAAATTACTTTAAAAATCAGACGAGATGGAGACTAAAATTACAGCCGTTATTGCTGAAGATGTAGAAAAGTATCATTCGGTAATTGAGACTTTTCTGGAAGAGGTTGCGCCGCATGTGCAGGTTGTCGGAAAATCGGCCACGCTTGCCGCAACCAAAGCACTGATTAATGAGGTGTCGCCACAGTTGGTATTTCTCGATATCCAATTCGAAGCTGAAGGACAAACGGCATTCGACTTTTTAGAAGAACTGTCTCTGAAAAATTATATTGATTTTAAAATAATCTTTATAACAGCTTTTAACCAGACAGAATATTACGATGAGGCATTTCGTTACGGAGCCATCCACTTTTTAACAAAACCCATTGATAAAATAAAACTTAAAGAAGCAATTGATCGTGTTACTGCAACAATATATCAATTGTATGACAGCCAAATAATAAAGCACTTCCTGAAGATTCATGAACACATTCATCTTGCTAATGCATCTAACAAAATTGTAATTGAGGGAATTAATGTTGCTGAAATTGTTCGTGTTGATGATATTGTTTTCTTTGAAGCATCTGGAAGATATACTTATATACACCTCATTAACAGCAAATCCAAATCAATTTGTTCAACATCGAATATTGGTGTGTTTGAGCGAAGACTTAATCTTCATAGAAATTTCATCCGTGTTAACAGGGATTTAATTGTAAACTCTGATTACATTTTGCGTTTCTCAAAAAAGGATAGGTCTCTTATACTGCCAGAACCGTTTCCAACAAAATATGCATCTAAAGAGCGCTTCAAAGAATTCCTCCGCTATCTTGAGAATCAGGAGTAATATTTAAATTAACGTGAGTTCGATCTAAGCAAAAGTAGCAATTTGGTTATTGTCAATAATATCA
>CAZXVT010000040.1:0-29520 GCA_964644015.1 uncultured Maribellus sp.
TTTATCATTCTGACTGTTATTTTTTTGTTATCTGAAAGAATAACAGCTCAGAATTATATTCAGAAAACCAATATACAGTACCGGTCAGCAGATGAAGCAACATCCGATTCTTATATCAATGAGCGGTGCCGGCTTGATTTTTATTATCCCGAAAATGTGAAAAATTTCACCACGGTTGTGTGGTTTCATGGTGGCGGGCTCGAAGGAGGAGAAAAGTTTATTCCCGAAATCTGGAAGAATAAAGGCATTGCTGTGGTGGCGGTCAATTACCGGCTTTATCCGAAAGTAAAATGCCCGGTTTATATCGAAGATGCGGCTGCATCTGTCGCCTGGGTTTTTAACCATGTTGCTGAATTTGGCGGTGATCCTTCAAAAATTGTTGTCTCGGGACATTCTGCCGGTGGTTACCTGGCAAGCATGATCGGATTGGATAAAAAATGGCTGGCAAAACACAATGCTGATGCTGATAAAATTGCGATGCTGATTCCATTCAGCGGACATTGCATTACCCACATGACCATCCGGAAAGAACGCGGAATTTCTGACAAACAACCCATAATCGATGCGTTTGCACCGCTATTTCACGTTCGGCCCGATGCACCGCCTCTGGTGCTGATTACCGGCGATCGCGAAATTGAAATGTTAGGCCGTTACGAAGAAAATGCCTACATGATGCGGATGATGAAAATTGCCGGCCACACAAAAACAAAATTGTTTGAACTTGATGGTTTTGACCACGGAGGAATGGCTTCGCCGGGGTACGAAATTCTTTTAAACGAAATTAAAACATTGTCGAAATGAAAAAACTGAACCTTATTGTTTGCCTTGTTCTGATTTCAATTGCAGGAACTTTAGCGCAGAAAACTCCTTCGGGAAATCCTGCCGATTTTAAGGTGAAAACCTGTCTGCATTCTGTAAGTTATCTGGGAATCTGGCGCGGACAGGCTGCGCTTTCTGTTGATGAATTTCTGGTAAAAGCTAAAGAACTGGGTTATGAAGGTGTGATACTGGTGGCCAAAAGACCCCATGTTTCGCCACACGACTACGACAAGGCTGCACGGGCGAGACTCAAAGCAAAAATCGATTCGCTGGGGCTGACTTTGGTGGGTTTGGCGGGTTATAACGATTTTACAGCAGGTATCGACAAACCGGGAATCCCGAATGCTGAAATTCAGGCTGCCTGGGTGGGCGAAATTGCCGAGCTGGCGCACGATCTGGGGACCAACATGGTTCGCGTTATTACAGGCTACGAACGACCAGGAATTCCGTATGACAAACAATATGGAGAAGTGGTGGCCGGTTTGAAAATGGCAGGGAAACTGGCGGCTCAGTTTGATGTTGCGCTGGTGGTTCAGAATCATCACGATATTGCATTGCATCACGACGCCATGTATTGGCTGCTGAAAGAAGTGAATATGCCCAATGTACTGGCTGGCTGGGATGCATGGTCGCCCACACTGGAAGGACTTTCGAAAGAGGAAATCAGACAGTCGATTCTGAAAATGAAACCTTACATTGTAAATACAATTGCTGCCGATTACCAGGTTCACCCGCGATTTATCTATGAAAACTCACTTACAAACTACAGGGCCGAACAACCGGTAATGCGCGCCATGCCAATGGGGCAGGGGATAATCGACTACAAAACATGGTTCGAAACCCTGCGCGAAATCGGTTACCAGGAGTGGGTGGTTTACGAAATGTGCGAAGTTCTGGATGGCGGTGGCTCCATTGAAAATCTCGACAAAACAGCAAAGATTTTTCTGGAATATATGAAGCAGTTTTAAATTTTCAGCTTTTCAAAGCCTTGTCCATAAACGCCCATCACACTGCCCATAGTAATAAAGGCATTGGGATCGATTTCCTTGATTTTACGGAAAATGTCGCTGGTTTCTTTTTTGCGGACGATTGACATCACAATTTTGATGTTTTCTTTTGTGTACCAGCCAACCCCGTCGAAAACCGTTACCCCGCGCACGGCTTCCTGCGTGATATAATCAGCAATCTCCTGGTATTTCGACGAGAAAATAAACATTTGTGCGCTGCGGTTGGCACCGCTGAGAAACGAGTCGAGCGAGTAGGAAACCACCCACATCGAAACGTATCCGTAAACCAGTTTTTCAGGCGACTGGAATACAACGTAGGACGAAGCAATGATCACCACATCAAAAAGCATAATCAGTTTTCCGGGGCTCACATTTTTGTATTTCATGATAATCATGGCCAGAATATCGGTGCCACCGGTGCTGCCGCCGCGAGAGAAAACAATACCGAGACCAATGCCACCTGCCATTCCGCCTAAAACTGCCGAAAGAAAAGTGTCATCAACAAGCGGTTGTTTTAATATATTCTGGAAAACAGCAAAAAACACCGAGAGTGCTGCGATGCTATAAATTGTTTTCATACCAAAATTGGCACCCAGGATTTTGATGGCAATTAACACCAGTACTGCATTAATGGCTAAGAATGTTATACTTACAGGAATTTTGGTGGCATAAAAAACAACAACCGAAATACCGCTCACCCCACCTCCCGTGATTTCTGCAGGAACCAGAAAAAGCATCCAGCCCATCACATACAAAAGCAACCCGATGGTAATAATGATATAATCTTTTACCAGTGTGCTGGTTTTATTTTTCATCCACGTGTAAATTGTAAACATCGCAAGATAATTAAAATCCGTGTTTGTGGGGGCAAAGGAACAGCGACCTTTTTGAAAAAAGGGTGAGTATTGTCAGTTTGGGTTTTGTTTAACGGAGATTTAACGATACGATTATGAAAGTGTTGATTTTTATCAGATTTACAGCCGAAATACATTGTTTTCAGTTTATTCTTTCTGAATCAATTCCTTTTTATAATCATCAATATAAATCGTCATTGTCTGGCTCATTTTATCGCGATACAACCCTGTTTTGAAATAGAATTTGCCTCCCACCGGATAACCGTATTTTTCTGAATAGGCTGTAATCCCTTTGTATTCAATTATTTTTTGGTTATTCAGTTCGACGTTTAAAATGCCCGTGTCAGTGCGTGAGAAACAAACATCAAATTTAAAATCGAGCCACTTTCCGGTTGGTTTGCCACTGTATTCAAATAATGTTTTCCTTTCAAAATT
Organism: uncultured Maribellus sp.; assembly: GCA_964644015.1. Lineage (GTDB taxonomy): Bacteria > Bacteroidota > Bacteroidia > Bacteroidales > Prolixibacteraceae > Draconibacterium. Next base: position 3,116 of record CAZXVT010000040.1, read on the forward strand.
ATTCTGAAGCGTGATAAAAAGCCTGCCCGATTCAAAACGAACGGCAATCACGGGATTATCCGGATCGCAATTTCCACTGCAGTTTTGTTTCCACTGTGCAATTACAAGGCGGGTTTCAACAATCGGAAAATCATCGGGAATATAAAGGCTGAACGAGTAAACACATCTTTCGTTTTCGTTGATCATCAACTCGTTTTTTTCGCGCAGTTCGGCTCTTTCGAATTTTGTGCCTTTTTCTTTATCAATCTGGTCGCCCGATCGAAGCGTCAGTTTACAGGCTTTTTTGCCCGAGCGAACAACGTCAGTTTGCAGTGTCATCGCACCCTCAATAAATTTATCGGTTCTCCAGATTGAACTGAGTGTTTCACTTTCGAAATTGTCGGAAGTGACAGTTTTAATTGTTTGGCAGAATGCAGATTGATTAACAAAAAGTAAGGTAATAAACAGCAGTTTTTTCATAAGCCGGTTAAATGTTTCAAAAACGGCTCATTTTGTTGAATATTGTTGAAATCAGGTTCAGATTTGATTTGTTTGTTTCTTTCTGTCAGTTGTTTTAACAACCAGTAAATTAGCCAGCAGCACAATACTCATAAAAATGGCCACTCTTGCAATGTAATCGCCATGTTTTACATAGAAAGTGATGGCTGAATTGGCGTTTAAATTTCCTTTAATTGATGCAGGAACCCACCATTCGGTTGCCTGCGAAATCTCTCCACGCTGGTTGATAAAGCACGAAATTCCGGTGTTGGCCGAACGTGCAATGCTGCGCCGCGTCTCGATGGCACGCAACCGGGCAAACGAAAGATGTTGTTTGTAGCCCGGCGTGTTTTTCCACCAGCCATCGTTGGTGATGATAAAAATAAGTTGTGCCCCTTTCCGTACATATTGCGAAACATATTCGCCAAAAACTGATTCGTAACAAATAACCGGGGCTACTTTTGTTCCGTCGGGCCCGGTAAAATTTTCAGGTTCGTCCTGTGTTCCCAGGCTTCCCGAAGTTCCGCCGATGTTGATAATCATATCACCCAAAAAACCGAACACTTTTTTAAACGGCATTTTTTCAACTCCCACTACCAAAATTGATTTGTGATAGATTTCGGTTTTGCCGGAAGCATCGGTGTAAAATGCGCTGTTAAACATATCGTAAATCATGTCACGATTTTTCCGGGCAGTTGGCGGTGCGCTGTTTTCATCAGGGTAGGTTTTGTAGGATGAAACGCCAAACACAATCCCTGCGCTGGGAGTTGCGGAAGCAAAATTACGGAGTTGTTGCAAAGGAATATTGGCAGAAAGTTCATTTTCATTCCAGAATCGTGGATTCTCAAAAAGCGTTTCGGGAGCCACAATAAAATTAGTTGACGGTGTTGTTTTTTCGGTCGCCAGCGCAACGAACTTCTGCAGTTTTTCCTGTTCCGCTTCGGCATCGTAGCTTTCAGAATAGGGATCGATATTGGGCTGAACCACCACGATTTCTTTGGGATTGACAGTTTCGGTGTAATTATGGAAAATGACCAGTGAAGTCACAACCGGGATAACAATCAGCAAAAACAAACCTGCGACAGCAGCAAAAAACCTGCGGCGATCAGTCATTTTTCTGATTTGATTGTACACTGAAAACAGAATAAGATTGACCGCGAGAACCCACACTGTTCCTCCCAGAATACCGGTATATTCATACCACTGAACCAGTTTTATGTTGTTGGCAAAACCGTTTCCGAGGTTGAGCCACGGCCATTCAATGTCCCAGTGAAAATGGAAATATTCAAACGAAATCCAGAATGCAGCCAGCGCAACATAACCCAGTGATGCTTTAAAATAGCGGCGCGCAATGTGGGCCAGCCACCACACCAGCGACATCAAAAGCGAATTGGTGATGATCGCCAGTGCCATACCAACCGGCGTGGCAAAAAATATCCACCAGGTGGTGATGCTGTTCCAGATAAAAAAGGTTAAAAATGCATGGCCCCAGAAGGAAACTGATCCGAACCGGCTTTTGTTTTCTGTAAAAAAATGTTCGAGCAATAGTAACGGAATCAATGCAAACAGCAGGAACCAGCCCGGAAATCCGAGCCACGGAAGACTCAGCATCACACCGGTTGCAAGCGAAAGAATAAAACGCTGACTACGCTTCATTTTTTACTTCAATATTTTGAATAGTTACTATTTCCGGATTTTTTTTGCCAGCCTCAAATATAAAATCGATTTTTCCCAAAACCAATCCACCCCACGAAGCCTGGTTGATAATCACTTTTTTGCCGGCTTTGTTTATTGCTTCTTCCGGTTTTTCGAGAAAAGTATGGGTGTGTCCTCCAATAATCAAATCAGTATTGAGTGTTTCGGCTGCCAGCACCTGGTCACTGATTTTTTCGTTGCGGTATTTGTACCCGAGGTGCGAAAGACAAATTACAAGATCGCATTTTTTATCATTTCTGAGGAAGGATTCCATTTTCAACGCGGTTTTCAGTGGATCGTTAAAAATGGTTTTACCATAATTTTTCTCGGTAACCAGACCTTTCAGTTCAATTCCGAGTCCATAAACGCCAATTTTAATTCCTGATAATTTGAAGATATCGAAGGGCTTGATTTTGCCGGCAAGAATGGTGTCTGAAAAATCGTAATTCGAGTTAATTAACGGGAATTTTGCCTCCGGCAATGCTTCAAGAATTCCTTCGAGACCATCGTCAAATTCGTGGTTGCCGATTGTTCCGGCGTTGTATCCAATCTGGCTCATCAACCGGGTCATAATCGAACCCTTAAAATAGTTGTAATAGGGTGTTCCCTGAAACATGTCGCCACCATCAAAAAGCAGCGTATCGGGGTTTTCGGTCCTGAATTTTTTTACAAGGCCCGAAATCCGCGCCAGTCCGCCTTCTGGTTCGCCCTCGCTGCTGTTGGCAATAAAAGGTTCGATATGACAATGCATATCATTGGTATGTAAAATGGTAATCTTTATTAAATCTTTTCCGGCCATTGCTTTCAGCGGGTTGAGACCAATGCTGAAAACGGCTGCCCCGGCAGAAATATTTCGGATAAAATGTCGTCTATTCATGGCTGATCCTCCCGTCTGTCTTTTCTTTTATCGTTTCGCCTGATTTTTGTTTTGCTTCAAAATTCCGGATGATTGCATCCCTGATTTTCATACCCGGAACAATATAATCTGAACGTTGTCGTAAAACATCATTTTCATCACCACCGTTGGCAACGTAATCATTGGTCACCATCCAATATTTTTTTTCAGTGTCCAAAGGTTGCCCCGAAATTATGATCTGTGTGGCTTTTTCTCCCGAAATTTTAAACCTGACTCCGCCAACACTATCGCCATTTCTTTGGGCCACCCCATCCAAAAAAAGCTTGAGCTGGCTGCCTGTGAGTTGCACAAAAACCATTTCGTTTTCAAATGGCATGATCTCAAACACTTTACCCACCGTGATGTTACCTTTGTTCAGCCCGGTGCGGATTCCGCCATAATTAAAATACGAAACTTCGGGTTTCAGATCCAACCCCTGATTTCTTGCTTCAACCATGCCTTCCTCCAGTAAAAGATCAGCAAGCAGGTTGGTCAATGCACTTTCGGGTTTGTTTTTAACCATGTCGGCTTCACAAACCGAAATCACCCTGTTCATGTCAGCCTCAAGTTTTTCTTTGTAGGGTAAATACGATCTTACAAGTGCACTGTCGATGGTATTGACCTGTGCATCAATACTAATATTTTGATACGAAACAGAAGACGGGATATAGGTTGATTTACAGGCAGGTGCAACCAGAAAGTAAGTTATTAACAGGAATAAGCTGAAAGTTCGACACATAAACAGGCAACGATTTTTTAGCATAACTTATACATTAGCAAAACATGAATATAAATACAGAATTGAACATTTTTATGCGTGTTTCAAACATACATATAAAAATATTTTCGGGTGTTGTTTTATCGTTAATTTTATTGTTTTTGATGGCTCCGGCCCGATTATCAGCGCAAAGCCGTGAAGTTGTCGCTAAAAATGGCGATGGAATTCATAAGCTTTTAAAACGAAACGGGATTGATCCGGTAAAATTTACAGAAGCTTTTATTGAATTGAACAAAACCCGGTTGGGTGAGAACAACACTCTTTTTACGGGTGTAAAATACCGGTTGCCCGATGTTGAGCCCGCAAAGAAGGAAAAACAGGCGGATAATGAAGTTCAGGAAGTTAAACCGGCTGACGATAAAGAGGATTCGACCCGTGAAATTGTTGCTGTAAGTAAGGGGTCACCTTCTTCAAAAAAGCTGGATTTCAAAATTTTTGGTACGAAATACGCCAATGTTCAGTTAAAATCAAATGAATTAAAAGGCGCAGTATATTATCTGAAATCGGGTCATGGCGGACCAGACCCGGGTGCCATGGGAAAATACCAGGGACATATCATTTGTGAAGATGAATATGCCTATGATGTTACGCTGAGAATTGCCCTGAACCTTTTGGAGCGGGGTGCCACGGTTTATATGATTGTAATTGATAAAAACGACGGAATAAGGGATGTGCCTTTTCTAAAACCTGACAAAGATGAGGTTTGTTATCCGAATAAAACCATTCCGCTAAACCAGACAAAAAGATTACAACAAAGAGTTGAAACCATTAACCAGCTTTATAAAAAACACGGTAATGCATTTCAGCGGTTTATTTCGATCCACGTCGATTCGCGCCGGGAAAACGAGAATATCGACATCTTTTTTTATCACGACAGCAAAAGCAACACCGGAAGACGGGCTGCAAATATTCTGCAACAAACTTTTCTGAATAAATACAAAGAAGTACAGCCAGGAAGAGGTTATACAGGAACGGTTTCACCAAGAAACTTATATGTATTGAAAAATTCTTACCCCGTCGGGGTTTATATCGAACTTGCCAACATGAATCATCAACGGGATATCAAAAGGCTTGTGATCCCTGATAACCGGCAGGCAGTGGCGAACTGGCTCACACTGGGCCTGGTTAAGGATTTTAAAACAAACAAATAATCATTTTTAAACAGGATTACTTGCTTTAAACTTCCCCATCGCTGAATTGTTTTTCAGGTATGAAAGCGGAAAATCCGGTGATATTGTTTGATGGTTTTTGCAATTTGTGCAGCGGAGCAGTAACATTACTGTTGAAAGCTGACAGGAAAAAACAATTCAGGTATATTCCTTTGCAATCGGAAGAAGGGGAAAAATTAATCAGTAATTTTAATGTTCCGCGTGAAATTGATTCGGTGGTACTTATTAATCACAACCAATATTACGTTTATTCTGAAGCGATTATCGAGGCAGCTATTTTACTCCCTTTTCCATGGAAACTAACAAAAGTTTTCCGGATTCTTCCTCTGAACACAAGAGACCGGTTGTATTCTTTTGTTGCTAAAAGAAGAATGAAATGGTTTGGCAGGCGAACCGAATGCCGGATTGTGTAAATCGGCACTACTAAAGGAATTCAAAGTTTTATCGGTATTGAAAACCCAATAAAAAACAAATCGTATAACCATCAGTTAATTGAATATTCTTTAGTTTTGCAGCAAGATCGACAAACCTGATAATTACAAAAACCAATGAACCGGAACCGGAAGTTTTCCAGGATATTTTTCTATTTCATACTGATATTGTTGTTTCTTTTTCTTTCAGTATGGTTCGGAATTCAGCTTTTCGGCTGATTGTTCAGCTAAGATTTTGCATTGAGAAATAAAGAATGGTCTGACTGATTATTCCAGATCGAGTTTTTCTTCTTCGTAATCTTTGTATAGCGCCGAAAGTTGGTTTAACCAGCCAACAATCCTTTCCATTGCTTCCTGAGTTTCCGATGTAATTTCTTTTTTCTGAATTTTGAGCAGCAAGTATCCATAAACAGCTTCGAGGCTGATAAAAATATTGTTGCTGAGGACATTGCTTTTTATTTTTAATTCGGTAATCAATCCGGCCACCGAAACATAGGTTTGTACATATTCCGGTACTTTCCGTGTTTCCATCAGTTTCAGGTGAAATTCATTGATATCGTTGACTAAGTTTACCAGAAACTGCAAATGACCTTTTTGCTGTATCCCTTCTTTTTTCATCATCAACACAAGATTTTTGTACCAGGCTGATATTTCTGTACTTGTATTTGTGTCGGTTTTATACTGAGGAACCAGTTGTTTGTCAATAATATCCATATCGAGGCCACAAGCCCTGATCAAATCCTCAACCTGAAAAAGGTATAAAATATATTCTGCAATATTTTCTTTTCGTTTTTGTTTCGCTGTAAACATAGTCGGATATTAAAATTTGTATCTGAAGATTGAAATTTGGATTTTTTTCAGAAACTATTCATACCAATCAAAGAAATCGTCGAGGTCGCGGCGTTCTTTTTTTGTTGGCCGGCCGGTTCCGGGGTCTCGGGATATCCAGCGCATATTTTTTTGCATATCCAGCAATTCAAGCTCTTCCGGAGGAGTAATATCTTCGAGATGTGATAAAGTGAGTGATGCCGGCATTCTTTTTTCTGCGAGCTGAAGTACACGAAATGTTCGAGTGATCGGTGACTTTCTGACTTTCAGAATTTCGCCCACATGCACCATTCTTGATGGTTTGACGGGAATGTTGCCAATCGAAACATGACCTTTGCGACATTCTTCGGTTGCCAGGCTGCGGGTTTTGTAAATTCGCACAGCCCAAAGCCATTTATCAATTCTTACCCCGTTTTCCACTGGTTACTTTTTATTGTAGAAATTCATGGTTCTTTCAATACCGATTGTGCCGAAACTCTGAATGATTTCGATACAGTTGTCAATTTTTGCCGGAAGTTCTTTTTTTTCTTCTGCCGACCATTCCCCCAAAACATAATCAACCTGAAACCCTTTGTGAAAATTGTCGCCAATCCCAAAACGGAGCCTGGCATAATCGTTTCGTCCCAAAACCTGGTTGATGTTTTCCAGACCGTTGTGACCGCCGGCACTGCCTTTTGATTTCAAACGCAATGTTCCGAAAGGCAAAGCCAGATCATCCACCAAAACAAGCAGGTTTTCAATTGGGATTTCTTCTTTCTGGAGCCAATAGGAAACTGCCCGCCCACTGAGATTCATGTAAGTAGAAGGTTTCAGCAGGATAAATGTGCGGGCTTTGAATTTGTATTCGCCAACAAAACCATATCGCTTGTCATTAAAAAGAATATTGGATGCTCCGGCGAGAGCATCCAATATCTGAAAGCCAATATTGTGGCGTGTATTTTTGTATTCTGCCCCTATATTACCGAGACCGGCAATTAAGTACTTCATACAATTGCTTTAAATTATTATTCTTCTCCTTCTTCTTCCGATTCATCTTCCTGTACAGGAGCAGCAGCACCAGTAGAACGTGCAGCACGTGTGATCGTTACAGCGACAACAACATTCGATTTTGCATCAAGGAACTCGATGTTTTCGTTTTTCAGATCGGAAACTTTAATACTCTGACCTACCCCCAGTTTTGTGATGGTAATTTCAATTGCATCAGGAAGGTTTTTTGCCAATCCTTTTACTTTCAGTTTACGAAGATTGGTTTTCAGTTTACCACCCACTTTAGTTCCTTTTGCAACGCCAATCAGTTTAATCGGGAGGTCAACTTTTACTGGTTTGTTGTCGTCAACTTTCAGAAAATCAATGTGCAAAATCTGTTCTTCAACAGCGTGCCATTGAATATCCTGCATGATTGCCTGGTAAGCAGTTCCGTCGATGTCGAGGTTTACAAGATAAACATCGGGCGTATAAACAAGCGGACGTAATTCACTGACAGAAATTGTAAAATGAACTGGTTCAGCAGTTCCATACAAAACCGCAGGTACCATTTCGCCTGCACGAAGTTTTTTTGAATCTTTTTTTCCAAGGGCGGTTCTAAGTTGCCCTTTAATCGATAAATTTTTCATTTTAAATAATTTACGTTAACTATTATGGTACTCAGTCCTACTCGTCTGAGACGAGTCAAACAGCATGCATAAGTAACAATGCTCCTGCTTACGGAAAAAGCGGTGCAAATGTATAAATTATTTGTAATAAAGTGAGCTGATTGACTGATTTTTATAAACTCTTTTAATGGCTTGTGCAAATGCCTCGGCTACCGATAAATAATGAATTTTGGTACCAACATCTTTATGAGTCTGAATGGAATCAGTAAAATAAACTTCTTCCAATTCTGATTTTTCAATTCGTTCAATTGCAGGTCCCGACAAAAGCCCGTGGGCTGCAAAAGCTCTCACACTGTTAGCTCCCACGCTTTTCATCAGGTTAGCAGCTTTGGTGATTGTGCCTGCAGTATCAATTATATCGTCAACAATAATCACGTCTTTGCCAACTACATCTCCAATAACCGTCATGCTGCCCACTTCGTTGGCTTTTGCCCTTGTTTTGTGGCAAATAACCATTTCTGTTTCAAGCATTTTAGCATACGTGTTGGCTCTTTTCGTTCCACCAACATCGGGCGAGGCGATAACAATATTTTCAAGTCCCATTTCTTCAACAAACGGAACAAACAAAGCCGATGCAAAAAGATGGTCAACCGGCACATTGAAAAATCCCTGAATCTGGTCGGCGTGAAGATCCATTGTGATAACCCTGTCAACACCCGCTGATGAAAGTAAATCAGCAATCATTTTGGCGCCAATTGAGACACGGGGTTTATCTTTTCTGTCCTGACGTGCAAACCCGAAATAGGGAATCACTGCGATAATTTTGTAGGCACTTGCCCTTTTGGCAGCGTCAATCATCAACAATAACTCAAGCAGATTGTCTGCCGGTGGTGGGGTTGATTGTACGATAAATACGTGCGAGCCCCGGATGGTTTCCTCATAACAGGGTTCAAACTCTCCGTCAGCGAACACCGGGCACGACGATTTTCCAACGTCAACTCCCAGACTGTCACATATTTTTTCGGTTAATGACATTGTAGCCCTGCACCCGAAAATTTTCAATGAATTGTTATGATTTCCCATCTCGTTTAATAAGGTAAATTGATCTGACAAAGTTATATTTTTAAGTGTAATTAATAATCCGATTTTAACATTTAAACCAGGTGTGTAATTGCTTTGTTCACATCCCATATGTAATCAAGTATTTCTATAGTTCCTTCACCGGTTTCTGCCGAAGTGATAAAAACAGGTGGCAACTCTTCCCAGGTTTCCAGAAGTTTTTCCTTGTATTTATTTAAATTTTCTTCGAGTTCTGAGGGTTTTAATTTATCAGTTTTGGTAAATACTATTGAAAAAGGGATTTGGCTTGTACCCAGCCACTCCATAAAATTGAGGTCAATTTCCTGCGCATCATGACGCGAATCAATCAGTACAAATAAACACTGCAGGTTTTCACGCTGCAAAATATATTGTCTGATCATCTTTTCCCATTTCAGTCGTTCAGCTTTCGGAACCTCGGCATAGCCATAACCCGGCAAATCAACCAAATACCATTCGTTGTTGATGATAAAGTGGTTGATCAGCCTCGTTTTTCCTGGTTTTCCGGATGTTTTTGCCAGCGATTTTTTGTTGGTCATACGGTTAATCAGCGACGATTTGCCCACATTCGACCTGCCAATAAAAGCATACTCAGGCTTTTTCGGCGGCGGACATTTTTTTACGTCCGAATTACTGGTAACAAATTGTGCCTCTTTTACTTCCATGCTATTTTTATTTTAAACAGAATTCGGGGAGAAAACTATTTAATGTAAACCTCAAGTAATTTCACTTTTCCTGACAGCGGTTTTAATTGCAGCGATTCAATGCTGGCAGGAATCAGAACCGTTTCGCCTTTTCTTACTTTTTCAGTTCCTTCTTCGGTTTCAATTTCAAAATCGCCTTCCAGTGTCATATAAATCACAAACGAATCGATTTTGTGATAATCTTTTTCAAGATGACTGTCAAATTCGAGAATGTTGGTGGTGAAGTATTTACAACTTACAATCTCAACCGATTTATTCAGTTCGGGCTGGTAATGCGTTTTGTAATCTTCCTGCCAGTTGTATTCAATCGCGTCAATGGCCAGTTCGGTATGCAACTCTCTCAGATTTCCTTTGTCGTCGGTGCGGTTGTAATCAAAAATGCGGTAAGTAACATCCGATGTTTGCTGAATTTCGGCCACCATGCAACCTTTCCCGATGGCATGAATCCGTCCTGCCGGAATAAAAAATACATCGCCTGTTTTTACTTCGTCGTATTTCAGCAAATCGATGAGTTGTCCCTTTTCAAAATATTCGAGGTATTTTACTTTATCGACCGGTTGTTTGAACCCGGAATTAATCAGCGAACCAGGCGCCGCATCGGCAACATACCACATTTCTGTTTTACCAAAAGCATTGTGGCGTTCTTTTGAAAGCTCATCGTTTGGGTGAACCTGAACAGAAAGATCGTCGTTGGCATCGATAAATTTAATGAGCAAAGGGAATTCGGTTCCGAATTTTTCATACACTTTTTCACCCACCAGGTCGCCCATATAAATTTCGATCAATTCACTCAGGTCATTTCCTTCAAGATAACCATTGCTGACCACCGAAACCATGTCTTCAACACCTGAAATCTCCCAGCTTTCGCCACAATTTTTCAGGTTTCCGAAATCTTTGTTCAATATTGTTTTTATGCGTTGCCCTCCCCAGATTTTTTCGAGGAAGATGGGTTTGAATTTTAATGGATAAAGACCACTCATGATGGACGAATTAAGAATGTTGAATATTGATTAACGATTTATGATTAACAAATGTTGATTTCAGATTTCTGAATTTCAGAATATAAAATCGACAGCAGCACGGGCAGTTGTGGTTTCCAGCACGCGTTTCACCACTTTCTGGTGCTCGGGATGAACCTGGTAGGCTTTCAGCGTTTCCAATGAATCGAAGTGTGAAATCAAAACCAGATCGTAATTGGCAGATGTGAGATCATGATTAATGCCAACTTCCAAATATTTCAGTTCAGTAATTTTTTCTTTCAACCCTTCCAGCAATGATTTTAATTCTTCAGCCACTGCCGTTTTTTCATTCAACGAAAAATCCTTCAGTTTGAAGGAAACTACATGATTCACCATATCTGCTGTTTTTTTGTATCTTTTTACTTGTATTTTTACGTTTGCAAAAGTAGTGTTTTTGTGCTGTAAATTCAGTAAAAACATTTTGCAGAAATCTAAATACATTCAGATTATGCTGGTAATTGGAGTAGCAGGCGGCTCAGGAAGTGGCAAAACAACGGTAGTCAGAAAAATTCAGCAACAGTTTCCGAAAGGCGAAGTTACTGTGCTTTCGCATGATTCGTATTATTTCGACAGTGGCGAATTAAGTCTTGAAGAACGACGGAAAAAGAACTTCGACCACCCCGATGCCATCGAGTTCGAACTGATGATTGAACATGTGAAAAAGCTGAAAAATGGAGAAGCGGTCCAGGAGCCTGTTTATTCGTTTATTACCTGCACCCGCGAAAAGGAGACCCGCCTGATTTTGCCGCGCGAAGTGCTGATTCTGGAAGGAATTCTCTGCCTGACGCATCCCGGTTTGAGGGATTTGATGGATATTAAAGTTTTTGTTGACTGCGATGCAGATGTACGTCTCTCGCGGATTATCCATCGTGATATGGAAGAACGCGGGCGCGATGTAGGTGAAGTTTTAAAGCGGTATGAAAAGACGGTCCGCCCCAGCCATCTCCAGTTTATTGAGCCCACCAAGCGTTTTGCCGATATCATTATTCCGCAGGGGGGCCGCAACCAGGTTGCCATTCAGATACTTACCAATCATATTAACCAGATACTTAAATAACCAAAAGATATGCTTTCGAACCTGAACATTAAAAATGTGATTTTTATCGACATTGAAACTGCCCCGGCAGCACCGGTATTTGACGAACTTGCTGAAAACTGGCAAAAGTTGTGGCAACATAAAATGCAATACAAAATCGACGAAGGCGAGGATATTTCTGTTTTGTACCAACGCGCCGGAATTTATGCCGAGTTTGGACGGATAATCTGTATTTCGGCCGGGTATATTGCCGAAATGGACGGAGAGACGGTTTATCGTGTGAAATCGTTTTTTGACGAAGATGAGGCTGCGCTTTTAACCGGGTTTTTCGGGGCACTGGAGAAATTTGCCAAACAAGGCAAAACACAACTTTGCGCGCATAATGGTTATGAATTCGATTTTCCGTTTATTGCCCGCCGTGCGCTGGTTTTGGGTGTTAAACTGCCACCGGTTCTGGCTTTGGCCGGTGCCCGTCCGTGGGAAATTAAAGAACAACTGCTCGACACCATGCAGTTATGGAAATTTGGTGATTACAAACACTACACGTCACTTTCGCTTTTGTGCGAATTGTTTGGAATACCCACACCAAAGGATGATATTGATGGTAGCCAGGTTCACCGCGTTTACTGGGTTGAAAAAGACCTTGACCGAATTGTGCGGTATTGCGAAAAAGACACGCTGGCAGTTGCCAGTTTGTTGCTCCGGTACAAAGGGTTGCCCATTATTTCGCCTGAAAATATGATCAGTCTGAAATAGAATGGCAATAAAAAAGCCGGTTCAAATTCATGAACCGGCTTTTTTGTATCATTAAAAAAATGTTATTCTGCAGTTTCTTCCACAATGTGAATGTTGGCGTCAACCAAAATACGACCGCAATATTCGCAAACAATGATTTTTTTGCGGCTGGCGATGTCCATCTGGCGCTGTGGCGGAATTTTGTTGAAGCAACCACCACACGCATCGCGCTGAATGGTAACCACTGCAAGTCCGTTGCGCGCATTTTTGCGGATACGTTTGAAAGCTGTCAGCAAACGCGGTTCGATAAATGATTCGATTTTCTCTGATTTGGCTTTCAGTTTTTCCTCTTCAATTTTTGTTTCCTCCTGGATTTCATCCAGTTCAGTTTTTTTGCGTTCAAGGTCTTCCTGCCTTTCTGCAAGTAACTGTTTCGATTTTACGATATTTTCTTCTTTTTCTTTCATCTCGGCAGTAAACTCGCGGATTCTTTTTTCAGCCAGTTCAATTTCGAGATTCTGGAATTCGATTTCTTTTGAAAGCGAGTCAAACTCACGGTTGTTGCGCACATTGTTCTGCTGCTCGGTGTATTTGGCAATCAATACCTGCGCATCTTTAATCGCAATTTTTTTGTTGTTGATCGATGTATCAAGGTTTTTGATTTCGCTATCGAGGTTGATAAGACGGGTTTTCAAACCGGCAATCTCATCTTCAAGGTCCTGCACTTCGAGCGGAAGTTCACCCCTGAGCACTTTTATTTTATCGATATCAGAAACCACAGTCTGCAATTCGTGCAGTGCTCTCAGTTTTACTTCAATCGAAATATCTTTTTCTTCTTGCTTTGAAAATACGCTGTTCATCGCTGTTCTATTTAATTTTTCATTGTTAAAATCAGAAGTAAAAAACCGGGTTGGTATTCACCTCCGAAAATCGGACTGCAAACTTAGGGAATTTTTTTGTAAGTAACTCATAAAAAAGTTCTTTAGTGAATTGTTCACTTTCAAAATGTCCGATGTCGGCAATTACGGTTTTATTTTCGGCATCAAAGTACTGGTGATACTTGAAATCGGAGGAGACAAAAAATCCGGCTCCGGCGCTGATTGCGGCGTTCAGCAGGAACGAACCGGCACCTCCGCAAACCGCCACCTTGTCAACAGGTTTCCCCAAAAGTGCCGTGTGTTTTATTATGCCAGTGTTAAAAGTTTTTTTCAGAAGTTCAAGAAAATCGGGTTCGTCAACTGGTTTGGGGAGATTTCCGATCAGGCCAATCCCTGCCGATGGAAAAACATTGTCGAGCGGGTAAATATCAAACGCTACTTCTTCGTAAGGATGCGCTTTCAACAAAGCATCAATAATATTTTTCTGTTTCCAGGCTGGGAAAATGGTTTCGAAACGCACTTCGTTTTCAAAATGCAATTGTCCTTTTTCTCCCACGAACGGATTTGTATGTTCGTTTCCCCTGAAACTTCCGGTGCCTGTTGCAGTAAAACCACAACTGTCGTAATTCCCGATATGTCCGGCGCCGGCCTCAAAAACAGCTTCACTGACTTTCTGAACATGTTCGATGGGAATAAAAGTCACCAGTTTTTTCAACTGTCCGGTTACCGGCTGCAAAACCTGGCAATTCTTCAATCCCAGTTTTTCGGCAATTTTCTGGTTTACACCCTGAGGCGCACTGTCGAGGTTGGTGTGGGCTGCATAAATGGCAATGTCATTTTTAATGGCTTTCAGCAGCGTTCTTTCCACATAATTTTTCCCGGTAAATTTTTTCAGTCCCGAAAAAACGATGGGGTGGTGGGCAATAATCAGTTTTATATTTTTACTAATTGCTTCCTCAACAACCGTTTCAGTAACATCGATTGTAACCAGCGCCGAATCGACTTCAGATTCCGGGTTTCCCACAATTAATCCGGCGTTGTCGTATGATTCCTGCAACGCAAGTGGCGCTTGGGTTTCTATGAACCGGGCAATCTCTTTAATTTTTATCATTTTGTTGGTGCTGCTTTTTATAATTCCTGTTTCCCGTCGTCCATATTGTCGCGAATCTCCACTAACTGTCGGCGGACTTCCAGCAGTTGGCTTACAATTTCATAATTATGAATGGTTTCATCACGGTTATCACGCAGTTTCAGTTGTGCACCTTTCAGCGTCAAACCTCGTTCTTTAACAAGATGATGAATCAGTTTTACCGTAAAAACATCTTCCTTGGTAAAAAGTCTGTTTCCCTTTGCATTCTTTTTGGGTTTCAGCGCATCAAACTGGTTTTCCCAATAACGGATGGTTGACTGGTTTTCTCCAATCATATCGGCAACTTCGCCAATTGTGTAAAATATCTTCTCTATTTTCGGTTTTTTATATGGCATAAAATGCTACAGTATTCAGGGCTAAATTTAGAGATTTTAGGTAGAAAAATGAGAAAGATGTTTATTGTTGTCGAAGTAATTATTGTTGTCGTTGTTTGCCATCACTTCAAATCTTTCCACAGCGGGGAACAGTAAAAGGGGCTTTTAATCCAATGTCTGACCGATGTTGGAAGAAATGGCAATCATTTTATCATATTCTTCCGCAGTAAGATCTTTGAAATAGAAGAGTGCCGGATTTACGCGCTGACCGTCTTTGTGTACTTCATAGTGCAGGTGAGGCGCGGTTGAAGCACCTGTATTTCCGACAAATCCGATAATATCGCCACGTTTTACTTCCTGGCCGGGCTTTATATTATACTTGCTCAGATGTCCGTAAACAGTCTCGTAACCATAACCATGTTCTATTTTTACATACTTTCCGAATTCGGTGAATCCGGAAACCGAACCGGCTATCTCAGTCACTTTGCCATTCCCGGTTGCGTAAACAGGTGTACCCACAGGTGCTGTAAAATCCATACCCCAGTGCATTTTCCGTACTTTATAAATGGGGTGAATCCGATAACCCCAGCCACTGGCGGTGCGTTTCAGGTCCTTGTTGGTGATTGGCTGAATGGCTGGAATACTGGCCAGCATGTCTTCTTTGTTTAACGCCAGCTTCATTACCTCGTCAAACGATTTCGACTGGATATAAGCTTCCTTTGAAAGAATATCAAGTTTTCGGGCAGCTTCAACCACTAAAGTTGAATTGCTCATTCGTTCAAGTTGCGTGTACTTGTTGGTCCCTCCGAATCCTGCTTTTCTTACCGTGGAAGGAATGGGGTCGGTTTCAAAAATTACGCGGTAAATATTATCGTCGCGCTGTTGAAGATCTGCCAGCACATTTTCCACTTTTTCAAGATCTTTCAGCAATAATTCATATTGTGATAACAATTCCTGGTTTTCGCGTTGGAGGGCTTTTGTGCGGGGAGTTTCATAAAAATAAATTACAATTCCCACCCAAATCAGCGAGAATGCAAGACTGCTGGAAAAAAATGCAATAATTCTGGTCAGTTTTTCTTTGATAGAATGACCAATTCGTTCATAATTCAGGGTTTCCGGATTAAATTTGTACTTCTTTTTCGTCATCTATAAAGGGTAATTTTTAATTCCCGATTCTGTCACAAACAAATAATTACTATAAATTTGCAGCCTTTTCCGGCTCTTGTGGGGGAGGCAAAAATAGCCAAATATCTTTTGCAGGAGCCGAAAGTTAGTTTTAGTTGACATTTTTTAACAATACAAATCAATATTTTCTGACAAAATGATACCTACTTCAAAGGAAATCCGCCAGTCGTTTCTCGACTTTTTTGCATCTAAAAATCACCAGATTGTGCCTTCTGCACCCATGGTTGTAAAGGGCGACCCGACGTTGATGTTTACCAACGCCGGGATGAATCAGTTCAAAGACTGGTTCCTGGGAAATGAACCTGCAAAATACAACCGCGTAGCGGATACACAAAAATGTTTGCGCGTTTCGGGCAAGCACAACGATTTGGAAGAAGTGGGACTGGATACCTACCACCACACCATGTTCGAAATGTTGGGCAACTGGTCGTTTGGCGATTACTTTAAAAAAGATGCCATCGACTGGGCCTGGGAATTCCTGGTTACTAAAATGGGATTGAATCCCGAGCGTTTGTATGCCACGGTTTTTGAAGGTGCTGCCGACGACAAACTGGAGCGCGACGACGAAGCAGCCGAAATGTGGCTGAAATATCTGCCTGCCGAAAGAGTGATCAACGGCAACAAAAAAGATAATTTTTGGGAAATGGGCGACACAGGTCCCTGCGGACCTTGTTCTGAAATTCATGTAGATATCCGCAGCGAAGAGGAAATTGCCAAAGTTCCCGGGCTTGAACTGGTGAACAAAAGCCACCCGCAGGTGATCGAAATCTGGAACCTTGTTTTTATCCAGTTTAACCGCAAAGCAAACGGCCAACTCGAAGAACTGCCTGCCAAACATGTGGACACAGGGATGGGTTTCGAGAGGTTGTGCATGGCATTGCAGGGCGTGAAATCGAATTACGATACTGATATTTTTCAGAATACAATTGGCGAAATCGGGAAACTGTGCCATATAAAATATGGTGATAGCGAGAAAACCGACATTGCCATGCGCGTGATTGCTGACCATTTGCGGGCAGTTTCGTTTGCCATTGCCGACGGACAGTTGCCCTCGAATAACAAAGCGGGTTATGTAATCCGCCGTATTTTGCGCCGCGCTGTCCGGTATGGTTACACTTTCCTTGGTTTCCGCGAGGCGTTTATCTACAAACTGGTTGACGTGCTGAAAGACACTATGGGCGCTGCTTTCCCGGAACTGGTCAGCCAGCAGACACTGATTGAAAAGGTGATTAAGGAAGAGGAAGAATCGTTCCTGCGCACACTTTCAACCGGCATCAGGTTGCTCGACGACCTGATGGCAAAGGCAAAACAGGAAAACCTGACTGAAATCCAGGGAAAAAATGCCTTTGTACTTTTTGATACCTATGGTTTCCCGCTCGATTTAACCGAACTGATTGCCCGTGAAAACGGACTTTCTGTAGATACCGAAGGTTTTCAGGTGGAAATGGAACAGCAGAAAAACCGTTCGCGCAATGCGGCTGCCCAGGAAACCGATGATTGGGTGGAAATCCGCAAAATTGAACAGACTGCCTTTTTGGGATACGATAAACTGGAAGCCGAAATCCGCATTGCCCGTTACCGGAAGGTGACGCAGCAAAAGAAAACTTTTTACCAGCTTGTTTTCGACCAGACCCCGTTTTATGGCGAGTCGGGCGGACAGGCAGGCGATTCGGGAGTTATCGAATTTGATGGAACGAAAACTGTGATTTTTGATACGCAAAAGGAAAATAACCTGATTGTGCACCTGGCTGAAAAATTGCCTGCCAACCCGGAAGAAACGTTCACTGCAAAAGTTGACGAACGGAAAAGGCTCAGCACAGCCAACAACCACACGGCAACCCACCTTTTACATGCGGCTTTGCGCCAGGTGCTGGGAACACATGTTGAGCAAAAGGGCTCGCTGGTAAATGCCGACCACCTGCGTTTTGACTTTTCGCATTTTCAGAAAATGACCGACGAAGAACTGGAGCAGGTTGAGAAAATTGTAAATGAAAAAGTCCGTGAGAATGCGGTGCGCGAGGAAAACCGTGCCATGCCGATTGAAGATGCCAAAAAGCTGGGAGCCATGATGTTGTTTGGAGAAAAATATGGAAACGAAGTCCGTGTGATCAAATTTGGTGAATCGGTGGAATTGTGTGGCGGAACACACGTTTCGGCAACCGGGACCATCGGTTTGTTCAAAATTATTTCTGAAAGCGCCATCGCTGCCGGTGTTCGCCGAATTGAAGCCATCACGGCTGAACATGCCGAAATGTTTGTGAATGAGCAGATCAAAACCCTGAAAAATATCCAGGAAACGATGCGAAGCACCAACGATATTTTGGGCAGTGTGATGAACCTGCAAAAAGAAAACAGTGAGCTTTCGAAACAAATCGAAATATTCAACCGCGAACGTGTGAAAGTGGTGAAAGACAACCTGAAAAGCCGCGTGTTAAACGAAAACGGTGTCAATATTATTTCGGGCCAGGTTGGGATGGGGAATGCCGCCATGGTTAAAGACCTGGCATACCAGTTAAAAGGTGAAGTGGAAAACCTTTTCCTTGTGATTGGTGCGGTAATCGACGGAAAACCACTGCTGACCGTGATGATTTCGGAAAATATTGTAGCTGAAAAAGGCCTCGACGCCGGTAAAATAGTGCGCGAGGCAGGCCGTGAAATCCAGGGCGGCGGCGGCGGACAGGCATTTTATGCCACAGCCGGCGGAAAAAATGCGGCAGGTTTACAAGCTGCCATCGACAAGGCACTGGCGTTTTTAAAATAACAGGTGCAGCGATTTTCAATCGTTGATTAAATAAGACCCGGAGTTAAAAACTCCGGCACCCAATGATAAAGAACCGTTCTTTCAGCAAAGAACGGTTCTTTTTTTGTCGCGCATTTTTATTATAATCCATGAAAACTAAAAATGTAATTCAAAATACTATACTTTTTAGATTTTATAAATCAACTGAATAACTCAATTTTATTCCATAATGTAGTTTCTTCTGAAAATCATTTAACCAAACTGTGTTCGCCCTGTATTTTACAAAAGGCATAATCGAAATACTGCTTTTTTGTGAGATTGAATAAGAATATCCGGCGCCAAAATATATATCCAGAAAAAATGAGTCATCAGAATACCAACTTATATCAAAATCAGAAAATTCATACCAGCCATCAGTACTCCCTGTACTTTCGGCTTTGAGGAGAATTGTTTTTCCTCCATATAATCCTGCTGAAATTAGCAATCCATTTTTTTCATTAAGATATAAATGTGTATTAAAAAGAATTGGGATGCTCAATTCAGCAAAATGAAATCTGTATTGGTTAATAATAAAATCCATAATTCTCCCTTTTTGATAACCTATGCCGGTACCCAATGATATGTTTTTGTTCAGGTTCCTTAAATATAAAAATTCAATGCCAGGGTCAACCGGATACTGGTAATACCCGGGAACAACTTCAGCACTTCCATATTTGCTGATTTGTTCATAATGTGCCAGCATTCCAGATACAACTAGATTGTTCTTAGACTCTTGTGCACAAATAGTAATAGAAAATTGAAGAAGTAATATTAGTTGAATTAATGGTCGTTTTTTTTTCATGTATTTGTTCATGTTTATTCCAACCCGTGAAACCTTAATCAGGAATTCAGATAGTTTCCTTTTTGGATTTTTAGAAACCAATTGAATAACTTAGTTTTAAACCATAATGTGTTCTGCTTTCATGGTAGTTTAACCATGTTTTATTTATTCTGTATTTTAAAAATGGAGAAATTGAAATTTCGCTCCAATTATTAAGAGAATGACAAAAGCCTGAATCAAAAATAAAATCGATAAAATTATTGTCCTCGTAATAGTTCGCAACCAATTCTATATCGAATGGCTGGTTCCAATCTCCATTTTTGTTGAGACTTTCTACCCTGGTGGTTTTATTTCTGCCAAAGTATAGACCAGAACCTACAAACCAGTGAGTTTTTCCTTTGTGTGAAAATTCTTTTCGTACTACAATTGGCAGGTTTTGCTCTGTAAATTGAAATCTCATTATTCCATCGACTACCGATGCAATCCTTCCCGTCTGATAATTATAACCTGTTCCTAAATAAATAGTTTCCCGGATTTTTCTGTAATATAATATTTCAAACCCCGGATCAACTGGATAAGTATAATATCCCCGGGTATCTTCGGAATAATTCTGTTTATGAATATAATGCGCTGCAATTCCTGAAATTATTAATCGGTTATTTTTCGTTTGAGCATAAAGTTGGTCGCAAAATAAGAGTATAATACCTAATAAGAATAATCGTTTCATTTAAGTTTATTTTTGAGTTATACTTGGTTTTCCTCTTAAAATTACCTTTGCCTCGCCTATTGGGGAATATAGGAGAGGCAGTTAAATTAGCCTTGTAATAGTTTTTGAAATTGCGGTCAGCATATTAAATTTTTGGTGGCCTTTTTAAGGGCTTGCTGTTTTTAATGATTGTTAAAACTAAAGTAAAAAATATACAACACCAAGGTATTTTTAAGATTGTTTTCGAGTGTGTTAGAGGTTCTATTTTATATTATTTTTTGTCGTCTTTCAAATAAAATACCCACAACTCTTCTTTTGTTCCGCCTTTTCTTTGCCATCTTCACAACAAAAATTATTTTCGGGCTGTTGTAATAACTTAAATAATCTTCGGACTTCCGTCTTCGGACTTCCGTCTAAATAGAAATTATGAAACGTCTCTGGTCATTTATCACTTCCATGTCATTTATGGCATTTTTGTTTTTGCTGGTGGCATTTGCCATGGCCATCGCCACTTTTGTGGAAAGCAGTTATGGCACACCAACCGCGCAGGCGCTTATTTACAAAACCCGCTGGTTCGAAGCCATCTGGTTTTTGCTGGGCATTAACCTCGTGAATAACCTGATCAGATACAGGTTTTTTACTGCCAAAAGAATCACGCTCGGGCTTTTCCATATCTCGTTCCTGGTGATTATCCTGGGCGCCGCCATCACACGGTACATCAGTTACGAAGGGGTGATGCACATCCGCGAAAACGAAAAGTCGAGCCATATTCTCTCGTCCGACAACTATTTTTATGCGGCATTTGGTGATCAGCAAAAAGAAAGGAAAACGCTGTTTTCGGAGCTGGCACCCAAACAGTTTTCGGCAAAATTTGAGGTTAACGGGCAGGCGGTGAAAGTAAAAGCCACGGGATTTATTGAAAATGCCGAACAAAAACCAATTCCGTCAGACAGCGGCGACCCGCTCATCGATTTTGTTTTTTCGTCGCCCATGAGCCAGGGAATGCAGTCGTATCATTTGAAACCGGGCGATGGGCTGAACGTTCCGGGTTTTGTGGTTGGATTCGAATCGGGGACAAATGCGGGCATTTCCTTTTTCAGAAATGGAACACAATTGCTGATGACTTCCACCGATTCGATTGGTGAAACCACCATGGCCAGTCAGCAAACTGAGACTTTTCCGGCGGGTGACACCATCGAGGTGAAAAGCATGTTTCTCTACAGTTTTGGCAACTACAGGTTCCTGGTGAGGAGTTATTTTCCGTCGGCTGCATTTACGGCAGTAAAGAGCCAGGCTCAAACCGGCGTGGATGCGGTAATGGTGGAGATTTCCGACGGGCAGAAAGTACAGACAGTGCCGGTTTTCGGTCATTCGGGTGTTGATCCTGATACAGTGTCGGTGCCGCTGGGCAGTGGTTCGCTGAAACTAGCTTACGGGGCCAAACATATTCCGCTTTCCTTCAGTTTGTTTTTAAAAGATTTTCAACTCGAAAGATACCCCGGTTCCGATTCTCCGTCGTCGTTTGCTTCGGAAGTGGTTTTGGAAGACGATGCCGCCGGTCTGAAAAAAGACATCCGTATTTTTATGAACAATACACTCACCCACAAAGGTTATAAATTCTTCCAGAGCAGTTACGATTCTGATGAACTGGGAACCGTTCTCTCTGTTAACTTCGATTTCTGGGGTACCTGGATAACTTACCTCGGTTATGCCCTTTTGATTCTGGGAATTATCCTTTCGCTCATCAATAAAAACTCTTATTTCCAGTTCCTCGTGAGAAAGCTGAAACAATCGGCGGTGCAGGTTGTAGCAGGGATTGTGTTGCTGGCGGGTTCTGCCGGAATGGCCAACGCACAGCCCGGTTCGGCTGCTTCAGTGCCGGCAATCGACAAGGGAATTGTGGATTCGTTCAGCCGGATCTGGGTGCAGGGTGTCGATGGCCGTATTGAACCCGTTTCAACCTTAAACAGCGAAATCGTGCGGAAAGTGACGCACAAATCGGCGGTTTACGGAAAGAAAGCCGATGAGGTGGTGCTGAGTATGATGACGCATCCCGAAATCTGGCAGACGTTGCCGGTGGTGTATGTGGCCCACAAAGCACTGGCGCAGGAATTGGGCGCCAATGGGAAATACCTTTCGCTGCAGCAGTTGTTCGACCAGCAGGGACAATACAAAATACTGGAGCAAGTGCGCGCGGCGTACGAAAAAACACCTGCATTCCGCAATACGATGGAGAAAGAATACATTTACCTGGATGAAAGAGTGAACATCTGTTTCATGGTTTTCCAGGGAACGATCTTCAATATTTTCCCGCGCGAACACCGGGGCGACGGCTGGTATCCGCCCGGAGCCGATGCCGCTGAATATTCGGGTGGCGATTCCATTTTTATCAAAAATGGTTTTCAGCTGATGTTACAGTCGGTGGCCGAACAGAATAACACCGACGCCGCGCAGGTACTGGCGGCAATCGGTACCTTTCAGCAAAAATATGGCGGTGAACTGATTCCTTCGGAAACCAAAAAGAACATCGAAATTCTGTACAACGAAATCAATCCGTTTAAAAGAATTTTCCCGTTGTACCTGCTGGCAGGTTTTGCCCTGTTGTTTGTTTTGTTTGTGAATATTTTCAGGCAAAAACCTTTGCCAAAATACCTGAAACTGGCATTTACCCTGGTGATTGTTTTGCTCTTCCTCGTGCACACGGCCGGACTGATTATCCGATGGTACATTTCGGGACATGCACCGTGGAGCAACGGTTTCGAGTCGGTGGTGTATGTGGCCTGGGCGGCCATGTTGGCCGGTCTGATTTTTGGCCGGAAATACCAGATGGTGATCGGAACCGCCGCATTTCTCTCTGGAATCGCGCTGTTTGTGGCGCATTTAAGCTGGATGAATCCCGAGATCACACCGCTCGTGCCGGTGCTGAAATCTTACTGGCTGGCTATTCATGTGGCCATTATCACGGCAAGTTATGGTTTTATCGGGCTGAGCACTTTCCTCGGGATTATGGTGATGATTTTAATCGTACTACGGAAGAAAAACAACGAAGCGAAGGTCACCGGGTTTATTGAGCAACTCACCACCATCAACGAAATGTCGGCAACCGTGGGTTTGTATTTTCTCACCATCGGAACCTTTCTGGGCGGTGTGTGGGCCAACGAAAGCTGGGGCCGTTACTGGGGCTGGGACCCCAAGGAAACCTGGGCGCTGATTACCGTGATGATCTACTCGGTGATTGTCCACATGCGGTTGATTCCCGGACTGAAAGGAATCTTTAACTATAACATGGCCTCCATCCTCGGTTTTGCTTCGGTGATGATGACCTATTTCGGGGTGAATTATTACCTCAGCGGTTTGCATTCGTATGGAAAAGGTGTTGCCGACGGCGTTAATCCTGCCGTTCCCGCATCGTTTGCCTTGTTAGCCGCCCTGATGATCTGGGCGTATATCAAACAATCGAAGTTTGAGAAAGAGCAGCAAGGCTGAAAAGGCGAAGGCAGAGGCAAAGGAAATAAAAGGAACCGTCCTTTTTGAAAAGGACGGTTCCTTCCAATGAAACGAGACCCGCACGGTGGTGCGAGAGGTGCTTTGGTGGGCTTAGTGGCTCACCGGTCATCTACTCGATTAGAGGCTGGGCTTTTTTCAAGTACAATTATTTCATGTAAATTTCGATGAAAGAAATATCCCTGATAATCAAGGCTATTGTTATTCAATTTAGCAATCATAAGAATGTTAAACATTACCCCATAGTTATCATCAGCAAGAATGCCAAGCATCGTCGCAATATCTTGACGACTGGGAGACAAGCTAAACTTGGGGTGAGAATGCCATTCTCCAATATAATATCCTGTTTTTTTCTTATAATGCTTTCTTAAAAGCAAATCTGATTTTTTTACACCTCTAATAAAAGAAGCTATTGAGTATTTGTTGTCTTCATCTGAAATAGAAACATCAATTATTTCAAAACTATTGTCTTCAACCTTTTTACCAATTAGTATTCCACCTGTTTCAAAATCACCAGATTTTCTCAAAGCTCTTTCCATTTTAGCTTCCACATCAGGAGTAACTTTAAAATTAATCTTCATCATTCTTTAAAATTGAATCATTTGCAATGTTTAAAATCTCCTGTTCTGTTAAACCAAGTTCATTCTCAATTTGCCTGTTGCCAAAACAAACAAAACAGTTTGAATATGATTTAAAGCCTGTTGTATCAACTTTTATACATTCAAATTCTTCTTTAAAAATCCATTTTTTTTCATTCCCCCATAAAATAATATTTGGTTTTGTTTTGAATACCTCCAAATTTTCTGAAAGAAGAATTTCTATAGCCATTTTTACTGTAAAAAGCGAAATGTATTTAGCATCGATACTTAGGGCCGGAGTAGGAAGTATTTCACCTTCCTCTGTTTCGTTGTAATTAATAAATTTAGTGTCTGGTGTGTCATTAAAACCAACTTGTGTTTCTAAAATTCTAGATAACTTATTGTTCATACATTCAAAACAAGGTGTAACATCTGGAATTATTCTTATAATCTCTCCACCATATCCCATTGGATAGACTTTAGAATGTAGCGATGGTATTTTATATAACCAACAAAATTCATTAATTACTTCTTCTATCTCTGCCGTTGCATTAACAATTAAATCAGCGTTTTTTATTTTCTCACTGACATAACTTGGTATTGTTATGATTTTAATGTCAATACAATCAACTTTGATAAATGGATTAATTCTTTGTAATTTATTTTTTAAGGCTTGTGTTTTCTTTAAGCCAACATCTTCAAGACTACAGGCATGTCTAATTACATTCTCCACAGTTAGATAATCATCATCAATTAGTGTCAATTCTAAAACACCAGATTTTACAAATTCTTCGGCTATAACACTCCCAGAAGAACCGCAACCAATGATGACAACTTTCTTTTTATTTATTAATGTTATTTTTTTAGAATCGGGAGTCCTTGAGTTAAGTAGGGTTAAATCAGGATTATAACATCCAAAATATTCAACTTTTCCGTCTTTGTAATTGATTTTAGCGTATAATTCGGCTTTATTATCAGAAATAAAAACAATATGCTCGGCTTTATCTTTTTTTAGTTTTTCTTGTGTCTCTTCAACCGTAAGAATTTGCTGATTATTTAAAAACTCAATGAACGTATTTAAGTCTTCTATAAATACAATTGAGTTTAGATGATTTTGAGATGCTTTAATCCAGGTTCCAACGTTTTTTGAGAATAAGAGATTCAGACCCCATATTTTTAAGTATTCACTTTCTATAATTTTTTTCAAATAATCTTCATCTGGTTTTTCTACTGGTAATATGGGGCTTACAATTATCCTGCTATCTTCCATTGGGCTGAAATAGTCAAAATTCCCAATTACACAATCTTTAGGCAGAGGAAGGGGAAATGGAACAATGCACCTAATGATTCTTTTTGTAATATCTAATTTTGTTGGCTCGGCTTCTTCGTAAACATCTAACTTATCTGTTTTATTCTCAATCATATCTAAAGCTGCCAATAACAACTTTTCCAAACTCTTAATAATATCAACAGCTGAAAGTGAAGAATTCCAAGTTTTGTCCCTAATATCCAGACAGAAAGCTGTACTAATGAATTGATGATTTCCTACCCAGTCTTTTTCCCTTCCTTTAGGATAAATATAAGGAATAGAAAAAGGATAATTCTGAGGATATTTGAGTTCAAATGGAAATTTGATTGAACCACCAATTTTAGTTGGAAGATATATAGTACCAGATAACCAGAGTAATTCCTTTCGAACAAAGAATTCAAAATCATTTGATTCCCATTCAATATTTAGCCTCAATTTTTCTCTGGCAAAAATATGCTTTTTGTCTTCCCACCATTTCATTTTTGAAAACCTTCTCTTTTAGTTTTAGGAAGTTTTTGAGGTAATTCTGCATTTATATTTTGAGCTACATTTGCCGATAATAGGGTAGATGTTGACTTTAATAATCCTTTATTACTGATGTTACTAAATGATTTGTCTATAATTTTTTTTCCAAAAATAGGCGAAAATGATTCTTGAATTTTATTTAACTCTTTTAATTCTAAGGATGAAGACAATTCTGATTTTACCTTACTTAACCAATTGTAAAAATTCTTTTCTTTTTTAGGATTTTCAGGCCATTTGTC
>CAZXVT010000041.1:0-25000 GCA_964644015.1 uncultured Maribellus sp.
TATAAGTACCTGATTGCAGGGTTATTCATTGTTTTTTCTTTTGCAGCTTGTGAAGAATATAGCAGCATCGGGTTAGAAGTATTGCCCGGTGGTGATTTAATTGAAGTCAGAAACCGGTTGATAAAAGATGATATTTCCGCTTTTACCCACAAGGAAGATTCAATCAGGACTGATGAAGCCAGCCGTAGTTTACTCGGCAGTTTTAACGATTCACTTTTTGGAACAACCACCATCGATTTTGCCACGCAATTCAGGTTGCCGTCATTTCCCGATTTTGGCGAGGATAATCCGCAACCCGATTCCATCAAGCTTTACCTGTATTACCGCATTATTTACGGTGATACTATCACAAAACAAAAACTGAGGATTTATGAACTTGAATCTTCAATCGACCGCGATCAGAATTATACCCAGGATGTTGATCTTAAATCGCTGGCTTCTGACAAGTTGTTGGGGCAGATTGAATTTACACCCCGAGTAAAACTTGACTCAACAAGCAAGGACACTTTTTACCAGTTAATTAATATACCACTTGATTTTACGCTGGCTGAAAAACTGTTTTATGCCGATTCAGCCGATCTCGTTAGCAACGATGTTTTTCTTGAATATTTTAAAGGGCTTTACATCGAATCAGAAAAAATGACAAGTCAGGGGGGAGCGATTCTGACGTTGGAATCTTTGTCATCCGGAAGTTTCAGAGGTTCAGGCATTGTGCTGTTTTATCACAACGATTCTTTAAAATCAGAAGCTGATGTAACAAAAGATTCTGTTTTACTGATGCCATATGTGGTGACACAATACAGCGCCCGCATTAACCGAATTGTTCACGATTATACAAGTGCACCGTTTTATACAAACCTGGATTCTGAAACCAACGAAGATTCATTGATTTATGTTCAGGCTACCGGCGGATTGAAATCCAAAATCTTCATCGACGACCTGACTTCCTGGAAAGATTCGGTTAACACAGCGATTAATAAGGCAGAACTGATTTTCCAGATTGATACTGTTGCATCGCAAATACACCGGTTCCCGCCGCCGCAACAAATGCTATTTACAGTAATCGATTCAACTGGAAAGGACTTTCTGCCGGTTGATTATGTATTCAGCCCCAGTTTTTATGGCGGAAGTTTGCAGAAAGATTATACATACCATTTTAATATAACCCAGCATTTGCAGCAAATTATTGAAGGCAAAGCTGAAAATTTAGGTTTTTATCTTGTTCCGGCTTATAAAAACAACCAGGCAAATCGCACTGTTCTGAAGGGAAGCAACAGTAAAACAGGAATTAAACTGAGTATTTCCTACTCAAAATATAATAAGTAACACAATCGAAATTGTATAAAAATGGCGCAGGTAAAATCACTTGCGCCTTTTTTGTGTGCTAATCAGAAGGGTTTTATTGTTAGCTTATTCTGTTTTACACCCGGCAAAACCCGGTATTTCAGCAACTGTCGTGTGGCGGTTTCGCCCACACCGGTAACTTCAAAATCCACATTCAGTATTGTATTCGGGGCCTCTTTCAACTGGTATGTGTAAACTGCCCTGTCAAGATTGTCGGTGGTAAATTTGTGAAGACTGAAGTTCACACCGGTTTCGCTTTTAATCAGCAATCCTTTTCCTTCCTTGTTTTGAACTTTCATCCAGCGAACATCG
The DNA here is from genome assembly GCA_964644015.1 of uncultured Maribellus sp. Lineage (GTDB taxonomy): Bacteria > Bacteroidota > Bacteroidia > Bacteroidales > Prolixibacteraceae > Draconibacterium. The sequence continues at coordinate 1,657 of CAZXVT010000041.1, forward strand.
CAGCGGTTTCCGTATTCCTGCGGGAAAATGTAAGGTTCATACATCTGGTCGGCGTCCGATTTAAAGTGACCGATTTTTGCCCCGGTCTTGCGGTCGGGGTAATTTTCAAACGGGCCGCGCCCGTACCATTCAACCTGGCTGAATTGTTTTGGCAACTGAAACTGCAGTCCCGCTTTTTGCAGCATATCAGGCATAATTCCGTGCGGAATCACTTCCTGTTCCAGTTCAATTGTTCCGTCGGCTGAAAATGTCCAGGTTTCGTTTCGCTCAAATGCTGAAAAATAATCGTATGATTTCATCCTGCGGTCAGTTGGCAATGTTGAATTAGAGAATGCTTTTATTTTTATAACGATTTTTGAACCCGATAATTTCAGCACTTCCAGTTCATCCACCTGAACAATCAGGTCGCGCATTCCCAGTGTCCGCAACTGGTTATCGATGCTGCGGCCAAGGCCGGGTGTGAAATTGCGGCCTTTAAATGCTTCGCTTCCCCATGGGTCAATATCGTTGGCCAGCGGTGCCCGCCAGACATTGAAAACAGGTCCCGATTCAATGTATTCCAATCCTTCGTGTTGAATCGAAATAAAACTTCCGGTTTTTTTGCTGATGATGTATTTAAACTTACCACCCGAAATGGTGACTGCATCTTTATTTTCGGTGGCTGAAATTTTTGTTTTTGTTTCTGATTCCTGGTTTTCATAAACCGGGGCATTGATTTTCATCTGGTCCCAGGCTATTTCGTAACCATCATCGGCCCATTCAGTTTTTCCTTTTTGCAGAAACGAAACCGTGAGCAAACACTCGGTTCCCACTTCAATTTTTGGCATTCTGAACGGAATGGAATCGATGACTGACTTTCCGGGAGCCAGTTCAAGATCAAAAAATCCACGCTGAATGGTGTCGCCATCAACCGTGAGCTGCCACAAGCCGGTGAGTTCGTTCAGGTTTCTGAACATGTGGCGGTTCGTGATCCGCACCTTCCCGTTATCCGGATCAATCGGTTCGATTTTTACCGGTTGAGCCGACTTTTTCATCTGGTAAATTTCGGGTTGAATCCGGCGGTCGGGCCACACAATTCCATAGGTTCTGCCGCCCAAACCAACTGCATAAAAGCTTTCACCTTTTGTATCGGTTTCAAAATCGAGATTAAGAACAGCACCTTCACTTTTTGTCATTAATTCCTGCAGCGAAACAGCTTTGTTAAAAATCTTCAATTCGTCAACCACCATTTTCGAAAGCCGGCCTGAGTATTCACCCTGGTCCTGTGTTTCGGCTTCGCGGCCAATGCAAAGCGGAAAAGGTGTTACACTGATATTGCCACTGCACCCGGTTTGTGCCACCTGTTTTTCGTCGATATAAAGCGAGAGACGGCTGCCATCATAAATTCCGGCGATGTAATGCCAGTTGTCGTAAAATTCGCTGCCAACTTTTACTTTTGCCGAAACCCGTTTGCCATTATAAATGTAAAATTCGAGCGTTTCAGGGTTTTCCATCACGATCCCAAACTGGTGTTTTCCCTTCGTAAGAAAAGTATTGGGTTGCGAAATTTTCGATGGTTTCACCCAGAAGCCAATGGAAAGCTGGTTTCCCGAAATATCAAGACTTGGGTCGCGGTAAAATTCCACCCAATCGTCGTGACCCGAAAATTCGAGTCCGCGGCCATTTTTCCCCTCGGTAAAAACAGGTCGCCCCATAATTTGGCCGTCGTTTTTGGCTGGCGATAAATCAGGAATAGTCCAGCGCGGTGTTTTAATTCCCGGACTGATCCAGTCCCAGATGGCACCACCAGTCAGTCGAGGGTGTTTCCAGATCAGTTCCCAATACTCATCCAGACCGCCCAAACCGTTGCCAGTGGCAGCAATGTATTCGTCCATAAACGAAGCCCTGTTGTCGCCTGCCGGAAGCACTTTTCCTTCGGCTAAATTTTTATAATCGATGGGAATCCAGTAACGCGGTCCCACAATATCTTCAAAGGGGATGTAAAAATCATTGCCTCCATACATCCAGGCCGGGCGGCTGGGGTCGATCGCTTTCCCGGTTTTGATTACCTCGTTGATGTTTTGTCCTTTCCCCGATTCGTTTCCGGCGCTCCAAACAATCACCGACGGGTGGTTCCGGTCGCGGTAAACCAGTTGTCGGCTGCGGTCGCGGTACATTTCAGTCCACTCGCTGCGTTCCGAAAGCCATTCGTTCATGTGTGTTTCGTCACCCACTTCATCAAAAACATAAATTCCCAGTTCGTCGGCCATGCTCAAATATTCCGGAGTTGGCGGATAATGACAGGTTCGCACACAATTAATATTGAATTGTTTCATCAGCAGCAAATCTTTACGCAAAGTTTCCAGCGGAACGGCCTGCCCGCGTTCGGGATCGTGCATGTGGCTGTTCACGCCGTTCAGTTTTACCGGAACGCCATTTACCGTTAGAATAAAGTTTTTGTATTCCACTTCGCGAAACCCGATTTTTTGTGCAAAAGTTGTCGTTATTTCTCCTTTTTCATTTTTAAGAATCACAAGCAGGGTAAACAGGCTGGGGTATTCAGCCGACCATTTTGGCGGATCGATCACCAGCGTGCTGATTTTTATTTTTTTTGTTTCAAGCGTGTCAATGGCAAATGATTGGGTAATTGCACCATCTTTCAGAATCGACTTGCCCTCTTTATCAAAAACATCCATTTCGACTGAACCTTTTACCGAATCAGCAATCATATTTTTGATGTCGGTTTCGAGGGTCAGCAGTGCGTCTTTGTAATTTTCATCCAAATCGGTGGTGATGTAATAATCATGAACGTAAGTTTGCGGGAGTGCGTACAGTTTTACATCCCTGAAAATTCCTGAAAGCCGCCACATATCCTGGTTTTCGAGATACGAGCCATCGCTGAAACGCATCACCTGAACCGATAAATCGTTTTCTCCTTTTTCGAGAAACGGTGTGATGTTGAACTCTGCCGGCTCAAAACCTCCTTCGTTGTAACCGGCCCGTTTGCCGTTCACCCAAATATATGCAGCCGATTTCACCCCTTCGAAACGCAGCATTATTTGTTTGTTAGTCCAGGTTTTCGGGACTGTGAATTTCAGTTTGTAACAACCCGTGGGGTTGAAGTAGTCAGGGATTTTTGGCGGGTCGCTTTCAAAAGAAAGGGCAATATTTCTGAATTTTGGATGATCGTAGCCTTCCATCTGCCAGTTGGAAGGCACTGTGATATCATCCCAGTTTTCTGTTTTGAATTTTGGTTGCCAGAATTCTTCGGGGACTTGCTCCGGGGTTTCAACCAATTTGAATTTCCATTTTCCGTTCAATAAAATATACTCGCTGCTTTTTTTGCTTTTGATGGCATCATCGGGAACTTTATAAGGAATGTAAAATGCATGCGGAGCATTTTGTCCCTTGTCGATAACTGCCGGATTTTCCCAGTCGGTGGGCAAAAATTCAACTTCCTGGGCAGATACCGTTAAACTTAAAAACCATACAAACAGAAAGAATGAGAAATATTTATTCATGGCAGCAGGTTTAATTGTTGTTGAGCAAAGCTAAAAAGAAACCTCAATGTTTTTAAACCGTGAATTAGAAGGTTGGTAATTTTTCCCGGTTTAAATGATAGTCAAAAAACCATGTTAATTGCCTGGCTGGCGCTGAAATTCCTGAAAATAACTGGTTGGCGTAAAACCTGTGTGTTTTTTAAAAGTGCGGTTGAAGTTCGAAAGGTTGTTAAAACCACTTTCATACGAAATCTGCGAAACCGACATCCGGCCTTCGGTAATCAGGCGGCAGGCGTAACCAATCCGCATATCGTTTACATATTCCGAAAGCGATTTGCCCGATTTCTCCTTGAAAAAACGGCAAAATGCAGCAGGGTGCAGGTTGGCAATTTCAGCAACTGTATCGAGTTCGATTTTTTGCTGATAATTGGTGTTTAAATATTGCATTACCTTGGTAAGCCGGTAGTTTACAAATGTCTGATCTTCTTTCTGATAGAGCTCTCCGGCAAGCAGTCTGTATTCACTGGATTTCGCCATTTCCTGCAACAATTTCTGCAGTGAAATAATCCTGTCGAAGCCACTTACTTTACCTACTTTGAAAACTTTACTGCTAATCTGGGCAGAGAAGTTTCTGTGAAAAATCACACCACGTGCTGAACGTTTGAGTAAATCGCCGATGAGCTGGTACTCGGGGTAATTATCAATTTCCGGCTTTAAAAAATCGGGCGGAAACTGAATGACCATGTATTTTACCCGGAGTTTACCTCCACTGTTCAGGTACTTTTCATCACTGCGCCAGAAATGCGGCAGCGAACTTCCCACCAAAACCAGTTCTCCTGGCCCGAATTCCTCAATGCTGTCGGCCACAAAACGGGTACCGCTACCTTCGGTTAAATACAGAATTTCAAATTCGGGGTGAAAATGCCACGGATACGTAAAGTGTGGCCTGTCGCAATATTTTACCTTTACCGCCGAGCGTCCCGGAAAATCAATATGTTCGTGCATTATCTTCATAGCCCATTCACTTTTCTGTTGTTTTTCCCTGTTTTTCCTGTAATTCTGCAGAATTTCAATATTAGTAAATTTGTTAACAGGGTACAAGGTGTTGCAAAAATAATACTGAATTTTAACAACCGTGACTTATAAATTTGTGAGGAACTAAATTCAATAAAATGACAAACCAACAATGGGAGCTGTTGTTAAAGACAGTTCATGGCGAAACGCCGGCACGGCCTGTTACAGGTTTTATTGTCGATAGTCCCTGGATTCCGGGGTGGGCTGGCGTATCAACCCTGCAGTTTTATTCATCCGAAGAAATCTGGTTTCAAACCAACAAAAAGGTCATTGAAACTTTTCCCGATATTATTTTCCTGCCTGGATTCTGGTCCGAATTCGGGATGTGTACCGAACCTTCGGCATTTGGAGCAAAACTGGTTTGGAACAGTTACAACCTGCCCCACGCCGACCGCATAATGACCGATATTTCGGAAGCTGCCAACCTGAAAGTCCCGAATCCGAAAACGGATGGATTGTTGCCATTTGTGATTCAACGACTGGCAAATTACCAGAAACCCATCAACGACATGGGGCACGAAATTAAGTTCGCCGTGGCCCGCGGCCCGCTGAATATTGCTTCGTTTTTAATGGGTACCACCGAACTGATGATGGGTTTTATGATGGACCCCGAAGCCAGCCACAAACTGCTTGATACCATTACCCGTTTTACGGTTGACTGGCTGCAATATCAGAAAGAAATGTTCCCGTCGATTGAGGGAATGCTGGTGCTCGACGACATTGTGGGTTTTATTGGCGATGATGAATGCCGCGAATATGCAGTGCCTTATCTGAAGCGGATTTTCAATGCTTTCGATTCAAAACTGAATTTCTTTCACAACGATGCACAAGGTTTGATTTCCACCCCTTATTTAAAAGAAATGGGTGTTAACCTTTTTAATTTCAGCTTTGAACACAGTATGAGTGAAATCCGCGCACTGGCCGGGCCGGAAATTGCCTTGATCGGGAACCTGCCGCCACGCGATGTGCTGGCCGCAAAATCTCCGGACGAAGTGCGCTCAGAAACCATTAAAATGGTACAGGAATTTGGCGATAAAAACCGCGTGATCTGGTCGTGTGGCGGCGGAATGCCACCGAACGTAACTACCGAAAACATTCTGGCTTTTAAAGAGACAATTGATAAAGAGGTAAGATGAACAAAACCAAATAAGGCACTTAGGTCACAATAGAGAAAAAACTTATGTGTTCTATTTGTCTATGTGGTTTTAAAAAATAAACCGATGAGAATAAAAATACTAATAATCTTACTGTTGATAGCAAACCTGGCTTTCGCTCAGGAGCTGGCAAAATTCACGGTGAAAGTTGAAACCGACAGAATTGACGCTCCCGTTTCGGTTTCGCTAGATAACCTGAATTATAATACCGACAAGGGAAATCTTGCCTTATACGAAGTTACGGCTTCGGGTGAGGTGCCAGTTCAAAGTCAGCTTGAGCCAGGTTATTCAGCCCGTTTGTGGTTTGTTTTGAACGGAATTTCGAAGAAAAATTCTGAACGGAAATATGTATTGAAAATCGAATCTCAGAAACCGGAAAGTCATCCGGTTCTGTTAAAAAAAGATCACCAGGACCTCAGTCTGGTTGAAGATGGTAAGCCGGTTCTGAAATACCGTTTCGGTATCACTTATCCGCCAGATACAGTCAGCACATTGTTTAAACGATCAGGTTTTATACATCCGCTGTGGTCGCCGGGGGGCGAGGTGCTTACAAGAATTCAGGCACCCGACCATTATCACCATTACGGAATTTGGGGTCCCTGGACAAAAACCACTATTGACGGACGTGCCGTTGATTTCTGGAATTTGTATTCAGGCGAAGGAACCGTAAAGTTTGCCGGATTTCTTTCGGAAGCAGAAGGTGCTGTTTACAGCGGTTTTGCCGCGTTGCAGCAACACATCGATTTTGGTGCCAAAGGTGAAGACCAGATTGCCATGAACGAAATTCTGGATGTTCGTGTGTGGAATGCCGGGAAAGGAGTCTGGATAATCGATTACACCACTTCGCTGAACAGTCCGCTGAATAACGGAATCATGCTTGATGCTTATCGTTATGGAGGAGGTGTTGGTTTCCGTGCAACCGAAAAATGGCACAAAGACAATTGCACTGTGCTGACTTCGGATAACAAAACAAGAAAAGATGCCGATGGCTCATTTGCCCGATGGTGTGTTGTGGAAGGTGAATCGGCTGTAAAAGAAGGACGGTCAGGGATTCTGTTTCTGAGCCATCCTTCAAACCGGATGCACCCCGAACCCATGCGTGTGTGGCCGCTTGATGCCAACGGTGGTCGCGGCGACATGTATTTCGAGTTTGTTCCCATCAGGCACGTTGATTGGAAAATCGACCCGAAGAAAAATTACACGTTGAAATACAGGCTTGTGGTTTTCGATGGAAAAATGGATGCTGCCACTGCAGAAATGTACTGGAACAGTTTTGCGAATAACCCTGTTGTTATTATGGATAGATAAAAAGTAAATTTCGCTTAATAAATAAATGCTGAAAAAATGAAGAAGATTGTGATAACTATTATGGCTTTTCTTTGGGTGGTAATTGCTAATGCACAACTCAAAGAATTTGCCTGTACCCCGGAATGGGTGCAGAAAATAGAGAAAATTGCGCCTGAAAAACCAGCAGTTCAACCTGGAAAAGAAAGGAAGATATTGATATTTGACAAGTTTACCGGGTTTAACCACTGGGTGGTTCCACATACCACAGCGGTTATCCGCTTGCTGGGCGAAAAAAGCGGTGCTTATAAAGCCGATGTCTGCAAAGACCTTTCGTTTTTTGAACCCCAAAATCTGAAAAAATATGATGCCGTTGTTCTGAATAACAATTGCTCAGTGGGTCCACGTCGCGACCAGATTCTGGATATGCTGGACGAAGACAAAAGTTTAAGCGAAGAACAAAAGGTTAAAAAAGCGGCTGAACTCGAAAACAACCTCATTGAATATGTCAAAAAAGGAGGTGGATTAATGGTTGTTCACGGAGCAATTGTGATGCAAAACAATTCGATGGCATTCAGCGAAATGGTGGGAGGAAGTTTTGATTATCATCCGCCGCAGCAGGAAATCACGCTTGAACTTGCCGAGCCCGGTCATCCATTGACTGCCGCCTTCGAGGGCAAATCATTTGTTCATGTCGATGAACCCTACTTATTTAATAAAGCATACGAACAAAAAAACTTCAGGCCGCTGCTTTATATGGACACAGATAAATTAACGAACAAATCAAAACCAATCGATGAAAAGATAAAGTATGTTTCGTGGATAAAAAGATTTGGAAAAGGGCATGTTTTTTATGTTTCGCCTTCGCACAATGCACAAAGTTTTGAAGATGCCCGGTTATTAAAATTTTATCTGAATGGCGCCCAATATGTATTGGGTGATTTTAAATGTGACGACTCGCCGGTAAAAAAATAATTAAAAACTAAAACTGACTAAATAATATGAAACGAAGAACTTTTCTCAGAAACGCAACGGCAGCAACGGCCGGAGCCATTGTGATCCCGACCATCGTGCCTTCATCGGTATTTGGTAAAAGCGCCCCAAGTAATACAATCCAATTGGCACAAATCGGCTGCGGACGAATTGCCCGTTCGCATGATATGTCGGACCTGTTCCGATACGAACACGCACGTTATGTTGCCGTTTGCGACCTCGACAAAAACAGGCTTGCCGATGGCAAAAAACTGGTTGAAGACATTTATAATAAAAAATATGGAAGCAACCAGGCTGTTGATGTAAAAATGTATGAAGATTACCGGGAATTGCTGATCCGTTCAGATATTGATGCAGTGGTTATCAGTACTCCCGACCATTGGCACTCGCAACCGGCAATAGAAGCAGCATTGGCCAAAAAAGATATCTACCTGCAAAAACCCACTTCGCTCACGGTCACCGAAGGCCGATTACTCAGCGACATTGTTCACCGGCAGGGAGTGATTCTGCAGGTTGGAACACAGCAGCGGTCTGATACCCAGTTCAGGGTGGCAGCTGAACTGGTTCGCAACGGCAGAATTGGAAAGGTACATACAGTAAAAATTGGCTTGCCTGGCGACCCGTCGGGACCGCTTTTTGAAAAAATGCCCGTTCCTTCGGCATTGAATTTTGATATGTGGCTGGGATCGACACCCGAAATTGAATACACCGAACAATTGGTTCACCCGCAAAAAGGATACGACAGGCCTGGATGGTTGCGTCACGAAAATTATGGTGCCGGAATGATCACCGGCTGGGGACAACACCATTATGATTCGGCAGCCTGGGGAATGGATACTGAATATACCGGCCCTATTTCTGTGGAAGCGGTTGCCCAGTTTCCGAAATCGGGCAGTTGGAATGTACACGGCGATTTTATGGTGAAACATGAATATGAAAACGGAATTACAGTTTACACAAGTGGTGGTTTCCCGAATGGTATCCGTTATGAAGGAACTGAAGGATGGATTTTTGTAACCCGCGGTGCCTACCGTGCTACAGCCAGCGACCCGATTCCGGCAGGTGCCACAAAAGCACTTGATGCCAGCGATCCGAAAATTCTGGAATCAAAGATAGGAGACAACGAAATCCATTTGTATGTCAGCAAAGAACAGCATGGAAACTGGCTCGACTGTATTAAATCTCGCCAGGAACCCATTTCTCCGGTTGAAATTGGACACAGGGCCTGCACGGTTTGTTTGATCAGTCACATTGCCATGAAAGTTCCGGGTGTGCTGAAATGGAATCCCAAGACAGAAAGGTTTATTGACAACGATTTGGCAAATTCGATGTTAAGCAGACCACAACGTTATCCGTATGGAACGAATTACATTAAAATCTGATTATAATTCAATATTCAATAATCTGCCGGGAACAAGAAAAATTGTTCCCGGTATTTTCTGCAAAAAAAATATTGAAGTTTGCAAAAATGAGTCAGATATTTTATGGCATTAATGGATAGATTTAGCCATTGTGATTGAACCGTAAAACTGGCATTATAGGTAGATATATACTGCTTATGATGAGATATGAAAGAAGAAAAATCTAACTGCTAAAACTAAAACAATATGCTGATCGATTTTGGATAAACGCCATTGGCTGTTGAACTTTTCAGTTCATTAAAATCAGTCAATTCTATAAATAAATAATCATTACCTAATTAAATTTTAACTTATGCGAAAACTACTGTTTTTATTAATGGTGTTTGCTATTTCCGTTAGCAACGCCATGGCACAGAAAACGGTTACGGGTAAAGTAACTGCCGACGGTTCTCCGCTTCCCGGAGTAACTGTTATTCTGAAAGGAACCACAAATGGTACTGTAACCAATCCCGATGGGGTTTATACATTAACAGTACCACAAAACGCAACCACTTTGGTATTTACTTTTATTGGGATGAAATCTCAGGAAGTTCAGATTGGGAACCAGTCAACGATCGATGTGGCAATGGTCGCCGATGTGATTGGTTTGGAAGAAGTTGTTGCGGTAGGTTATGGTACAATGAAAAAAAGTGACCTTACCGGGGCTGTATCCACTGTAAAAGCCAGCCAGATTGAGAATGAAAAACCACAGGCTTTGCAGGACATGTTGCGTGGAAACATTGCCGGGTTACAGGTTGGTTTCTCCACCACTGCAAAGGGCGGTGGCGATATGGAAATCAGGGGTGACAATACTTTAAAAGCCTCGTCAAATCCCTTGATCGTTTTAGATGGAGTAATTTACCAGGGTGCTCTCGAAGACATCAATCCCAACGATATTGAGAGTATTGATGTTTTGAAAGATGCATCTTCTGCCGCAGTTTATGGCTCGCGGTCTGCAAATGGTGTAATTCTGGTTACCACCAAAAAAGGTATTAAAGGGAAACCAGTTATTAACGTTAACACAGCCGTAGGTTTGGCAACAATGGGAACTTTGGAAGAAGTTTACGGGCCTTATGAATTTGTTTCGTGGAGAACAAAAGTTATGCAGTCGCTTAACTATTATAATGCGAAAACCAATACAAAGTTGTACAAATTCGAAGACCCCAATAATTTACCGGAGGGTGTAACCAAGGAAATGTGGCTGGATGGCGATGCTGGTGACGATACTGATATCTGGCTGGCCCGTTTGGGTATGCTTCCGCTTGAAATCACCAATTACAAAAACGGCAACTCGGTTGACTGGACTGACATGGTTTTCCAGAATGGATTCCGTCAGGATTACAATATCTCGCTTTCGGGTAAAGGTGATGCAGTAACTTATTATATGTCGCTGGGATACAACAACAACGAAGGTATTATTGTGGGTGATGAATTCACAACCATCAGGGGAAGGGTAAACCTCGATGCAAAAGTGACCGATTGGCTGACTGTAGGTATGAATACCCAGTTTTCTGATCGTGATGAAAGTCACATGAATCGTTCGGGTGATCCGGATCCAACCATTCAGGCAGCCTGGGGAACCAGAATTAATAACTCACCCTGGGGATCGTTATATAATGATGATGGCGTAACATTGCGTCGCAGCCCGGTTGATGACCCTGGTCGCGGAGCAATACACTCGCTGTACGACATGACATTTCAGACAAGAAGGCAGTACTATAATACTTTAAATGCCAATTTATATGCAACTATCAAACTGCCTTTCAATATTTCTTACCAAATAAATTTCGCACCCCGTTACCAATGGTACGAATTCATGAATCACCAGTCGGTACAACACGAAGATTGGGCTAAATTTGGTGGACAGGCAAAACGTTTGCAGGAAAAAATTTATAGCTGGCAGGTTGATAACCTGGTTAAATGGAACCAGACTTTTAATAACATTCATAAGTTTGATGTTACTTTGCTGGCCAATGCCGAAAAATTCCAGAGTTGGTGGGATTATATGTCAGCTCAGAACTTTCAGCCTACCGATGCTTTAGGTTTTCACCGTATGCAGGCTGGTACAGGTACAACTTTCCAGATTGAAAGTAATGACGAATACGAAACTGCCAATGCATTGATGGGTAGGGTATTTTATTCTTTAAAAGACAAATACATGCTGACTTTAACGATGCGTCGCGACGGTTATTCGGCATTTGGTCAGAAACATCCGTATGGTTATTTTCCGTCGGCAGCTTTGGGCTGGGTATTCACCGATGAGGCATTTGCCAAAAATGATATTCTTACTTACGGAAAACTGAGGGTATCTTATGGTAGCAATGGTAACCGCGCAATCGGCCGTTATGAAGCATTGTCGGATATGACAACCGGAAAATATCCCTATCAAACCTTATCGGGAACAGTTTACGAAGGCACACAGTTGTATGTGAACCGAATGGCTAATTCAGAATTGAAATGGGAAGAAACTCAATCGCTGAACTTCGGGTTGGATTATGGTTTTTTAAACGGTGTGTTTGATGGCTCAATTGAGTTCTATACTGCCAAAACAATGGACGTGCTGGTTGACCGCCGGTTACCCGATATTTTAGGTTTTAACTCGGTGGCTGCAAACCTTGGCGAGGTTGGTAATTATGGTATTGAAATCGTTTTCAATGCCAGGGCGATGAATCGTGAAAACTTCCGTTGGAATATCAATACCAACTTCACAATGAACCGTAACGAAATTGTGCATTTGTATGGCGATATGGTTGATGTGAAAGATGCCGAAGGTAATGTAATCGGGCAGAAAGAAGGTGATGACTACACAAATGGCTGGTTTATCGGACAATCGATTGATGTTATCTGGCAACCTAAAATTCTGGGTGTATGGCAGATTGGCGAAGAAGAACAGGCTGCAAAATTCGGGCAATTCCCCGGCGACTTTAAGCTTGAAGATGTTAATGGCGATTTCAAAATCAATGACCTTGATAAACAATATCTTGGTTACAGAACACCGCGTTTCCGCTGGAACATGCGTCATGATTTCAATATCTACAAAAACTTCGACCTGTCGTTTATGATCTATTCATACTGGGGACATAAAGGAACAATGAACTCGGCCAAAAACCGTGACAGTTTCCCGGAAAGGGTGAACTCTTACAAAATTCCGTTCTGGACACCTGAAACACCTTACAACGACTACGCCCGTATTTACTCTGCTGAAGGTGGTGCTGTATTCGATGTATGGAGAGACCGTTCATTTATCAGACTTGATAATATTTCGCTGGCATACACAGTTCCATCTGCTTTATTAAGCAGGGCTCATATTGCCAATATGAAAATTTTTGCCACTGCACGCAACGTAGGCTGGTGGGCACCTGACTGGAACTTCTGGGATCCTGAAAATAGCGGACCAAATCCACGCATTTTCACACTTGGGGTTAATTTAACACTGTAATACAATAAATGATGATTAATATGAAAACGATAAGATACAAAGCAAAATTAATCCTGTTACTTTTTGCTTCCCTGATTCTGGGAACTACAGGATGCGATGATGAATGGCTCGAACCAAAACCACTTTCCTTTTTTGCACCTGAAAATGCACTCGTTGACGCAAAAGGTATGTATGCCGCGCTTACTGCCTGTGAACGTAATATGCGGTATGAATGGTACGGCGACGGAGCTCCGATGATTACCGAACTCATATTTTCGGAAGTGTGTGTTGAGGGTACAACCGACAAACCCGGGCCTGCACAGAATATGAATATTCAGATTACACCGACATCACAGCTCAATCACGTTGACTATAACAGAATTGGCTGGTACTGGTACGAAGGTTACAAGGGAATCAAATATGCCAATGTTGTAATCGACCGTATTGATGATGCAGTTTATAAAGATGAGGCAGAACGCAATGCAGTTCTTGGTTCAGCTTATTTTCACAGGGCTTTTCGTTATTACAGGCTTACCCAGCAATTTGGTGATATTCCTTTTATCGGGCATGAAATTACTGCGCCAAAACTCGATTTTTACTCAACTGAAAGAGAAGTAATCCTGCGCAAAATTCAGAAAGACATGGAATTTGCCTTTCAGCATTGCTCTGACAACGTTGACAGGGGAAGAGTTTCAAAAGGCGCCGCCGGACATTTGCTTACTAAAATTTACCTGGCTCTTGGCGAATTTGATAAAGCAATTGAAACCGCAAACGCAATTATTAACAGTGGAACTTACAGTTTAATGCAGGCTCCGTTTGGACAGGTACCAAAAGAAGATGGTGATTTTCTGACGAAACAGGGAATTATTCGCGACGATGTGATTGCCCGTTTACATTGGTGGCAAAACAAGGCAATTGCTGCCAATAAAGAAGTTTTGTTTATGGTTCTGTCACGCGAAGAACTGGTGGATTCACGTCTTGACCTGCAGATTATGCGTCAGGCAGTTCCGTTTTGGGGAGTATCCAATTCAAATATGTTATATACTCCTGATGGTTATGGCCCGGGAACATCTGACCTCGCCAACCAGGAAATAAAACTGGTTGAAACCTTTGGCCGTGGAATTGGCCGCTCAAGAGGTACACCCTATCATACCAAAAAGATTTGGGACGATCCGAACGATCTTCGCCACAAAAAAGGCAACTGGATGAATATGGAGGATCTGGTTTATAACCATGCCAATGCCAAAAAAGGCGCCTATTATGGCAAACCTTTACAACTGTACAGGGAAAATGGCACAATTGCCACCACAGATACTATCCGTAACTGGTTTGGATGGCCTCATTATAAATTATATGTTCCCGATCCACGTCGCACACAACCACAGGGTGGTTCTTACGACTGGTATGTTTTCCGTCTGGCTGAAACTTATCTGCTCCGTGCAGAAGCGTATTGGTGGAAAGGTGAAATCGCCAATGCAATGGCCGATGTTAACGCAATACGCACAAGGGCTGGCGCAGCACCTTATACTGATGCTGCCAGCTTTGATATCGGTACCATTCTTGATGAACGTGCAAGGGAACTTTTCTGGGAAGAGCCCAGGAAAACTGAATTAAACAGAATGTCATTCCTTTTTGCCAAAACAGGTAAATCATACCGTGGTAAAACTTATTCAATGGCCAATTTTGGTATCAGTAATTTCTATTACGACAGGGTAATTGAAAACAACGGATTTTACAATACCGGTGTAAAAGCGAACAATGGACAGTCATACACCATGAGTGCGTACCATGTATTGTGGCCAATTCCACAGGCTGCAATCACTTCAAATACGCAGGGTCAGCTTAATCAGAATTTTGGTTATGATGGATATGAAAATAATATTCCGCCATTAACTTCTATACCACCAGAGGAAGATTTATAGTCGTGATATCATATTTTTAGAATTTAAAAGAAAATGCGCCATTCGTCATCCGACGGATGGCGCTGTTTTTAAAGCTGTTATTTTTTCTGTAACATTCATTACTGGTCACCAGCTTTTGAAAGTCAGAATTGTTTGAAAAACGTAAATTTGTTACCGAACTAAAATCAAAATAAAAATTGAAATGAAGAATCTTGCAATTTATTGTGTAGCCGGTATTTTTCTGGCATCATGCACAGGTGGAAATAAACAGGCACAAACAGAAACCAAAAATATGTTTACAGGAGCAAAAGGCGAAGTAAAAATCATGACCCTCGATCCCGGCCATTTTCATGCTGCACTGGTGCAAAAATCGATGTACGAAATGGTCGATTCAACCGTGTATGTTTACGCACCCGAAGGCGACGATTTGCAGGGACATCTTGCCCGCATCAACGGTTACAATACCCGTGCTGAAAATCCGACAAACTGGAACGAAAAAATTTATACAGGCACTGACTTCTTTGAAAAAATGATTGCCGAAAAACCCGGTAATGTGATGGTTACAGCCGGAAATAACGCCATTAAAACCGATTACATTCTGAAAACCATTGAAGCCGGAATCAATGTGCTGGCCGACAAACCGATGGTAATTACTCCTGAAGAATTTCCGAAACTCGAACAGGCTTTTCAGGTGGCTGCTGAAAAAGGAGTTTTGTTGTATGATATCATGACTGAGCGGCACGAAATCACCACCATTCTGCAGCGCGAACTCTCGCAAAAACCTGCGGTTTTCGGGACACTGCAAACCGGAACACCCGAAGAACCGGCTATTACAAAGGAAAGTGTGCATCATTTTTCAAAAATGGTTTCGGGCAATCCGCTCAAACGTCCGGCCTGGTTTTTTGATACCAAACAACAGGGAGAAGGCATTGTGGATGTTAACACCCACCTCGTTGACCTGATTCAGTGGGAAGCTTTTCCCGAAGTAGTGCTTTCAAAAGCGGATGTTGAAATTGTTTCGGGGAAACGCTGGACTACCGACCTGACACCCGAAATGTTTAAAAAAGTAACCGCTCTCGACCAATATCCCGAATACCTGCAAAAAGATGTGGTTGACGGAACACTGAAAGTTTACAGCAATGGCGAAATTGTGTACAAACTGAAAGGTATTTATGCAAAGGCATCGGTCACCTGGAATTTCGAAGCGCCCGAAGGTGCCGGCGACACACATTATTCAATCATGCGCGGTACCAACTGCAATCTTGTTATAAAACAAGGAGCAGAACAAGGATACAAACCAACTTTGTATGTTGAGGCAATTGCCGGAAGTTCGGCTGAACTGGAAGCCAGCCTTACAAAAGCTGTGAACGAAGAGTTACAGGCTGCCTACCCGGGAATCAAACTGGTAAAACAGGCTGATAAACTTTGGATGGTGGAAATTCCTGCCAGTTACAGTGTGGGGCACGAAGCGCATTTTACGCAGGTTACCGAAAAATACCTGCAGTATTTAAAAGATGGCAAATTGCCCGAATGGGAAGTGCCGAACATGATTGTAAAATACTACATCACCACCGAAGGACTAAAAGCCGCGCTGAAATAATTGAAAATAAGGAATATCGAATAAGGAATAAGAAATCAAAAACCGGAAGCCGGATAAACTTTTAAATTTCTTATTTCTTATTCGGTGTTTTAGATTTCCTCAACGCCGGTTTTTCATTTTCAAATTTTCATTTTTAATTGGTCTTGATTCTGTTTCTATATTGCCGTGGCGACATGCCCATTCGTTTTTTAAAATCTTTGGTAAAATAATAGGGATCGACGTACCCGAGCTGAAACGAAATAGCTTTTACTTTTGTGCGTGTGTAGTCAAGCAACTCGGTGGCTTTCAGTATTTTCAGATGTGAAAAATAGCTGAGTGGCGAATAGCCGGTTTCGTTTCTGAAAAGCGTGGTAAAATAGGTGGGCGAATATCCTGCTTCACCAGCAATCTTTTTCAAAGTCAGTTTTTCAGAAAGATTTTTATTCATAAAATCGATAGCCTGCCGGATTGCAGGATTTGCATCATCCACAAAGTCATCACTGGTTTTGTGCGCATAAATAAAAGTTCCCAGCAGATGCCCGAAACAAAGATTTACATAGGTCAGATTTTCATCGTGAAATCCCTTGGCCAGGTTGTTAAAAATCTCATTGAAAAGCATTTCGCGGTTGGCGACAAGATTATTGACCGACGGAATAAGACTCCTGACAACCGAGAAACCGTGACCAAAAAGCTTTGTTTTTTCACCGTTGAAGTGCGCAACAAACAAACGCGAATTTTCGTTGATTACCGAGTAAAACTTAAAAGATTCTCCCTGTGGTACAATAAAAAACTGGTCACCGGAAACCGGTATCTGCTCATTCCCTAATATGGCAATGCCATTTCCTTTCAGACAATAAACAAGCACATGATTTTCCGGTTTTTTATTCAGATCCCAGATAGAGCCACGTTCCACTTCAATTTCACCGGTTTCGGTCAGATACAAATCCGATGTCAATTGATTCCTCCGAATTTCAGCAATCAGCGGTTTGGGTATTTTGTAATATCTGATTTCTTTAATCATCCTTTTTATGGGTAAATCTCAATAATCAAATCTGATTACACAATACTAATAAAAGTAATATTTTCCATCTTTTTCAAAGAAAATACTATTTTTTAAAGCAGGCCAAAAAGTAATTTTGTAAAGCAACTGAAAATCAAATCAAAAAATAACATGAGCGAATTATTACAGAAAATTGCCGATTGCATCGAATTCGGAAAAATCAATAAAGCAGCACCCTATCCACCACAAATGAAGGGGGAAGACGGGGCTGATGAACTTACCCGTCAGGCACTCGATGAGGGTATAAAAGCACAGGAAATACTTACTTCCGGACTGATGATTGGGATGGAAAAAGTGGGTATCAAATTTCGTGAAAACAAAGTATTTGTACCGCAGGTTTTAATGTCGGCAAAGGCAATGAGCACAGCCATGATTCACCTGAAACCCTACTTTTTATCAGGCGAGGTAAAACAAAAAGGTACATTTATTATTGGTACAGTTGAAGGCGACCTGCACGATATTGGCAAAAACCTGGTTTCGATGATGGTGGAAGGCAATGGCTGGAAAGTGGTTGACCTGGGTACCGATGTAAAAGCTGAGCAATTTGTGGCCGCCATCAGGGAGCATGAAAATGCTTTTGTGGGTTTGTCGGCGCTGTTGACCACCACCATGGTAAACATGGAAAAAATAACGAAAGCGATTAAAGATGCGGTTCCGGCAGCAAAAGTGGCTGTGGGTGGCGCTCCGGTTACAGACGATTTCAGAAAGAAAATTGGCGCCGATGCTTATTCAGCCGACCCGCAGGGACTGGTTGAATACCTGAATGCAAACATTTAGTATGGAGATTGTGAGATGTGAGTAGTGAGTACTTTGCTCAACTCATTGTTTCAGATTTGATATAAATAATCAGTAATTGTTTTAAAATTAAATGATTGTGGAGAGTCAATTCCCCAAAACGGAGAAAGTCTGTCCAATTGTAACCGTCTCAATACTCATTACTCACTACTAAAAATCAAAAATATGAAAGGACTGGAATTACTCAAAAAAGCGTTCGCTCTTCAACCGGCTGAGCGGGTTCCGTGGGTGCCGTTTGTAGGTGTGCACGGAGGTTTTATCACCGGAGTTGATGCCGAAACCTACCTGAAATCGGCGGAAAAAATTGTGGCGGGTATCAGCAAAGCCATCGAAGATTATCATCCCGATGGAATTCCGGTGGTTTTCGATTTGCAGGTTGAAGCCGAAATTTTAGGTTGCCGTTTACAGTGGGCACCCCATAATCCGCCGGCAGTAATTTCACATCCGCTGGCCGAAGGCATTCATTTAAAAGATTTGAGAATTCCTGAAATTACGGATGGCCGAGTTCCGGTAATGGTGGATGCAGTTAAAAAACTCCGTGAAAAATATCCCGAAATTGCCTTGTACGGATTGATTACAGGCCCTTTTACGCTGGCACTTCACCTGATGGGAACCGACATTTTTATCAAACTTTTTGAAGCGCCCGACGAAGTAAATGAAGTAATGGATTTTTGTACAAAAGTGGGGCTGAAAATGGCGGAATACCTGATGGACGCGGGATGTGATGTGATTGCTGTGGTTGACCCGATGACCAGCCAGATTGACCCGCTGACTTTCGAAACTTTTGTTACACCCTATGTTTCCGAAATTTTTGACGATATCAGAAAAAAGCAAAAACTCAGTTCGTTTTTTGTTTGCGGGCATGCCCAGCAAAATATCGAGGCGATGTGCGATTGCCGGCCCGACAATGTTTCAATTGATGAAAATATTCCGCTTGATTTTGTCAAGGAAATTGCCCTGAAAAAGGGAATCAGTTTTGGCGGTAACCTGAAACTGACGGTGGTTTTGCTGATGGGTAACGAAGACGACGCCCGCGAAGATGCACTCGCCTGTCTCGATTTGGGTGGAAAAACAGGATTTATTCTGGCTCCCGGTTGCGACCTGCCTATGGAAACACCGCCTGCAAACATAAAAGCAGTTACAGAACTGGTGCACGACCCCTACAAACAGGATGTGGTGCGCGAACTCGAAAAACGGGAAAACAGTCTGGAGGTTTTTAACATGCGCGATTACGGACAGGCCGACAAAGTGATTGTGGACATCATCACGCTCGACTCTGAATCGTGTGCACCCTGTCAGTACATGGTGGAAGCGGTGAAAAAAGTTGCGCCGCAGTTCGAAGGGGTGGTGGAGTGGCGCGAACATGCTATCAAAAAAATGGACGCGGTAACTTTTATGTCGTCGCTGATGGTGAAAAATATTCCCACCATTTGCATCGACGGGAAAATTGCCTTTGTTTCAAAAATTCCGCCAAAAGGCGATTTGATTGCCGCTATTCAGAAACGGATTAACGAAAAACTGAAACTGAAAATCAGGTCGAAAAGAAGCGAAATACTGATTTTGTGTGATGAAAAAAGTGATTGCCTTGAATTAAACGACAGAATTGTAAGGGCAATAACCGAACTGGGAAAAGATGTGGAGGTAAAAACCATTTCCGACAAAGCACAAATGGCTGCTTTTGGCGTGGTTAACGGGCCGGCTGTTATTACAATCAACTACAAGCTGAAATCAGAAGGAACAACACCTTCGCTTGATGTGGTGAAAGAGTGGATAAAAGAGTTATAGGATTGCAAAATATTATCCTTTGTGTTACTTTGTGTTGTGCTTTGAGCTCTTTGTGTAACAATTGAAATAGTACCCAAAGTAGCACAAAGAAGACGCAAAGAATCACGAAAATGCATAAAAAGAATTAGTTATGGGAAAAATACTCGACCTGATACAATCCGGAAAAATACTGGTTTCCGACGGTGCCTGGGGAACATTTTTACAGCAAAAAGGTATGCAGCCCGGCGAATGCCCCGAAGAATGGAATCTCAATCATCCCGATGAAGTTTTTGACATAGCAAAAAGTTATATCGAAGCCGGTGCCGACATGATTGAAACCAACAGTTTTGGCGGAACAATTTACAAAGTTGAAAAATACGGGCTGGGCGACAAGGTTTTTGAACTGAACAAAGCTGCCGCCCAAATCAGCCGCAAAGCTGCCGGCGATAAATTTGTAATCGGCTCGGTGGGCCCAACCGGTAAAATTCTGATGATGGGCGATGTTACCGAAGAGGAAATGTACAACGCCTTTGCCGAACAGGTAAAAGGGTTGGAAGCAGGTGGTGTGGATGCCATTATGATTGAAACCATGACCGACCTCGACGAAGCGCGCATTGCCATTCAGGCGGCAAAGGAAAATACAGATTGCGAGGTTTTCTGCACCATGACCTTTGAAAAAACCGTTCAGGGCGAATACAGGTCAATGATGGGAGTTTCGCCAACCGAAATGGTGGAAATCCTTGTGGCTGCCGGTGCCGAACTGATCGGCGCCAACTGTGGAAACGGCATTGCCGGAATGGTGGAAATTGTAAAGGAAATCAGAAAAGCGGATGCGAAAATTCCGGTTCTGGTTCATGCCAACGCCGGAATGCCGCATTATCACGACGGGCAAACCATTTTCCCGGAATCGCCCGATGAAATGGCGGCGCTGGTTCCCGAAATTATTGCTGCAGGCGCCAATGTGGTGGGCGGTTGTTGCGGAACCACACCGGGGCATATTTGCCGGGTGAGAGAGGCCGTGGATAAACGATAAATTCTTTGAAAAACTCTGTGAATCCTTTTTGTATCTCTGTGTAATATCTGGTACACTAAGTTGCACAAAGAAGACTCAAAGTAACACAAAGATGAAATGCTA
Organism: uncultured Maribellus sp.; assembly: GCA_964644015.1. Classification (GTDB taxonomy): domain Bacteria; phylum Bacteroidota; class Bacteroidia; order Bacteroidales; family Prolixibacteraceae; genus Draconibacterium. The sequence continues at coordinate 22,693 of CAZXVT010000041.1, forward strand.
AAAATTCCTTTCCATATTATCTCCGGTTTTTTGGGAAGTGGGAAAACCACTTTTCTGAAACGGATTATTGAAAAATATGCCGGTGAATATAAAATTGGCATTATTCAGAATGAATTTGCCCCGGCCAATATTGACGGGGCAGAATTGAAAAACTCAGGAAAAGACTTTCAACTGCTCGAAATCAATAACGGCTCGGTGTTTTGCGTTTGTTTGCTGGGCGATTTTGTGCGGTCGCTGGATAAATTTATCGACGAACACCAACCCGAAATATTAATCATCGAAGCTTCCGGTTTATCCGATACAACCTCGATTTCAGAGGTGGTTTCATCCGGTTCTCTTGCTGAAAAAATTTTCCTGGCCTCGAACTGGTGTATTGTCGATGCACAAAATTTTTCAAAAGCAGGATTGATGCAGCAACGTGTTTTTCACCAGCTCAGAATGGCCGATATTGTGGTAATTAACAAAACCGATTTGCTTGATACAGAAATTGAAAATCTTCGTGTCGAGATAAAAAAGAACAATCCTTTTGCCAAAATTCTGGAGTCAGATTTTTGCAATTTCGATTTTGATCTGGGAAAAACAGCCATCAATAAGTTCTATTTTGGTGAAATGAAATCATTGCCACGGCCTTCAGTAAATTCGATGGTAATCAAAACCTCGCGTAAGATTTCGGAAAAGGCTCTGTCTGATTTTTTAATTACATGGGCACCAAAAGCCTATCGCATCAAAGGTTTTGTGAATATCAGGGAAGGTGAAACCATTGCAGTTCAATGCACTTTCGATAACATTGAAACCCGGATGTTGAAAGGTTCTTTTCATCCGACAGAAGTTGTAGCACTCAGTGACCAGTTTACTTTGAATGAATGGAATAAGGCATTCAGGCAGCTCGAATAAAGATTTACTTTTGTTGAAAGTAAATCGATTATTAAATTGTGCGTAGAACCAATTTAAATTAGCTATTTTCGGCAGTCAAACGTTGGGAGAAACTACGTGTTCTCTAATTTTGTGCGAGTTTAAATCATGAATCAAACAAATAAAATCTTCTTCTATGAGTAATTTTTTTACGACATCCATTGGCCGGAAATTCCTGATGAGTATTACAGGATTATTTCTGGTAATGTTTATCGGTGTCCATCTGACCGTAAATTTATTGTTGATTTTCGATGACAGTGGTGAACTCTTCAATAAAGGAGCAAATTTTATGGCCACCAACCCAATGATAAAAATTATGGAGCCCTTACTAGGGTTAGGATTTATTATTCACATAGTGTGGTCGTTTTTTCTGGAGTACCAGAATTACAAAGCCCGTCCGGTAAAATATGCAGTTCGCAAAGCCGGCGAATCCAGTTCATGGGCTTCGCGCAATATGCTGGTTTTGGGAGCTTTGGTGCTCGTTTTTCTGGTTATGCATCTCATTGATTTCTTTTATGTTATCAAATTCACACCCCACGAAATGACCAAAGTAATGGTGGGCGGCGTTGAAATGGAAGACAGTTACACGCTTGTTGCTGATTTGTTTAAATCGAGCGTTGTTTACTGTATTTTGTATGTAATCGGCGGAATCCTGCTGGGAATTCACCTTTCACATGGTTTTTGGTCAGCATTTCAGACTTTGGGCCTGAGCAACAAAAACTGGCTGTCGCGCTTGCAGTTTGTAGGTAAAGTTTACGCGATTCTCATTGCGGTAGGCTTTTCAATCATCCCGCTATATTTTCTTCTTAAGTTTTAATCTGAAAGATATTTCGATATGAGCATATTAGATTCAAAAATACCGGAAGGCCCGTTGGCCGAAAAATGGAGCAAACACAAAGGCGCCATTAAAGTTGTGAGTCCGGCCAACAAACGTAAACTTGAAATTATTGTTGTTGGAACCGGTTTGGGTGGCGCTTCTGCAGCTGCCTCTTTAGGTGAACTCGGTTACAACGTAAAAGCATTTTGCTACCAGGACAGCCCACGCCGCGCACACTCAATCGCTGCACAGGGTGGTATCAATGCGGCCAAAAACTACCAGAACGACAACGACTCGGTTTACCGTCTTTTCTACGATACAATCAAAGGTGGCGACTACCGTGCCCGCGAAGCCAACGTTTACCGTTTGGCAGAAGTTTCACCAAACATCATCGACCAGTGTGTTGCACAGGGTGTTCCGTTTGGTCGTGAATACGGCGGTTTGCTTTCAAACCGTTCGTTTGGAGGTGTGCTGGTTAGCCGTACTTTTTATGCCCGCGGACAGACCGGTCAGCAGTTGCTGATTGGCGCTTACCAGGCATTAAACCGCCAGATTGCGCTCGGAACCGTGCAAATGTAC
>CAZXVT010000041.1:25010-29474 GCA_964644015.1 uncultured Maribellus sp.
GTACAGTCGTCACGAAATGCTTGATTTGGTGGTGATTGACGGAAAAGCCCGTGGTATTATTGCCCGCGACTTAGTTACCGGGAAAATCAAACGTTTTGGTGCTCACGCTGTGGTAATTGCAACCGGCGGTTACGGAAACGTATTCTTCCTTTCGACAAACGCAATGGGAAGCAACGGATCTGCAGCCTGGCAGTGTTACAAAAAAGGTGCTTTCTTTGCCAACCCGTGTTATGTGCAGATTCACCCAACCTGTATTCCGGTACATGGCGACCAGCAGTCGAAACTGACTTTGATGTCGGAGTCGCTGCGTAACGATGGCCGTGTTTGGGTTCCGAAGAAAAAAGAAGATGCAGTGAAACTGCAGAAAGGTGAAATCGGCCCGAATGATATCAAAGATGAAGACCGCGATTTTTATCTCGAAAGAAGATACCCGTCATATGGGAACCTTGTTCCGCGCGACGTGGCCTCGCGTGCAGCAAAAGAACGCTGCGATGCAGGTTTTGGTGTAAACGGCGAAGGCAAAGCTGTTTTCCTCGACTTTAAATATGCCATCGAACGTTTAGGCAAGAAAGTGATTGAAGCTCGTTACGGCAACCTGTTCCAGATGTACGAAAAAATCACCGACCAGGACCCGTACAAAGTGCCGATGATGATTTACCCCGCAATCCACTATTCAATGGGTGGAACCTGGGTTGACTACAACCTGATGACAACTGTGCCAGGCTGTTACGCAATCGGCGAGGCAAACTTCTCTGACCACGGTGCAAACCGTTTGGGTGCTTCGGCACTGATGCAGGGTTTGGCGGATGGCTACTTTATTCTGCCATACACCATTGGCGATTACCTTGCCAACGAAATTATGGTGCCAAAAATCAATACAAATGCACCTGAATTTGAAGCCGCAGAAAAGGAAATTACCAGTCGTATCGACAAACTTTTCAGCATAAAAGGAACAAAACCGGTTGACTATTTTTATAAGAAACTGGGGCTGATTATGTGGGATTATGTGGGAATGAGCCGCGACGCTGAAGGTTTGAAAAAAGCAATTGCCCTGATTAAGGAAACCCGCGAAGAATTCTGGAAAAACGTAAAAGTTACCGGCGAAAAAGACAACCTGAACCCGGAACTTGAAAAAGCAGGCCGTGTTGCCGATTTCTTTGATATCGGCGAACTGATGGCTCGCGACGCTCTGAACCGCAACGAATCGTGCGGTGGCCATTTCCGTGAAGAATCGGCAACCGAAGAAGGCGAAGCAAAACGCGACGACGAAAACTACACTTATGTTTCTTGCTGGGAATATAAAGGTGAAGGAAACGAACCTGTTTTGCACAAGGAAGAACTGAAATTTGAAAATATCAAACTTTCGCAACGTTCTTACAAATAATCATTAAGCAATAATAAATCATAAATCTTCACGATTATGGCTGATAAAATTCTTAAAAAACTGAATATAAAAGTCTGGAGACAAAACCGGGCTACCGAAAAAGGCAAATTCGAAACCTACACCATTGAGAATATTTCGCAGGGAAGTTCATTTCTCGAAATGATGGATATTCTGAACAATGAACTCATTGAAAAGGGAATCGACCCGATTGCTTTTGACCACGACTGCCGCGAAGGCATTTGCGGAACCTGCAGTTTGTTTGTTAATGGCCGTCCGCACGGACCGGACACCGAAGTTACAACTTGTCAGTTGCACATGCGTAAATTTAACGAAGGTGAAACCATTACCATTGAACCCTGGCGTGCACGTGCTTTCCCCGTGATTAAAGACCTCGTGGTTGACCGTTCGGCTTTCGATAAAATTCTTCAGGCTGGTGGTTTTGTGTCGGTAAATACTGGTGGTGTGCCCGATGGAAATGCCATCCCGATTTCGTACGAAGATGCGGAAGAAGCCATGGACGCAGCGGCCTGTATTGGTTGCGGCGCCTGTGTGGCTGCCTGCAAAAACTCGTCGGCAATGTTGTTTGTTTCTGCAAAAGTATCGCACCTGGCAAAACTGCCGCAGGGACGTGTTGAAGCCAAAAAACGCGCTAAAAACATGATTGCCAAAATGGACGAACTCGGATTTGGCGGCTGTACCAACACAGGTGCCTGCGAAGCCGAATGCCCGAAAAGCATCTCAATCATTAACATTGCCCGCCTGAACCGTGAGTTCTTAGTGGCAAAACTGAATGACTAAAAAGATTGATAATTTTCAATAGCAGAAAGCCTTCTCTGAAAAGAGAGGGCTTTTTTTGTGGCATCTTTTTGCAACTGCGCAACCATTTTAACGGTATTTCCGTCATAAAGGAAGTTTACTAAACAATGGGGTATGAAAAAACTAATTTTACTTGCACTTATCATCTTCTCAATCACAGCAAAATCACAGGTTTCTTTTTCTGATGGAGATTGCAAAGCCAGTTTCAGGTTCGAGGTCAATTATGAAATTATGACGCTTGTGCCATCGACTGTCCTGAATTTTTACGACACTTCTGATGGGAAGATAAAAAATTGGTACTGGGATTTTGGCGATGGAAGCGGGTATGTAAACGAACAAAACCCAATGCATATTTTCACGCATCCACTCGGTGGTCCGACAGTTAAAATAAGTCCGTATCGCACTGTAACACTTACCATTGTTACTGACAGTTGCAAAAGCAGCTATTCGCAAACCATCAACATTATGGATCTTTCAGATTCAACAAAACATGGATGTTTTGCACAGTTCAGTTATTATGAAACAGGTCGCGACACAATGGAAGGAACTGCAAAAATTGCATTCACCAATTTTTCGACCGGCGAAAACCTCAGCTATTTCTGGCAGTTTGGCGACGGCAGCACCAGCACCGATAAAGAACCGGTTGTAAAGTTTGATTTAAATAAGCCGGAACACAAAGTTTGCCTCTCGGTTACCGGTGCCGACAGTTGTACAAACATGTTTTGCGATGCTGTTGTTTTGGCGAACGATTTACCATGGATTCCCGGCGACGATACAACATACACCGACACGACCTCGCACGACTGCTTTGTTTCTTTTAGTTTTAACAAAAAAGACGTTTTGATGGGGCCAACCCCTTCTGTTTTGGTTGAGCTATATTCAAAAGCTGACCCTGAACCAGTTGAATGGCTTTGGGATTTTGGCGACGGTACAACCAGCAACGAACCAAATCCTTCACATGTTTATTACAAAATACCGATGGATTCAATATTCAATGATTCGGTAGTTTATATTCCTGAGTTCAACCTGTTCCGCACAGTCTGCCTGACCGTTAAAACTGCTGACAGTTGCGTCATTTCATGGTGCGAAACGATTCCTGTTTTCGATTATTATCCTGAACCTGTTGGTTGCCAGGCCTACTTTAAATATGAAAAAGCGGATGACCTCTTGACAATTCCGGAAGTGGTTCCGATTAAATTGTATGATGTTACAGAAGGTGAAATTGTAAGCCGATTATGGAAGTTTGAAGATGGTACTACAAGCACCGAAAAAGAACTGATGAAAACATTCAGCATTTTTCAACCTTTTCATAATGTGTGCCTAACCGTTACCTTTGCCGACAGTTGTGTGAGCACTTTCTGCGATTTTGTGTATGTAAACGGAGTGGTTATCGATACGGTTTCGCCTGAACCCGGGTGCCCGTATTACATTAAAGTCGATGGCGGTTTCCCTGAAGAAATGTCATCGTGTGCAGGCTGGGCTTCGGTAAAAGTTTACAATGGCGATTCACTCGCTTTCCCCGTTGCTTACAGTTGGACTACCGGCGATACTTTGCCTTACGTTCAGGGTTTGTGCCCGACTCAAACTTACGGAGTAAAAGCGCAAATGCCTGACGGTTGTGTTGTTTCCACCGAATTTGTTCTGAGCGCTGATGGAACAATTAGTCCGGTTCCGCCAATCAACTGGTGGATTGGCGGCGAAAGGGAAAAATTTTATGTCTGCTTTGATGCACCCGCCGAAATGAAAGTGGAATGGAAACTTTGCGACGGAACCATTGTTGTAGCCGACAGTATTCCGCTAGACGCCATCAATTGTGGGGGAAATGAATCGAATATGATCATTAAAGACGCACAGGGTAATGTTGTTTACGCCGAAAATATTTCATTAAAAGGTTCATTTACTAATACTTCGGATATTTCAGAGAAAACTGAAATAAAAATGTGGCCCAATCCGGTTAACGAACAACTGAATATCGGGTATTCAGGGGCATTCCGCAGCGAAATCAGGGTTGAAATTCTTGATATTATGGGAAAAACCGTTGCCAACGAAAGATTCTCGGGTATTTCAGCAGGTAACAAAATCAGCATCAAAACAGGCGGATTGGTTACCAGAATTTATGTTTGCAGGATTACGTCCGACGGACAATTAATTTCGAATCAGAAATTCAGTAAAAAATAATTCAGAACAATATTTTACAGAAAGCCGGTTAGCAGCCGGCTTTTTGTTTTCAAATATCTGAACCTCGATTTGCATCAGCTTTTTAT
>CAZXVT010000042.1:0-29423 GCA_964644015.1 uncultured Maribellus sp.
TCCCATGATAGATATTTCCTTTCCCGGCAAAGTAATCCCTTAGGAAATCTCTATGGTTTCCTTTCCCGGAACCTTGACGGGAGAGGCAGAAAAGATTATTTCCTTTCCCATGATAGATATTTCCTTTCCCGGCAAAGTAATCCCTTAGGAAATCTCTATGGTTTCCTTTCCCGGAACCTTGACGGGAGAGGCAGAAAAGATTATTTCCTTTCCCATGATAGATATTTCCTTTCCCGGCAAAGTAATCCCTTAGGAAATCTCTATGATTTCCTTTCCCATAATCTTGACGGGAGAGGCAGAAAAGAATATTTCCAAAGTCTTTTGCGCAAATTTGCCCGGAATCGGGGTTATTATAATTAAACTCTGAAGGGTTTCTAACTCCCCACTCATTCCTGCGGGTTCCGTCCGCAACAAAGCCCGATTTTCAATCCTGTTTCAATCCGGACGGTAGGTTTTGTGGTACATTTTACCCGGGGTTACGGTCGTGCCTCACTTACCCCGGGCTACTAAAATCAAATCCCTATGGGATTTTCCCACTTCGACATTCGTTATTCCTTATTCGATATTCGTAATTTTTTTCATCTTTCCCTCCCCGAGAGAATAAGAAGGGGACTTTTCCCCAATCTCCATCAATCACTTTTTCCCTTTTCTCCCCCTCATTCACCCAATTACCCACTCACTCATTCACTTCTTCATCAGCCAAATCTCCGCCACCTGTGAGCCGCGTTCGCCTTCGCCTTTGTCGTTATCGCCCGAAGTCCAGGTAAAATGTACTTTTCCGTCACGGGTGATTTCGTTTGGCAGGCTGAATTCCCATAAGGGCTGAACGCCCATCCGGGTATAGTTGTGGATCATCACACCGTCGGCCATCAGCCTGATGTTCGACTTGAAACGCCCGGTGTAGGCAATTTTCAGCAGATATTCCGCATCAGGATCAAGATTATCGTATTCCATTTCCAGCGGGGTGTCGTACAAAGTGTTGATCTGGTTCATCCAGGCCAGCGGTGTGGTTTGTCCTTCAAAACCCTTGGCCACCACCTCGTGCACCCAGTCTTCGCCCGACAATCCGACACCAAAACTTACGCGCGGCGATTCGAGGCTGCCGGGATCTTCCTTCCAAGTCTTTTTTGCCACAATTCTTTTCCAGGCAGCGGGACTCCCAAAATTATCGTAAAAACCACCCGGACCGGGATTAGTGCGGTTCAACATTGTGTGGATTGCAGCCAGACGCGCCTCCTCGGTTCCCTGTTTTTCGGCCAGGTTCATCTGGTCCATCAGCCACAGTGCATCGTTCAGCGGGATGTCGATGTTGTCGATAAAATTGCCACGGCCTCCGGCGGCGTGGTGTTTTTTCACTGTAAGTTGCGCCCCGAAAGTACGGAAAAGCGAATCGGCCAAGGCAATGCACCGTTCACGCAATTCGCGCGAAACAGGTTTCTCCACCGCTGCCGACAAGGTTTTTCGGGCTTCCTGCATGGCCACATACGATATCGTTTTACCCGCGTTTTCCAAAATGTTGCGTGCTTCCTGCTCCAGACTTGTTTCATAAATCAGCCTGCGTTGTATGTAAGCATCAAAATAGGCGCGGATAAGTCCGCTCTGGAAACGCGGGTTTGAAAGTACCTGTTGCGGCGCTGTATTTTCCATGTCCTGCCATTGCTGAAACGTGCGCTGCACCTGCTGGTTGGCAATAAGCGGCCCCCTGAAATTCTGTTCCAGCGCCATCAGCGCCTGCGCCACATTGTCGGTATAACGTGGACCGATAAAATAGCGGGCATATTCGCGCAGGTTTTCCAGCACCGGCGATTCCGGGTCCCAGTCCTGGCTGGTCCAGATAAATTTGTTCACGTCGTCGTTGGTGCCTTCAGAATAGCTGATGCTTCCACTGACCAATGGTGCGTAAAGGTTGTGGATGTATTTTTCGTCTTCCGGCCGTGGGTTGATGCATTCACGGCCCAAAGTCATTGCCCAGGCAACATCCCAGTCGGGCACCGGGTACTGACAACTGATGCTGTGGGTGATGTCGGGGTACAATCTAATTGGAATATCAGGAGCAATGAGTTTTTTGACTTCGGGCAGCGGCGTTCGAATCCATGGACCGTAAACAATGCCGCCAAACCAGCCGTATTTTTTGTTGACATGTTGGTAGAATTTGCTGTACCACTCTTTCGAAGGTTTGAAAACCTGTGGCGAAACCCAGATTTTTGCGTTGGGATGATACTGGTGCAGAATTTCTGCTTCGGTTTCGAGCCATTGAAAAAGTACGTCGGGCTCCAGGTCGCCGGGGTCGCCACCGGGGACAAACAGCGCATCAAGCCGGGGTATGGCTTTGAATATCTCGTGCCGTTCGGCAATTTCTTTTTTTAGCGAGTCGGGATTTTCATAATCTTTGCCCATGTTCGGGTACCACATCCACACATCCATCCCGTATGAATCGCATATTTTCGACTGTTCGGCAATCATTTCAATAGCGGGTAGTTTCATGTGTACGCTGGTAAAATCGTCGTCGGTGCGTGGTGGCACAATTTCGATGCTGTTGGCGCCAAAAACAACAAGGTCGCGGATGTATTGGTCAAACTGTGCCGGTGTCCATGCATCATAGGCATTGGTTTTGGGCCGGTAGCCCAACTGGTGTCCGCGGATGGGATATTTGGGAGAGGATGCCACTTTAAGTTCGCCGGGAATGATGATTTTCCCGCTTTCCGTTTCAAGTGTTCGGAGCAGCTTGCCCACACCGTACAAAACCCCGCGTGAGTCGGTACCTGTAACGGCAGCGGTTTTGGTTTCAGCAGAAAATACCACTTTATACCCTTCGGCTTCCGTTTTGGGCAGTTCTGCCAGCAACTGCTGAATTTTTTGCGGGAAAAGTGTTGCCTGGCTTTCAAACCCGACATAAATCACGGGGTTGGCCGATTTGTTGGGTTTGCTGCTGACAGGCAACGTGATTCCGGTGCGTTTGGCAATCTCTTCCTGCAGCACCGAAACGGCTTTCAGCACCACTTTGTCGGTTTTTTCAAAACACACAATGGTAGCTTTCGAAAGGTCGGTAGGTTGGGAAATTCCACAAAATGGGAATTGCATTAAAGCGATGGTAATAAACAGGATGATATAAATTGGTCTTTTCATTATTGAAATATAATTTTATGGTCATATAAATCAATGAATTTCAACAGATAAACAGTAAATGCCCCAGATTAATTGTCTCAGTTATTTTACAATCTGTACTGCGGAATTTTTAAAAGTTCGCCGTTTTTCAGGGCCGACTCGTGTGCCACAATTCCCGGAACCGTGAGGTTCAGCGCCATGGCAATGTCAACCAGCGGGTTGCGGTTCTGTAAAATGGCGGTTACAAATTCATTCATCAGGTAGCCATGCGAGCCGCCGTGACCACCGGCTTCCACTCCGGGTGGGAGAGGTGGTTTGGTCAAATCGGGTAGTGTTGCTGCGAGCGCTTCAAACTTGTCGTGGTACGAACCTTTCTGTCCGCGAACACGGCCCCGTTCTCCCTCGTCGCCGGGTGTATCCCAGCTCACTGCCATGCGCGACATGCCACCTTCGTTGGTTCTGAAAAGTGCAATTTCGGTACCGAAAGGATTTTTGTATGCATTGTTTTCGGGTTGCAAATGATTGAGAATACTGGGCATCCCGTAACACGAAACCTCTGTGAAACTTCCGCCATCGACAGCAATTCCATAGGCATTTGAATGAGTTGGGTACCACTGCGGTGGCAAACCAACGCGCCAGTTGAGGTACGAGGGCAGCGCCTTTTCCATGTAGTGGAAATATTCACCTTCGGAATAAACCAGTTTGCCAAAACCACCGGCCTTGTAAATCTGCCGCATGGCAAACAAATCATCGCGGAAAACCGAAGTTTCAAAAAGCATGTATTTCAGCCCGGTGGATTTTACGGTTTCGAATAACATCTCTGCATCTTCAATCGAGCCAAAAACCGCCGGCACTGCCGACGCCACATGTTTTCCGTGCTTTAAAACCTCGATGGCATGTTTGGCATGACCGGGTGCATCGGTGGCAACAAACACGGCTTCAATGGTTTCGTCTTTTACCAGTTCTTCGAGCGAAGGATAAGTTTTGGAACATTTGCAGTCTTTTGCCAGCGCTTCACACCGTTCGGGAATCAGGTCGCTGACGGCTACAATTTCCACGTTCGGGTGGTTCTGAAACCCAAATGCAGCACCGAATTTACAATATCCGTAACCCACGATGCCCATTTTGATTTTACGGTCCGAAACGGGGGCCCAGTTTTTAGATATATCCGCGTTTTCAGCAGCTTTCTCAAATCCCGGAATCATTGTTTTTCCCTTGTTCCCGCAGGAATAACCCAGTGCCAGCGCCCCGAGCCCGGCTGTCTGCATAAACCTCCGGCGCGAGTAACCCCGGAATATTTCAGAAGAAAAGGCGTTGTTTTCTTCAGATAGGGTCGGTTTGTTGAGTTTTAAGTTCATAATTGGTAGTTTTATTATTTAAAACAGACTTCGCTCAGTCTGACTGTCACGCTTAGCGTGGTCCCCGTATGCCATACAGGCAGGGAAGGGTACTTTTACCGTTCTCCACTGTTGCCAAATTTTCCTTTCACCGCATCGCCAAACTGTTTCGAGGCTTCATTCAGTTCTTTCAGAATAAGTTCCTTCGGTTTTCCGGCAGCACTGCGGGCAGCGGCAATAATGGTGTTGCATTCGTTGTTATACATAAAAATGGCGGCATCCAGTAAGTTTTTCTCGTTTTCTTTCGGAATCACCAGAAAACCATGTTTGTCGGCATGAATCAGTTGCCCGGGCTGAACTTTCCGGCCAAAAACTTCTACCTCGCAACCCCATTCCACCGGTGTGCTGTAAGCATGGCCAACGCATAACCGACGCGCCAGTGCTTTGAATCCGGCGTTCATCATTTCGTCGAGGTCACGGATGGCGCCGTCGGTGATGGTGCCCACACAGCCCAACGCACTGTGTACATTGCTGTTAACTTCGCCCCAGAACGAACCAAAAGTTGCGGGCTTATCCAAATCCTGCACCACCACAATTTTAGGACCGGGTAAAGACGCAATATACTCGCGGTAAGCTTCCCAAATGCCTTCTTTTTGTTTGTGAACCGGGTTGCCCGGCTCGATTTTCACTGTAACAGCGTAACCAACCATCGGCCCCATGTGTGGCATAAAATCAGTGGTAGCCTCCGGATTAAATCCATCGTGTCCGGCATCCATTTTTGTGATCTGTTCCCAGCCGTTGTATATAGTTGGCGTGTTCCAGCGTTTCAGTTTTAAAAGTTCCGAATGATTCAGCATAATTGCAATTTTTCCTATTGATAAAAAAAGCAAAACCGTCGATTTTTTGCTTCCTGAATATTAGTAGAAATACATGATATTTTGTTTTAAATTCGGATAATTAATTCCTTAAACTATGAATTATTGCCAAAATCATTGAAATATCAGACAAGATTGTTTGAGCTGGCTGATTTTAAAACTTTCAATTTTGGAAGCTTAAAACCAGGTCCAATGAACAAAGCAGAACGTTTGATTTCGCTCGATATTTTTCGCGGGTTAACCATTGCAGCCATGATTCTTGTGAACTATCCGGGGTCGTGGGAATCGGTTTATTCGCCACTGGAACATGCTGAGTGGGCCGGAACAACTCCCACCGATTTCATTTTCCCGTTCTTTTTGTTTATTGTCGGAATTTCCATTACGCTTTCATTCGAAAAGCAAATTCAGAACGGCAAATCCAGGAAGCAGATGATTAAAAAGTCGATCGTTCGTGCATTGAAACTATTCGGCGTTGGCCTTGCTTTGCGGCTTTTACCCACGCTCGATTTCAGCCGGTTTGAACTGCCGGGAGTTTTGCAACGCATTTCCCTGGTTTTTCTGGCCTGTGCCGCATTGTATCTTTTCACCGGCTGGCGCACACAAATAGTTGTTGGAATTTCGATTCTGATTGTTTACTGGCTGGCGCTGACATTAATTCCCGTGCCGGAATTTGGTGCCGGTGTTATCGAACCCGGGAAGAACCTCACCAACTGGATTGACAAAGTGGTTTTTCCTTCATGTCTTATTAATGAAAAGGGGTACGACAGCGAAGGGATTTTGAGCACTTTGCCCGCCATTGTAACCGGTATTTCAGGGCTGCTGGCAGGGAAAATGCTGCTGCAGCAAACCGACAGAAAAATGCTGGTGCAGCAGTTTCTTATTACCGGAATTGCTTTGCTGGCAGCCGGTTATTTGTTGGGTTTGTATTTTCCGGTCATCAAAAAAATATGGACGAGTTCCTTTGTGCTTGTCACAGCGGGCTGGGCATTTCTTGTTTATGCATTCTTGTTTTTTCTCATTGAAATCAGGAAGTTGAAAACAGGTACTTTTCCGTGGATAGTTTTTGGCAGCAATGCCATTGCCATCTATGTGCTGGCCGATTTTTTTGAGACTTTTTTTATTCAGACAGGCATTCGCAACAACACAGTTTTGTGGATGCAAAACACCGGACTTCACATAAACACCGCGTCACTTTTGTGGGCTATATTTTCACTTTTGGTTTGCTGGACTGCTGGCCTGATTTTGTACCGGAAAAAGATTTTTATCAAACTCTGAATTCTTAATGTTTCGCTCCTTCGGAACTTTGGTTGTTTGGGGTTATCCTTTTGGCTACAAAGATTACGCGACTCCGTCGCTGAAAAACATAGGAAATCAAGTCCATTGTTACAATTTTGATGTTTAAACCAGCTCCATAGGAGCGTAATATTGGTAGTCCGGTCCCGAAATTTCGGGATTAACCCAGTGTCAAAATGTCAACCAGTACACCTGTCCGCCACCATGCAGATTAAAAACAGGTACCATTGCCGACGGAACACCGCCAAACATTGTATTTGTGATTCCTCACTATCAACTTTGCCAATTGTACAAATACCCTTTTCAAAAAAAACCAGGTAACCCATCTGCTAAACCGTTTAATATTGGTTAAAATAGAACTAAATCTGATTGAAAAAGCAGAAGTTTATCTGCCTGTCAAAGTGTTACTTTGATTTTTACTGAAATCATTTTTATCTTGTAAATTGGCATGCAATGAATAGTAAAATTCAATTTAACACAGCATTTTTGGTTTTAATGCTGACAATGTTTTCCTGTGGTTTCACAACAATCATTTCTGCTCAGGTTTATGACAAAAAAGAAGGTGCTGGCAAACCCGACCCGCAACTCAGTCAGAAAGACAACGACTACCTCGACAGGCAGGCAAAAGTTTTTCTCGATACTGCCATGGTTTTGCTGAACCAGTTTCCGCCAACTACTTTCCCCGAAGCACGTGAACGCGGACTGGCAAAACTGCTGCTCGACGCTGTTTTTCACGAACATTTTGCAGCTTACCGTGCACCTGTTCAACAATATTTCAGGGCGCAGGTGGACAAGGTGATTCACGAACTCGAAACCACCAAAGTGGAGAAGGGCGTCAGAATCTGGAAGGTGTACGACATGGGTTTTATTGCCCGCACCCAAACGGTTACGCTGGCTTTCGATTTGGTTACCGGAATCACTTCCGGCTCGCCCGAATTTGCGATGAGTGCTGAACAGGTGGAACGGCTGGCCAAACAGTGCAATGCCTTGCTAATTACACACAGGCACGAAGACCATGCCGACAAAACCATGGTGGAAAAATTCATCGAACTCAACCTCCCCGTTTTAGCAACCGAACAAACCTGGAAAAACGATTCGATTTTCAGTAAAATCATACATCCTGATAGAGTAGCCGGGAATATTCAGTCATTAAAACTGAAAAAGAACACGTTGGACATGATTGTTTATCCGGGACACCAGATGAAATCCATTGACTGCAATGTTTATGTGATAAAAACTCCTGAAGGAATCTGGCTGGCACACAATGGCGACCAGATTAACGAGTGCGATTTTATGATTGACTGGGAATGGATTGACAAAATTAAAGACACACAAATGGTTGATGTACTGATGACCAACGCCTGGACCACCGATATCATGCGAATGGTAAAAGGTTTCAATCCGAAACTGGTGTTGCCCGGTCACGAAATTGAAATGGGTCACACCGTTTGGGACCGCCTGCCTTATTGGGGCGACGATGCGTATCTCGGGCTTAATTATGCCGGACTTAAAAAATCGAAATACCCGTTGGTGGTTACAACCTGGGGCGAATCATTTCACTATATTCCGAAATAATTTTACTTAAAAATGAAGATAAAAATCTGGATAGTTCCCCTTGTTTTTTCTGCTTTTGTAGCGATTGTCGCAATCGGTTTTCATTATCCTGTTCATATCGAAAATGCGCTTACTCTGAAGCCGGAGGCCGGTTTCGGAATACAGACCAACTTTTTGCGGACGTTGTTTGAACCCGTTCTGGGCGTTTTATTGTACTTTAACCGCTCGTTTTATGCCATCACCGAAATTATTCAGACTTTGTACTGGCTGGTACTGGTTTTTGCTGTTTACACGCTTGTAAAAGGTTTTATACTGAAAAACAGCAACCGGAAAATATTCCTGCTGGGGCAGTTGGTAAACCTCCTGATTCTGATTGGAATCTGGTTTGCCATTTTTGTGGTGATGATTTTTATTCCGCTACCTAACGACAAAATCGTTAATAAAACCTCCGACTGGGTGTTGGTTACAACGCATGCACACACCGAGTTCAGTCACGATGGAATGATGTCGCAGGAACGCCTTTTAAAATGGCATCAGAGGAATGGTTTCGACGCATTTTTTATCACCGACCACAACAACCACAAACAAACGCTCGAATTTGTAAACCAACGCTGGAACAAAGAATTGCCGGGGGAACCTGTTGTTTTATGCGGCGAGGAATTTTCGGGTAGCAATCATCTCAGTCTGTTAGGTTTGAAATCTGATTTCAAAACGAAAGGACTGTCCGATTCAATTGTTGTGGCCAAAGCACGTTCTGAAGGTGCCGCCATTATTGTCAATCACTGGTTCGACGGAGAGCACA
Source organism: uncultured Maribellus sp. (assembly GCA_964644015.1). Classification (GTDB taxonomy): domain Bacteria; phylum Bacteroidota; class Bacteroidia; order Bacteroidales; family Prolixibacteraceae; genus Draconibacterium. Next base: position 8,967 of record CAZXVT010000042.1, read on the forward strand.
AAACACTCGAATACTACCGCGATTTGGGAGTCGATGGTTTCGAAATTGAAAATACCGCCGAGGATAAACGATACAACCGCGAAGTTTACCAGCGAATCAAAACGTTTTGTGAAACAAACGGATTAATTATGAATGGCGGCCTCGATTTTCATGGTTACGGCAGCGCCTGCACTTTGTGGAATGCATTCAAAATTCCGGGCTGGAAAAACATGGATTCCCGGGCAAAAGAAGAGGCGATTCTGAACATCATCAATACCCGCGACCAAAGCAAACTGAAAGTGCTTTTGCTCAACGACAGGCCTTACTACGAAAAGAAAAATCTGTTTCTGCATACGCTTTTTACACTGTTTAATTATTTCAGAACCCTGACCATTTTGCAGGTTCTTTCATGGGTTTTCTGGATTTTCCTGTTTGTTTTTCTGCGGAACAGGTCAGCGTTTGTACAGCAACTTACCTGCCGGAAAACGCTTCCGTCCGCTGGAATTGCTGCAGCTTTGTTTCTGCTCGGCCTGGGTCTTGTTTATGTTTTCAGAAACCAGACAGTTGAGGATTTTACCGAAATCTACCCTGAATATTACAAACTTTTGTTTCTTGCAGGTGGCGCTTTGCTGGTCCTGTCGGCGGTTACTGCTTTTTTCAGATTGAAAAAAATAATTGAAAAACGCAGATGGAACATAAAATGATTCGAGTACTGAAATACCTGTTTTTTAGTATTCTGGCATTGCTGATGCTGGCTTTTGCAGTTGTTTTTATGGTGTACCTCCGCTACCAGCTCACGGTTTCAAAAACTCCGGGAACGATGCAGATGGCTATTCAGCCCGGCGAATTGGGAAAATGGGTGAACCCGTTTATCGGTACCGGCGGTTTTCCCTCCTACACCTCCGGCGATGTTATTCCAGGAGTAACCGTTCCGTTTGGAATGGTGCGCCTGAGTCCCGACACAAGGTTTTTTCTGGGAAAGGAATTTTTTGACGAACCGACTGTCAGCACAGCGGGCTATTATTATGCCGACAAACACATCATGGGATTCAGCCATACACGGCTGATTGGCACCGGCGCCTACGAGGGCGGGCATTTCAGGGTTTATCCAACAACAGGCGACAAAAGCAGCGGCAACTACCTCAAAGGAAAATACCACCGTTTTTCGCACAAAAATGAATTTGCTTTTCCGGGATATTACGCGGTTCAGTTTAAAAAGCCGCACATTTTGGCCGAACTCACAGCCACCGAACGAGCCGGCGTCCACCGCTACACTTTTTCAGGTACCGAAACCCCTCATATTCTGATTGATGTGGCCAGTTCGCTGGGAAAAGGAAAATCGTCGGATGGTGAAATTCAGGTTTCACAGGATGGCGAAATAACCGGTTCCATTGTAACTTATGGGAATTTTGCCTCACGTTACGGCGGACAGAAAATCTTTTTTGCCGCGCAATTCGACAAACCATTTCAGGATTTTAAATTCTGGTCGGGTAAAAAATCGATTCGGGAAGGTTCTTCTATCAAAGCCGATACGCTGGGAATCGACCTTGTTTTTGATAAGAAACCGGCGTCCGAAGTTATTGGTCTGCGCCTGGGCATTTCGTATGTAAGTATAGAAAATGCCCGCGAAAACAGGGAAACCGAAACGGGAGGACTAACATTTGAAGAGATTCAGAAACAGGCAACAAAAAAGTGGGAAGAAAAACTGGCGCTTATTAAAATCGAAGGTGGAACCGATGAGCAGCGGACTATTTTTTATTCGGCACTGTATCGTTCAATGCAAATCCCGACCTTATTTAACGACGTAAACGGCGACTACAAAGGCTTCGACAAACAAATCCACAAAACCGAAGGCTTCCGGTATTTCACCGACCTTTCGCTGTGGGATACTTTCCGCACCATTCACCCGCTCTTTACGATAATTCTGCCTGACTTTCAGCGCGACATGCTGGTTTCGCTGGTGAAAATGGCGGAGCAGGGCGGCGTACTTCCGCGCTGGCCGTCGGGTTACGGTTACACAGGTTCCATGCTGGGTTCTTCAGCCGATATTGTGATTTCAGAGGCATACCAGAAAGGAATCCGCGATTTTGATGTGGAAAAAGCATACGAAGCCATGCGGAAAGCTGCGCTGGCCATTGATATTCCGAAGGAAGGTTTCAAACCGCGACCCGGAACACCATTGTACATGAAATATGGCTACTGTCCGGCCGACAGTATGGGCGAGGCTGTGAGCAAAACCATCGAATATGCCTGGGCCGACGATGCTGTTTCAAAACTGGCGGCGGCGCTGGGTTATACTGAAGATTCGGCTTTGTTTGCCGGTCGCGGACAGAATTACCGAAATGTATGGAATCCTGAAACGCAGTATTTTCAGCCCCGGAATCCTGAAACAGGTTTTCAGCAGAAATTCAAACCGCTGAAGCTTACCTATCTCGACCCGGAAGGCAAATACACCGACGATTATGTGGAAGGTTCGGCGCTGCAATGGCGCTGGTCGCCGTTTTTTGATGCACCCGGACTGGTTTCACTTTTTAAAGACACTGCTTATTTTGTTGCTGAATTAAACAGCTTTTTTGAGAAATCGGACCCGCAAAGAGGGACAATTTCTCCCGGTTCGTATTACTGGCATGGAAATGAGCCAGATATTCATGCGGCATATCTGTTTAATGCTGCCGGGAGGCCCGATTTAACCCGGAAATGGGTGCGCTGGATTCTGGACAACAAGTATGGTGCCGGTTACGATGGTATGGATGGTGACGACGATGCCGGAACTTTGTCGGCCTGGTATGTTTTCAGTTCGCTGGGTTTTTACCCCGTGGCCGGTACGGATGTTTACCAGTTGGGGGCTCCTTTGTTCCAGAAAGCAGAAATAAAAATGGGAGAAAAGGTTTTAACGATTGTGGCGGAAAATTATTCCCCTGAAAACAGGTATTTAAAAACCGTCAGACTGAACGGACAAGTACTCAACCGAAGCTGGTTCAAACATTCAGAAATTGCCGGAGGTGGAACCTTGGTTTTTGAAATGGCAGGATCAGAGGAAAAAAACGAGCAAAAACCATCAAAATGATTTCAGTAATTTCGATGAATAATACATAAGTTTAAATTAGCACAAATATTTTTCATGAACTGGACAAAAAAACAAATTTCGATATTGGCCATTGTTGCGGCAAGTTCGTTTTTCGGAACTTTTCTGATTTCGTCGGTAAACATTGCTTTGCCTGCCATTGAAAAGGATTTCGGGCTCGACGCAGTAACCTTGAGTTGGGTGGTGACGTCGTTTTTGCTGTCAACGGCCATGTTTTTACTACCGGTTGGACGTTGGGGTGATTTGTCGGGAATCAGACGATTATACAAAACAGGGATGGTAATTTTCACTGTTTCTTCGTTGCTGAGCGGTTTTGCAACTTCGGGCTACTGGCTGATTGCGATGCGGTTTTTACAGGGAATTGGGGCGGCTTTCAGCAGCACAACCGGTGCAGCCATTCTTGTTTCTGCATTTTTACCACAACACCGCGGAAGGGTTTTGGGCATGTCGGTTTCGGGTGTTTATCTCGGGCTGGCGTTTGGCCCGTTTTTCGGCGGATTTTTAACACAGTACCTGGGCTGGCGGTCCATCTTTTTTATGGCATCAGGTTTTGGTTTGCTGATTACGATTATCGGATTTTTGTTTCTGGGGAAAGATGAGATTCAGCAAAAAACCCGGACAAAACTCGATTTCAAAGGAACTGTTTTTTACATGCTCGGATTGGTATCACTTACCTATGGTTCGGCAAGGATTCCGCAGATTTTCGGATGGAGCCTGATGGGAGCCGGTGTGGTTTTCCTGATAATTTTCTGGATGCTCGAAAACAGGTCGGAAAACCCTGTGCTGGAAACACGGCTCTTCACACACAACCGTTTGTTTGCCTATTCAAACCTGGCAGCGCTCATTAACTACAGCGCCACTTTCTCGATCATATTTTTGCTGAGTTTGTATCTGCAGAAAGTGAAAGGTCTTTCGCCGCGCGATGCAGGTTCCATCCTGGTGGCGCAACCCATTGTGATGGCGCTCTTTTCGCCGGTTACAGGGCGGCTATCCGACAAAATTCAGCCGCGTTACCTGGCCACCATCGGCATGACGATGTGTACCATCGGACTGGCAGCCTTTGCATTCCTCACCGAAACCACGCCCATTGCACTGATTGTTGTCCTGCTTTTCTGGGTGGGCACCGGTTTTGCCCTTTTTTCCTCGCCCAACATGAATACCATTATGAGTTCTGTGCAGAAAAACCAGTTGGGGCTCGCCTCGGGTTCAGCGTCAACCATGCGGGTGGTGGGACAGATTGCCAGTATGACGATTGCTACACTTTTTTTTGCCTTTTTGTTTAACAAACAGGCCGTTGAAACCGTTGCCAATCCGTTGTTTCTGAAAGCACTGAGATTGGGTTTTATCACTTTTGCCACCATCAGCCTGGCCGGGATTTATTTCTCGTTTAACAGGGGGAAGATGGAGAGGGAGCATGAAGAAAGTATGCATTAATAAAAAACAGGTTATGATAAACACAAATACTCAAAGTCACAAAGTAGAAACCATAATGAGTCATTGAGTCTTCGTGACTTTGTGTTTAAAAAATATCTAAATGAGATTTAAAGAAATGTGGCATAAAACAGTAATATTTTCTATTCTTCTATTGGTAATACAATTGGGTTTTGTAACAGCCCAACCAACACCTCCCGATTATTCCGAGTTGAAATACTGGGCTGCCTCGCCATACAAAGCCGACCCAAGCGACATGATTCCGGCTTTTCTGAAAGATGAAAAACAGGATTTGTCAGCCGACGTATTTTTTATTTATCCAACCATTTACGACAGCAAAGCCGACACCGCATCCGCCAATGCCTGGCTGAACGACGAAAAGGTAAATACAGAAATTGACAAGACCACCATTTTGCTGCAGGCGTCGGTTTTTAACGGAAGCTGCCGTGTTTTTGCCCCCCGCTACCGGCAGGCCAATATGGAAGTACTGTACATACTCGGCACACCACCTGCCAATGCTGCGCTCGATCTGGCTTATTCCGACCTGAAAACCGCATTTCAGTATTACCTGAAAAATGAGAATAAAGGCAGACCCATTGTAATTGCCGGTCACAGCCAGGGTGCTTTGCACGCGGTGAGGTTGTTACAGGAGTTTTTCGATGGGAAACCGTTGCAGAAACAACTGGTGTGCGCCTATATTCCGGGATTTCAGATAAAAAAGGAAGATTTTAAAACCATTCCGGTCAGCGAAAAACCGGAACAGACAGGTTGTTTTGCAGGCTGGCGCAGTTACGTAAAAGGAGAAATGCCCAAAAAAGTCGAACCTGAAAATGGCAATTCAATCTGTGTAAACCTGCTGACCTGGAACACTTCCACAGAATGGGCTACACCGGCATTGCACAAAGGAATCATGCTGGGTTTTGAAAGCATCATTCAAAATACACTTTCGGCTGGAATTGAGCCTGCAACCAAAATATTGTGGGTTGATGTTCCGGAACCGCTGAAAGCCGCGCTCGAAAACAAAAAAGACCTTCATATTTACGATATCAACCTTTTCTGGATGAACATCCGTGAAAATGTAAAACTGAGAATTGACGAATGGATTAATAATAGAATGGAAGAATAGAAATGAGAAATGTGCTGAAATTTGTCGCGATTGTTTTGTTGCTGATAATTGTCGGATTGGCAGCTTGGGCATTTACAAATATGAAAGACCGTCATCCAGGGTACAAAGCCGATTTAAAAATCACCGGAAATGCTCCCGGAAAACTGATGGCCGGTTTTGCAGCTGTTACCATCACTCCTGAAGTGCCTGACCGCTGGGAGGACAAAGATGGAAATGCCAAATATGAACCCAAGAAAGGCGATACATTCACTGATGGAAATGGCAATGGTAAGTTTGATCCGGTTTGGATTGCCGGGTTCAGTAACAGTAAACCGGCCAACGGCGTTCACGACGATACCTGGGCCAGAACCCTGATTATTGATGACGGAAAAACACGGCTCGCCGTTGTTGTTCTCGATGCTATCGGATTTATGAACGACGATGTTGTGGATGTACGGAAAATGATTCCTTCAGAATTGGGGATTACATACACCATCATTGCTTCGACGCATACACACGAAGGCCCCGATTTGCTGGGACTCTGGGGAAAAACGCCGTTTAAATCGGGTGTTAATCCTGAATATCTGGAATTTGTGAAATCACGAATTGTACACTCGGTAACTGAAGCTGCAGGCAAATTGCGCCCTGCCAAACTTGAAATTTCGGAAGACATGACAGGTGCAGCCGCGTTGGTAAAAGATACCCGGAAACCTGAAGTTTTTGATTCGGGATTGCGCCTGATAAAAGCAGTGGATGCTGAAACCGGAGAAACACTCGGGTCACTGCTTTCGTGGGGAAACCATCCTGAAACGCTGTGGAGTAAAAATCTGCTGGTAAGTTCCGATTATCCTCATTTTTTCAGAGAAAATGTGGAAAAAGGTGTTTACAATGGCGACAGTCTGGTGAAACCCGGAATTGGCGGAACGGCAGTTTTTGTCAATGCTGCACTGGGTGGATTGATGTGTACACACCCGAGTCTGGCGGTTGTACATCCGTTTAACGGTGAAGAATTAAAAGAACCATCGTATGCAAAGGCAGAAGCAGAAGGAAAAATTCTTGGGCTGGCAACTTTAACGGCGATGGAGAATCCGGCTGAAGTAATTGATTCTGCTTCAATTTCGCTGGTTGTAAAAACTCTTCCTTTGAAAATTGATAATACCCTTTTTAAACTGGGTGCTGCCTTGGGAGTAATGAAACGTGGTACAGCAGGTTGGATGAAAATGCGCTCAGAATTGGCTGTGGCTCAGATTGGACCGGTTTCTTTTGTGACCATTCCCGGCGAAATTTACCCCGAACTGGTAAACGGCCCGGTTGACGCACCCGAAGGAAATGATTTTGGAATTCAACCAGTGGAAGTTCCGGTTATTCGCGACATGATGCCCGGTAAATACAAGTTTGTATTCGGACTTGCCAACGATGAGGTGGGTTACATTTTGCCCAAAAGTCAGTGGGATGTAAAAGCTCCATTTACTTACGGGCGTGATAATTCTCCGTATGGAGAGGAAAATTCCCTGGGACCTGAGACTGCTGGTGTGATTCACCATAATTTGCAGGAGATGCTGGGAGAGTTGAAATAGAAGAAAGTCGGAAGACCGAAGTCCGGAGACGGAAGGAAGAAGTTGGCAGCAGGTAGTTATTAGAAGTATCCAGTCAAAGGCAGAGGCAAAGAGCGGGAAATCGCATGTAGGGAGGAATTAGCAGACAAAAGGCAAAAGAGAAGGAGAGCAAGGAGTCAGTTGCTAACAGCCAACAGCCGTCTGCCCCAAAGGGGCAAAATATGAATAACCCCGGGTTTCAACCCGGGGAGGTTAGTAAAAAATACAATCCGCCCCGCAGTTCAGGGCTCTGGCACAAAAAAACTATAATTATGAAAATCAAAACTGTTCTGAAACGAATTTTAAAAGGATTTCTGATAATCCTTGGTCTTTTTATTGTGTTAATGCTTACTCCGCGAACCATCGGCTGGCTTTTCCCGGATAAAGCCCCGATTGCCTATCATTTCGAACTGCTGGATTATCTGGCAATCGGAATAGGATTGGAAAAAATGGCCGACCTCGAACCTGAAATTCCGGCAACCATTGAAGAAATCAAAGATATAGAGTACAAAAATGTGGGTGGAAAATCGCTTCAGCTCGATATTTATAAACCACGCAATCTCATTGAACCTGCACCGCTTTTGGTCTTTGTTCACGGTGGGGGCTGGAAGGGAGGTAAACGTTCTGATTACCTGGTTTATTTAGTCGATTATGCCGAAAAAGGATACGTTACTGCAACGGTTTCGTATCGGTTGAAAAACGATAGCATTTACCCTGCCTGTGTTCAGGATGTTTCCGATGCCATGCATTTTCTCTTCAGTAATGCCGGAAAATATGGTTATGATCCCGATCGTGTGGCTATGATTGGCGGTTCGGCAGGCGGTCACCTGGTTTTAATGACAACCTACGATTTTAAGGAGCCTGCCATTCCACTCGACAGTGTTTATCTGGCAACCCGCCCGCATAAAGTAAAATGTGTGGTTGATATTTACGGTCCGGTGGATATGACAACTGAATATGCCCGGAAACAGCCTCTGGTAACCGGATTTATCGGTCATTCTTACGAAGAAAGACCGCAACTGTATTGGGAAGCTTCTCCTGCAAAATATTTACGTAAAGGATTACCGCCAACGCTTATCTTCCAGGGTACTTCCGACAATCTTTTACCGCAGAGCCAGTCGGATACGCTGAAAGCACGGCTGGACAGGCTTGGCGTGCCAGCCGAGTATTACAAACTGCCGCTCTGGCCACATGCCATGGATGTTGCGCAACGCGCCAACGATTACATGCAAACCAAAATGGATGTGTTTTTTGAAAAACATCTGTAATTTCCGGTTATAAAAAAACAACCCGCAGAAACTGTTTTATTCAGTTTTTGCGGGTTGTTACTTTACACAATCGATCCTTATTTTTCAGGAGCCGGATTTTCTTTAATCATTTTCAGCGCTTCGGTTTCGTAAATTTCGCCGGTCATTTCGCCCAGCGAAGTTCTTGAAACGTAATTGTAACGCTCGAATCCGTTAAAGTCTTCCTTGGTCAGCATGTACCCAAAAGCATCGTTGGTAAGTCCAAAAAGGAAAGGCTGATCGGTTTTCATGTGGCGTTTTACATAGAATCCGATGTTGGGCAGTGCCTCACCCGGAATGGTCAATACCTGCGCAGTTCCGATATTCAGAAGGTTGATGCGTGTAGTGACTTTCGAATAGTCAGCGTTCTTATTTTTGGCAAGGGCAGCCACCGGCGAATGCTGGAATACAAATTTCATGGCTTCGTTTTCAAGCGGGAAATCGATCATTTTTGATGTGCAGTAGACGTTAGGATTTTCCTGAACCTGGGCAGAAGCAATGATCCGCAACGCTTCGTCGGCCATCAGGTTGCCAATGCGGATACATTCGTTCCAGTCGTTGGCTTCGCCACCGTTGTCAAGCCTTGTGTCGGCAGTCACCATTCCACCCTGGGCGCTGTTCATGAAAAGGGCCATTCCACCACCTTTTTCTTCAATCCTGTCATACAACGGGCCACACAAATCGGGACTCAATAATTTGCGGTCAGTTCCTAAAATTTCAGGATGAGTAGCGTAATTTACGAGTGTTGCAATGGGTTTTCCTGCATTTTTGCCGGTGGTGGCAATTGCCTGGATAACACCCATTCTTTTGTCGTACAATTCTGGCGCATAATAGTTGTAGGCAATTTTTCCCTTTGCCTTGTCAACAGCAGTTTTTAAAGAAGCAGGTTCCAGTTTTGTAACGGCTTCGTTTACCGCGTCAGCAATCTGATCGGCACACCATTTCAGATAATTCAGATCGGCTGCTGTGTTCCCTTTTTCATCCGGAAAACCGTAAGCATCGGGAGCGCTGTGTGTGTGAGTAACGCCAATCAGCACATTTTCTGGTTTTACACCTTTAATTTTGTTGCGCGAAAGATCGCCAAGATACGAAGGCCAGCCAATGTTATCAACGCCAACAATGGCAACTCTTGTTCCGTTGTTTTCAAGAACCAGCACGCGGGTGCTTAATTTGCCCTGGAAATCAGTGGGCATTACAGGTTCGCCCATTCCACCTGAAATGGGAAGCAAATGTTCAGGTGTGATATCACGCTTTGCAGCTCCGGCTTTGAAAGTCTGTGCAAAAGTTCCTGAAACCAAAAACAAAAACAGGATAAAAAAACTGACTTTGATTTTCATATTACTTTAAATAAAAATTAAACAATAAACTTTTTAACAGCGGTTTAATTTTCAAAATATAAGGTGTGTAGTTATGTTTACTGTGTTATAACATCATACGTTTTCAGTATAAATAAACCGGATTTGCATAAATCCAGGGTATGTATTTCCCGTTGATATTCACATGCACTTCAATTCGCCAGGCTCCCGGTTCAAAGGGGCCGACAAAGCTGAATTCATAGCCGTCGGTTGATGAAGTCTGAATAACTTTGCCATTGTGAATTAGCCGGTATTGACCCGGAAGCGGGGCAACAGCGCCAAGGTTTTTAACTTCTGAAATATTCACCGAATCTCCCATAATGCCAGCGACTTCATCAGACTGACTCAGCGCAAAAAAATTGAATCCTTTGGCATCGCCCAGCGTTTTAAAAGCCGTGTATAGGTGGCCCTTGTTCAGGTTTTCAGCAAGTGATCTGGTTGAAAGTGTATCGGCAAAAACATAGTTGGTGATGTAGTCAAAACCTTCCATGTAAGTGTCAATCAGCCATTTGAAAACCCATCCATTTGCATCGGGTTCGCTCAGCAGCCAGTGGTTCAGGAAATTAACAGAGGTTGTGTCAATCACATTACAATTGGGTCCCAGCCATTCTATTCTGCCACCAGGTGTGTAGCGGGCCCTGACATTCTGGTTTTCATGCGTATCGACCGCTGAAAATCCGATCACTTTTCTGTAAACATTCAACGAATCCCAGCGGGCAAGTATCCTTGTCTGTTCATCAAACATTTCACGCAATGCCCAAATCCGGTATTTGCTGCCGTTTACCAGGAAGTTAAAGATTTGTGGCGCCACTTGTTCATCTTTTGTGTCGGTATGAAAATTATAGATTTCCATTCCTTTGTACCACGGATTTCCCCAGTTGCGGTGTTGTTCGGTATGCGAAAAATAAACCAAGCCACCATTCAACACAATATTTTTTGCAATCGTATCGGGATTTGTTTTCAGGTCGATAACAGTTGAGTCGAGTGGCCATGCGACAAAACCATGTTTTTCGGTACCGGGTACAATTAAAACGCCATCGTAAAAACCATTGTAACCTTTCGGAAACGTATCAAGCTGGTAGTTTGGATGATCGGTGAGAAACATAAAATCGATCCCGTTCTTTTTGGCGGCAGGGATTAAATCATGGAGTGTCCCTTCGCTGTCGGGAGAAAGATAGCTGTGCAGGTGCATCACACCCCGGTAAACATTCAGGTTTGTTTTTGGCAACAGCTCTTTTCTGAGTTGCTGCAATTCGGCAACACTCTCCTGCAATCGTGGATAAATTACCCAATGATTCCACAGTGGTTTAGCCACAAACCAGGCTAAAGTCAGCACAATTACAAGAACCAGGCAAAGAATAAGGTATTTAAGTGTTTTCAGAATCTTTTTTAGGTTCACTTTCAGAATTTTTAATTTCTCATTTTTAATTATTCCCTGTCATCAGTCCGGCAAGCTGGTTAATCAGGTGAAATGTGTAGTCACCCATTGTCGGCCCAAACATTCCCATGGTTTTGGGTTCATATTCATCAAGATAAAAATAGCGGCCGGGGATGATGTAACCCACGTAACTTCCGTTAAAGCTTGTAATGTTGGCATCGAATCCTTTTGCCGCCAGCGTATTTTTAAACTGAAAGGCATATTCGCCGCTGAAATCGGCAGGTGTTGAAACCCAGATCATGTTACCGATCCTGAGAACCTGCAAAACAGCATTTTCAGGATAAGGCATCAGTTTCGCGGTTAAAAACGATGACAGATTCCGGGTGGTTGTAACCCTGAAATGGTATTCAGGTAAGCTTAGTTTCAATGTTGCAGAATTGAATGCCACAGAATCAGAAAGCGATACACTACCGATGTGTACAAGGGTGCTGTCGGCAAGTGACTCGCCAATAAATCGGGGCCTTTCAAAATCTTCACCTTCGCCGCGATTGGTCTGGCTGCCCATTGATCCGGCTATAAAAATTGCCAGATCGACGCCGGAATTTTCCAATTTTCGCTGCCAGTAACCCGGGTAGTCGCCGCTGATTTCCATGTTTTTGTCGCCCATACAGGTTGAGTGCGCCGAAAATGATCCGATCACTGCTTTTTTCCCTTCGTTTTGCTGAACAAACAGAAAACTGAAATCGTCGTTTTTGGTTCCCAAATCACCCACCAATCTGTTACGGGTATAGTTTTCAGCATTAAAATCGCCTGTTGCAATTCTGGCTGGTTTCAAATCAGCAACTGCATCCAGCACAGCATTCGATATCTGCTGAATCAGCCATCTCTCAACGTTTTTGTTGTTTTCGCCTGCAAATTGTTTTCCGGTAAAACCAGGTCCCCAGGCACCCAAACTGGAGTGGGAGTGGGTTGCCGAAAAATAAACCTGATCGCGGTTAACTCCTTCCCCTTCCAGAATTTTCATTACCGAATCGGTGATGTTTGGCGGCATAATCAGCAAATCGGCCCCAACAAGAACCACCATTTTCACGCCAATTTTCAATGCGGCGGCTTTAACAAAAACACTGTCATGAATACCAGTTGCCGGGGCACCTTTGCGACCACCAAAACCAGCCAGTGGCAATTGCATAAATTCACCTTTTTCAGCGTTATCGGCCGGGCTATTCAGTTTTGGAGTGAGACTGATTTTTGAAAAACCAGCCCACAAAGCTCCGTTTTCGGGTTTGGCAACATTTTTCAGACTATCGATTCCGGACATGCCTGTTCTGAAATATTCACTTTCGAAATAGGGTTCATTAACCACGGGGCCTGTTGCTGCAAAATAAATTGCGACTAACAGTAAAACGATGATTCCAAGGGTGATTCCGGTTATTCTGAGGAACTTCATTTTTATACTTGATTCTTGATTCTGGATGCTCGATTCTGGATACTTTAGACTCTACTTTCCTGCTGGTAAAATACCATTACTGTCGGATAGAAACATCTGTGTGCTTTGTGTGTATTCGCCACCAAACGGTGCTTTGTATTTCAGGTCGATGTAAAAAGCCTGAAAACCTGATACCGGGACCGGGGTTTCAAAAGTAAAGCTCTCAACACCCGATTTGCCGAGGCTGGTGCTTGTCCAGGTTTTATCCCTGAATTCGCGGTCGGTTGATACAGCGCTCCAAACGATCGCATCAGTAAGCAATGCCGCGTCAGCATTTAATTTTACGGTTGTTTTCCCGTTTTCAGTTGAAAGTGTGTATTCGCATTTTGGTACCTGCTGCCCTGAAATGATTGTACCGAAAAAGGCGCTCAGCGTACCTAATGCGGTTTTCTTGTCACCTAAATTATGACCGGCATTGGGTGTATAACAAATGTGATTATCTCCCGGAATACTGTCGATATAATTTTTTATGGCATCCACCGGCCAATACTCATCATTGGTTCCCATCAGAATCATTTTGGGCATCGTAAGTTTACTGCGATACGAGTACGGATCGACCATTTTTGCCACCTTTTTACCTTCGGGTGTGTCAGATTTTTGCACAATTCCAAGTTTCACATAATCCTCAATCTGAATACTGTAATCACCCCAGGTGACTTTATGATATTCGAGGTTTAACGGCCAGTTCAACATGTCAATCACCATTGGTGCGATAGCTTTTACGCGTTTATCATGAGCGCCGGTAAGCCATGTTGTCCAGCCGCGTTTTGAAGCGCCTGTTACCACAAACTGGTTGACAAGCTGGTTATTTTTCTGTGCTGAGAATTCCTGAACCGCATCCATGGCACGGATAGCGCTTTTTGCCATCGGGAACAGCAGCGGCCATGTGTAATCGCTGTCGTTCTGGAAATTATGCAATGTCATCGAAATCAATTCGTCTTCTGTTTTTCCACCATAACGGGGCTGGTTGGGTGTCTGCCAGAGGATGGAAACAATGGCTTTGTTTATTTTTGCTATTTCGTTAAGAGAAGCAGTCAGGCTTTCGTCCCATTTGTGGGTGTTTGGCTGACCGTCCTGATTAATACTACCACCGGTTATAAAAAGCAGTGCATCAGTATATTTTACTGAGTCAGGAACAATTACTGTAAGTTCGTGGTTCCAGGCTGTGTCGCGCCAGGTTTGCGAAGTCATAAGCAGCCGGTATAGTTTTGCTCCTTCAGTAGCTGTTGAATCCTGAACATTCCATTTAAATGAAGAATCTCCGTTATCGAGATAGGATTGCAATGCATTTTCGGGAGTAACCTGAACCTTAACTTCCTGCTTTTTCTGACAGGCAAATAAAAAGGCCAAAGCCATTGTAAAAAGCAAAATCTTCATTGATGATTTTTTCATATCTGAAATTGTTTTGAATTTTAATTATTCGAAATATTGAAACAAAAATAAGCAGACAATACTCTGAATTGTCTGCTTATTATTTATATGGGATGAAATTGAATTAGTAGGGTTTATTTGTCCCCTGTAGTACCCACATCTTCGACCAGGCACTGTTATTGCTTTGGTCTCCACTCTGGAAAGAAGTAGGCTGTAACTTACCAATGGCAGTTGCAGCATTGTCCGGATTCTTTGAAATTTCGTTTGTATAATGATAATACAATCTCAATGGTAATGCCTGTCTTTTTGCCGACACGCCCGGTTTCAGCACTGGCATGCCGGTTCTTCTCCAGTCAAACCAGGATTCGTGAGCTGTTGACCAGCTTGCAAACCATTTTTGTACCAGAATACTGTTAAGACCATTATATGGGGCACGGGTGATATAACTGCTGAATTGATTTCCAACTCCCCAGGCATTCAATGATTGCTGAATTCCTGCGGAGTAATAATTTTCAGCGCCGCTGATCCAGCCACGATAAGCTGCTTCAGCAAGAATAAAATTCACTTCGGCAGCAGAAATCAGTCTCATCTGCACCAATGGGTCGGCAGTCTTTTTATATCTGTCATTCAGATGAGATGCGTGAGGATTTACAGTTCCCTGTGCCGGATTTGCATTGTTCATGTTGAAGATCTGAACTTTCGGGTGCGATATGGTAACACCAGCAAATTCCGGATCAAAATCAACCTTCATGGTATTGTCGGTCTCAAATTTTGTGACCACATCCTGCGAAACTTCGCGTTTGCCATTCACGATTCTGTCAACACCCGTTCCTTCAACCAGTACGAGTGGAGTCTGGATTTTATTGGCCCAGATTGCCAGCCTCGGGTCGTCGTATTTCTGGAGCGAATCGACAAATGTAATCGCCATTTTAACTCTCATGTACGAACCTGAAGGATCAAGATCATACACCGTATTCAATGGGTTCGAATTTTCTTTAGCTGAACCAATAAAACTGATGTTGGCATCATCGGATGAAGAAACAATCAAAGGATATTTCCCGGGATCATTAACAATCTTTTTAATACCCTGCTCAGCAATTGAAGGTTCTTTAGCCTGCAATCTCATGTAATAGCGCAAAGCGAGTGAGTTGGCAAATTTCTGCCATTTTTGGGCGTTGCCAGCATAAATCACATCCTGTTTTGGAGAAACATTTGTGTAGCTTCCTTTTGAAAGCAAAACATTCGCTGTATCAAGATCGGCCAGAATTCCCAGATAAATATCTTTCTGATCATCAAATTTTGGTTTGAAATATCCAGGGCCGAGTTCCGCTTTCAAGGCCTGGCTGTAAGGTGCATCGCCCCACAAGTCGGTGATCATTCCAAATATATAAGCTCTGAGGACACGGGCCACGCCTTCGTGGAATTCATAACCGCCTGCAACCGCTTTTTTGAAGTATTCATCATTATTCATCAACATGCTGTAATAACCACCCCAGCTATGCGAAAGGTCATCCCATTCATAATTATTATATCCACCCTGCCAGCCGGTTTGCTGGGTTTGTTGCATTACACCTGAGAAAGTACCCAGCCCGTTTCCAAATACAGTTTGACCCAAACTGGTTTCGGTAGTAGGTAAAAGGAAATTCAGATCGGCATTGGCCGGGTCAACCCCGTTGGGATTTATGTTTAGCTCGGTTAGATCCTTACACGAAATCATCAGTGTAAAAACCAGTGCTAATGTAGCTATTATACTTTTTTTCATTTTATACATGATCTTCAGTTTTAATAATTAGAAAGTAAAACCAACTTTGAAACCCACCGGAATTACCCATGGTTCAGCATTATAACGTTCAACACCTTGTTTGAACCCACTATTACTACCCCCTGATTGGTAAGCTCTTTCAGGATCGATCCCCAAACCTGCATTTTTAGTCCAGATCATAATATTACGGCTATAAACAGAGAAATTCACATCCTGTACACCGATTTTCTGGGTGTATTTATTGGGTAAATTGTAGGTCAGGGCAATTTCACGCAGCTTGATATAGTCAGCGTCAAAAATGTTAGCTTCACCAAGATCCCATGGGTAACTTGCAACATAAGGCCTTACTTCAGTGCCAGGTCCACCAAGGTTTTCTTTTTCAAGAATGAATTTCCCATTCTCGTAATGTCCGTAAACGCCGGGTGCAAAAATACCATCTGAAGCACCGATTCCGGTGTAGTAGTCGTTGTAAATCCCACCGTCTTCAGCGGTAGCACCACCAACCGGACGCGGATTATTCGTAAATATTAACTGGTCAGCATTCGCCACTACCCAGTCGCGCAGTGCCTGGCTGGTTTGTCCTCCCAGTCCATCGGGCGGTGTAACAAGCTGGTTGAGCCAGGTATTCGATACCACACTTTCTGTCATATAACGCCAGGTTTGAGAAACATACTGTCCGCCTGAACGCCAGTCAAAAGTCATACTTAAAGTGAAGTTTTTATATGAAAGATTTGACTGAAGTCCCATCATGAAATCAGGGTTGTAATTACCGATTTTTTCATAATCGTCACTTTTCTGCCATTCAGCATCTTCGCCTTCAGGAAGTATCGGATAATTGTAATAAGGTGATGTTTCGTCGGTTACACGTAAAATTTTACGGGTGTAAAGATTTCCGATTAAACCATCATGACCTAATTCTTCGTTTTTCACCCAGGCTGTATTTTTCACCCTTGCTTCATCCCAAAAATCGATGAAATCAACTCCATCAGAAAGTTCAAGCAAATAAGTGTTGTTGGTTGTGAAATTCAGGTTGAGGTCCCAGGTCCAGTCACTGGTTTTGACAGGAGTGTAACCCACCATAAATTCCCAGCCTTTACTCTGCAATAAACCGGCATTAATTTTAATACTTGAGAACCCGGTTGAACCTGCTAATGGCGGATTCAGAATCTGGTTACGGTTGTCTTCCTTGTAATAAGTTCCTTCGAAACGCAGGCGGTTGTCAAAAGCTTTGAAATCGATACCAATTTCATACGAAGTAGCTTCTTCCGGAAGAAGAGTCGGATTCAGAAGACTTCCCGGTTTGCCAAGTCTGATGGCTTCGCCCCACTGACCTGCGTCATAGTAGCTCGCATACAAGCTGTAGGGTGAAGTATCGTTACCTACCTGGGCAATACCGCCTCTGAGTTTCAGTAAATTCACATCACTGCCCAAATCAAGCATATTATTAATCATTAAGCTGAGCGATGCTGACGGATAGAAATAAGAACGGTTTTCTTCAGGAAGCGTACTCGACCAGTCATTACGGGCAGTAAGATCGAGATAAATCATATCTTTCCAACCCATATTTGCCATTGCATAAACGCTGTTGATGGCTCTTTCATATCTTGAGTTGGAGTAGTTCAATGCTGTATTTTTAATATTCTGAATGGTATAAACGTAAGGAATAATTAATCCTGAACCTGGTTTTGCTGAATTGCTTACACTTGAACCTCTTGAGTATAAAATGTTACCTCCAATTGAGGTACTCAAACTGAAATCGTTCCAGTTGTTTTTATAGGTAAGCAACGCATCCATGTTTCTTTCGATACTTTCGCCGGTAACAATACCATATGAACCGTTATTGGGTTC
This sequence comes from uncultured Maribellus sp., assembly GCA_964644015.1. Lineage (GTDB taxonomy): Bacteria > Bacteroidota > Bacteroidia > Bacteroidales > Prolixibacteraceae > Draconibacterium. The sequence continues at coordinate 26,648 of CAZXVT010000042.1, forward strand.
TTTTGAAAAACCGGGGTCCATTTTGGTTTCGCGTACTTCGTCGGATTTATTCAAAGAATAGCGGCCCATTAAACTCAAATTCGATGAAATATCCCAGGTAGCCATGAAATTGCCCAAAAGTCTGTTACGGCTGAAGCTGTTTTCGATACCATAAGCCAGATAATAGGGATTTTCATAACCCGTGGCGATTGTTTTAATCTGTGTACCACCCAGTTTATAATCTTCCAATTGATGAATGTCAACATTCGGCGGAGTCCACGCAGCCCATTGCAGTGGGTTGGTACCACGATCCTGGGTTGATGGGCGGTTGTTTGACCAGTTGTGTGTATAACTGATATCGGTACTAACAGTTAAATTCTTTTTAACTTTTGAAGTTGCGGCGATAGAGAAATTATTTCTGTTCAGGTCTGAATTGGGAACCAAACCATTGTTGGTCATATTTGAAAAACCAAGCCTGTAATTTACTTTCTCACTGGCACTTGAAACTGCAACACTGTTGGTTGTGGTAAATGCGTTTTTATTAATGAAATCCTTGTAGTTGTCAGGATATGAAACCAACTCAGTAGGAATCGGAACGCCATTGGCATCAAGCGGTGCAAAAGGTTGTACCTGCCAGTATCCTTTATCGAGTTCAGGACCGGCACCTACAGCTTCAGATGGGCTGAAAGGAGGAATAATTCCGTTTTCAAAAGCATCGGGAGTATAAGGTCTTGCACCAAATGCAAACCGCGACTGGATATCGAGATAGCGGTTCGGAATGTCAAATACAGTATTCGAAACCAATTCAATTTTCATTCCCTGCTTTTCTTTGGCTTTTTTGGTGGTGATGATCACCACACCATTCCCTGCGCGTGTACCATAAAGTGCAGCAGCACTGGGCCCTTTCAGGATCGAAACACTTTCAATGCTTTCAGGGTCAATGTCAGAAATAGCATTTCCATAGTCAACTTTGTTGTCGCTACCAAAACCACCCACGTTATTGATTGAACTGGCCATCGGGACTCCGTCAATCACAAAAAGCGGCTGGTTATCGGTACTCAAAGAAGTAGCACCACGAATGATCATACTTACAGAAGAGCCTGCGCCACCAGTCTGGTTGATTTGTACGCCGGTAACTTTACCTGCCATTGAACTGAGAACGTTTTCCTGTACAACGCGGGTTAGTTCGTCGCCACCAACTTTTCCCACTGAATATCCCAGTGATTTTTCCTCACGTTTAATACCTAAAGCAGTTACCACCACTTCGTCGATGGCTTCAGTACTGACCTGCATTGTTACATCGATTGTAGTTTTGCCTCCAACCTGAACTTCCTGTGTGGTAAATCCAATGAAAGAGAACTGTAGAGTTCCGTCAGCCGGTGCGTCAATTGAATATTTACCATCAATATTGGTTACTGTACCAACAGTTGAACCTTTAACAACGACAGTTAACCCTGGAAGAGCTGAATTGTCGGCTGCAGAAACAACAGTACCGGTAACTTTTAGCGTTTGCTGGGCTGATGCTGCAATTGACATTCCGGTTATTATTGCCACTGCTGTAATTGCAGTCAGCAAATAGTGTTTTAAATTATATATTGCATTCATAAATTTCATAATGATTGATTTAGAGCTGTTATTTAACTACTTCGAAAGTGAGAACCATTGCGGTGGTGCTTAGTGTAACCAGGGGATTTGTGCTCACAATCGCTGCCGGATCTAAAGTTACAAACATTGCAACCCTCATTGAGTTGTCATTAATTTCCTGAACCAACACTTTTCTTTGAAAATCCATGATTCCCATAAATTCAGTACTGTTCGGAAAATCAATGGTCATTGATTTTGGATAAGTTATTACAGGAACGCCGCCAACAACACCTGTTGCAAATTTTGGCAAAGTGGTGGTTGTAAAATCTTCGTTTTCTTTTAATACAAATTTTGCGGTAGTAACAGGAGTATAGGTTGCTGTAGCTAAAATATCTGCACCAAAAACTGCTTTACCGCTTTTTTTCAGGATGGTGGTTTGACCAATTTGTGCCATCACAGAGGCATAAACTAATCCGGCCATGCTGCCACCATCACTTTTTACATCATGACGGTAGCTTCCATCATAATAAAAGGTAAACTCATCATCATAAATTTCTGGTATTCCAAGGTATGTTCCAAAGGCACCAGCCGGGAGTGATGGAATATCTGGATCCATCGGAGTAAATGTAAGATTGGGATTACAAAAGTTGTCTTTTGGTGAATGATTTTTAGTCAGTCTCCAGGTTTTGCCTTTGTACCCGGGTGAATTTGGATTTCCTGTTAAATAGTTTATTGGCTCAAGTGCGAGTGCAAGTTCAACGGTATCTTTTGCCGTAGTTCCGGCCTGATCGGTAGCGGTTAAAACTGCATTATAATATCCGCCTTTTGCATACACGTGAACAGGATTTTGTTCTGTGCTGGTTTGTCCATCGCCAAAATCCCACGACCAGCTTACTGCGCTGTGGGTTAAAGCGGTAAATGCCACCTGTTTGTCTTTCACGCTGTGAAAAATCGTCGCGGAAATTGGGAAAACAGGTTTGTCGGTTTCATCAGTGCACGAAGCAAACAAAATGACCGACACCATCAAAAATGTAAGTTTTTGAAAGAAAGTGCTGTTTTTCATTTTATAACAATTTAGATTTGAATTTTCATATTTAGAATTCCTCTGAATTAGCTGATACAAACAGTTTGAAATTGATTTTAACATAAAGTTTTATAGTATTTATTATTTAGGATTTTTTTTTTAAATTTCATCACTATTTTCAACTTTATA
>CAZXVT010000043.1:0-23096 GCA_964644015.1 uncultured Maribellus sp.
TCTCAATTGATATACGTAGCTCATGAAATATAAAAAAACAATCTGGCCTGAATTTTTCAGAAGTACTTCATTCAGAGGTATAAATCAGAAAAGTTCAATTTCATACTTCACAATTATTAATCTGGTGTTGCTATTGCAGGTTTCTGCATTTAATATAGTTGCACAAACCAATGATGATTGTTTATCGTGCCACAACGACCCGGACCTCAGCAAAATGCGCAGTGGAAAAAAAATTTCGCTGTACGTAAAACCAGATGCACTGGAAAAATCGGTTCACAGTTCACTTGAATGTACTTTTTGTCATACCGAGGCTGCCGTTACCGAGTTTCCCCACCCTGAAAATATGACGAAGGTAAATTGTGGTGATTGTCACGATGGGGCAATGACCGAATTTATGGAAGGAATTCATGGAGCTGCCTTAAAAAGAAATGACCACAATGCCCCAACCTGTTCGGAATGTCACGGAACACACCAGATAATAACTCCAAAAGATCCGAAATCGAGAACCTACAAAATGAACATACCGGTTCTTTGTGGACAATGCCACAGGGAAGGAGCTCCGGTTGCACGGGGATACAACGTATCTCAGCACAATATTCTTGAAAACTACAGTCAGGGCACACACGGTATTGGATTGTACCAGAAGGGATTGACGGTTACTGCTACTTGTAACGATTGTCATGGAAATCATAAAATTTTACCTCATACTAATCTCAATTCAACTGTATCACGTAAAAATATTGCAGCAACTTGTATGACCTGTCATGCAAGAATTGAAGATGTTCACGTAAAAATTATCAATAAAACCCTATGGGAAAAAAGTCCGGGTGCAATTCCGGCTTGTACCGATTGCCATCCTCCTCATAAGGTTGAACTCAGAAATGTGCTTGACAACATTACCGACAGAACCTGTCTGGTATGCCACGAAAGGGAAAATGTTCACAAAGTGGTGGATGGGAAACAGGTTTCGCTAAAAGTAGATGTACTGAATATTGCCAATTCTGTTCACAAAAATATCACCTGCGTTAAATGTCACTCCGACATTACACCACACATAACCCGCCCATGCGAAACGGCTGAAAAAGTTGACTGTTCAAGTTGCCATGCTGAAATTGCCGATATTTATGCTTCAAGCGGGCATGGACAGGCATACGACAGAAAAATGGAGAATGCACCCTATTGCACCGACTGTCATGGTTCTCACCTCGTAAAATCGAAACTCGATGCAACTTCACCTGTATTCAGGTCAGCAGTTCCGGGACTTTGCGGGAAGTGCCACCAAAGTAACGGAAAAGCACTGGAGGGTACAGACTTAAAAGAAAAGGATGCGCTGCACGATTATTCCACCAGTGTTCACGGCAGAAGCCTTGAAGAAAAAGGTTTATTGTCAACTGCTATTTGCACCGATTGTCATACTACCCATCATAACCTGAAACAATCAGACGAAAAATCATCGATTCATCCAAACAATCTTGCAGCAACCTGTGGAAATTGTCACAAGGGAATTTATGATCAGTTTGTTGCAAGCGATCATGGCTACAAACCCGGACAACCTGAACTGAAACTTCCGACTTGCGAAACATGTCATACGGCACACAGAATATCTGATGTTCAGAGCGACAGATTTACGGCACAGATTACCGAACAGTGCGGAAATTGTCATAAAGAACTGGCAGAGACCTATCTTGAAACCTATCATGGTAAAGCACACCGGCTCGGACACAAACAGGCAGCCAGTTGTTCCGATTGTCATGGTTCGCACAACATATATAAGATGAACAACCCGAATTCAACCATCAGTCCAAGAAATATTGTAAAGACCTGCCAGAAATGTCACACCGATGCAAATATGAAATTTACCGGTTATCTTACCCATGCAACACATTATAATAAAGAAGAATTTCCCTGGCTTTACTATACTTTCTGGGCCATGACAGCCCTATTATTAAGCGTATTTTTTGTATTCGGATTGCATACTTTGCTATGGCTGCCTCGTTCCATTGGAAACATGATAAAAAAGCGTGAACATCCGAAAATTGAAGGGCGTCAGGTATATATACGCAGATTTTCGAAAACACAACGTATTACACATATTTTTGTAATCATCAGTTTTATCACCCTCGCACTTACAGGTATGATTCTGAAATTCTCGTACATGGATTGGGCTAAACTGATGGCAAAGTGGATTGGAGGCGCGCAAGTTGCTGGTATTCTACACCGTATTGCAGCGGTTATGACTTTCGGATATTTCATTTATCACGTGATTTCACTTTTCAAATTGAAAAAATCCAAGGGACTTAAACTGAAAAATTTCATCTTCGGAAGCAACACCCTCATGTTTAACAAACAGGATTTAAAAGACTTCTGGGGATCAATCCGCTGGTTTATTGGCATTGGTCCACGGCCAGATTACGGACGTTGGACCTACTGGGAAAAGTTCGATTATTTTGCAGTATTCTGGGGTGTTGTGGTTATCGGATCTACCGGACTTATGCTTTGGTTCCCGGAGGTTTTCACCAAATTCCTGCCCGGTTGGCTTATTAATGTAGCTCAGATTATTCACAGCGATGAAGCTTTACTGGCTGTAGTATTTATCTTTACAATACACTTCTTTAATACTCATTTAAGACCAGAATCATTTCCGATGGATACAGTAATATTTACAGGTCATGTTCCGCTTGAAGAATATAAACACGACAGACCTCGCGATTACGAACGACTTGTAAAATCAGGGAAACTTGAAAAATATACAGTTGAAACTGAGTTTTCACCTAAAAAAATGAAAATGATAAAAATTTTCGGTTACCTGGCATTGGGCATTGGAACTATTTTGGCGGTGTTGATAATTTATTCACTCCTGTTTCATTAAATTTAAATATTATGAAATTACCATCTTCCATAAAAAACTGGATTTCAATATCAGGAACTGTAATTGCGGTATTTAATCTTGCCACCATACTGTCTCTGTTTTTGCTGAATACTGCTTTCGGGTTTGGTGGTTCCTATATCGGACTGTTTATTTACATCATTCTGCCCGGATTTATGATCATCGGGTTGTTGATGATTCCTATTGGAATGAGAATTAACCGCAAAAAAGCACGGAAAGCTACACAGGAAGGCAAAGAACTGAACTGGCCGGTAATCGATTTCAATGCACAGTCAACCCGAAATGCAGGAATGATTTTTATTGTTGGCACGGTTGTATTGTTGATTATCTCATCTATTGGCAGTTACGAAGCATTTCATTATACCGAATCGGTTGAGTTTTGTGGAAAACTCTGCCATAATGTAATGGAACCGGAGTACACAACTTATCATGGTTCAGCTCACGAAAGAGTTGCTTGTGTTGAATGTCATGTTGGTGAAGGAGCCGGATGGTATGTAAAAAGCAAACTTTCAGGTTTATACCAGGTTTATTCAGTAATTGCGAAAAAATATCCGCAACCCATCCCCACTCCTATTGCCAACCTGCGGCCGGCACAGGAAACCTGTGAACATTGTCACTGGCCACAAAAGTTTTATGACGATAAACTGAGAGTTAAAAACTCATACCTCACTGACGAAAATAACACGGAAGTTATGCTTCAGATGCTTGTAAAAACCAGTACACACGAAACAGCGGCAGGTGTTGTAAAAGGAATTCACCAGCATATCAGTCCTGAGGTAAAAATAGAATATAAACCACTGGAGAATAACCGGCAGGTAATACCCTGGGTAAAATATACCAACACAAAAACAGGAGAAGAATTTGTTTATGTTGACAATGACCTTGGATTAAGCCAGCAACAAATTGATTCGCTTGAAACCCGCGTGATGGATTGCCTGGATTGTCACAATAGGCCTTCGCACAATTATAATGCTCCGCAAAATTTTATTGATGCTGCCATGAAATCGGGTAAAATCTCTAAAACATTACCTGGAGTAAAATTGGCTGCCATGCAGGTTTTGTATATCGATTATTCAACAAAAGACAGCGCTATGATGGCTATCCAGAACTCAGTTAATGATTATTATAACTCTTCATATCCTGATATTGTGACATCAAGAAAAACAGATATTGATGCAGCAATTGCTGAAATTCAAAACGGTTACGCATCCAATATTTTTCCGTTTATGAAAGCAAGCTGGAAAAGCTACCCGAATAATCTGGGTCACATGGAATCAAATGGTTGTTACCGTTGCCACAACAACCGGCACTCGACAACCGAAGGAAGAGTGATATCGAAAGACTGTAATTTGTGCCACAATATTAAAGCGCAAACCATTGGTGACAGTGTATTTTTTGCAGGCCCCAACCAGGTTCTTACATTCAGGCATCCGGTTGACATTGGTGATGCCTGGCAAACAGAGCTATGTTCAACCTGCCATTCGGCACTTTATTAAATGGCAGAGAATTTGCTGATTTCTGTTTTTGGCAATTATCAAAAAATAATGCATATTTAAAACTGAATAAAACGAGAGAATAATTTAATTATCAACCTTAAAATCTGTTTAAAATGAAGTATCTGAAATTTATGTTTGTTTTGGGGATTGCCCTGACAATGAGCGCTGCTGGTTTTGCACAGGCAAAATACATCGGTGTAAACGGATGTAAAATGTGCCATAACAAAGCCGAAAAAGGAGCACAATTTGCACAATGGCAAAAAACAGGACATTCACAAGCCTATGCAAAACTTGATGATGCCGGTAAGAAAAATGCTGAATGTTTGAAATGCCATTCTACAGCAGGAAGTGTTGACAAAAGTTTGCTGGCTACAATCAAGGTTGACGAAGGCGTATCTTGTGAATCATGTCATGGCCCGGGCAGTATGTATAAAACTGCGGCTATTATGAAAAACAAAGAACAGGCACTTGCAAAAGGTATGGTTGAACCAACTGAAGCCACTTGTAAAGCCTGCCACCTGGGTAAAAAACCAGATGGACACCCGGCAGCAAAAAAAGCCTGGAACTTTGCCGAATTCAATAAAGTAATTTCTCATCCCGATCCTACTCTGAAAAAATAATTCCGGGTAGAAAGGAGCTTAAAAATTCCTTTGCTTTTTGGAGCAAAGGAATTTTTTTTACATGTTTATCCCCCGATAATATGTAATAAATCAGTTAAAAACTGTTTCAATGAAAAAAATTGCAACATATTTCTTTTCCATGTTTTTTACCGGGGTGCTGGTTACCATTTTTGCCGTAGCCATTGGTTATGCCACTTTTATCGAAAACGATTATGGCACAATCACAGCTAAAATTCTGGTTTACAATGCACTTTGGTTTGAGGTTTTATTAGTATTACTAGCTGTAAATCTTGTAGGAAGTGTTATCGAAAACAGATTGATTCAGCAAAAACGCTGGCCGGGATTTTTACTTCATATCTCATTTGTAATCATTCTGATTGGTGCCGGACTGACACGTTATGTCGGGTACGAAGGAACCATGCACATCCGTGAAAACGCGTCATCAAATACTATTTTATCAGAACAAACTTTTATTACGATAAAAGCAACCTCGGGAACTGAGACAGTTGTTACAGAAGAACCGGTGATGTTTTCGCCTTATACTGCCAACAGGTTTAGCGAATCCATATCGGTTGGTGGTAAACACATTTCAGTTAAAAATCTTGGCTTTGTACCTTCAGCAGAAGAAGTTCTTGTTGCCGATCCGGCCGGGGAACCAATGGTTTCTGTAATTTCGGTTACCAACGGAACTAACAGGAATGATTTTCTGTTGAGAAATGGTGATGTTTTGAAAGGAGGTGAAGTAAGTTTCAGTTTCGGAAAACCCGTTGAAAGCGGACTAAGTTTGTTTTTAAAAGAAGGGATTCTGTATGCAGTTGCCAGCGATTCAATTGGTGTTATGGAAATGATGGGACAGGAACCTTTTGTTATCAAACCCGATTCAGCGTTCGAAATCAGTACTCAAAAAGCTTATGTCTGGGGTAATACAAGCTTTGCCATCAAACAGTATCTCACAAAAGGAATTGCAAAATTGCAATATGTGCAACAAGATCAGGGAAGTGGGAAAGACGCATTTCAGGCTGAAGTGAAAATTGGCACATCAACCCGTACGATGAATGTTTTCGGTTCGAAAGGCGAAACCGGGCAGGAATATACAGTTGAATCAGAAGGTATTAACGTGTCGGTTTCATACGGATCGAAAATCATCGAAATACCATTTTCTATTTATCTGAAAGATTTTCAGCTTGAAAGATATCCCGGCTCAAACAGTCCTTCGTCATATGCCAGCGAGGTTATTTTAAAAGATGGTGCCACCGAAAAACCATTCCGCATTTTCATGAATAACATCCTGAAATACGGAGGGTACCGCTTCTTCCAGTCATCATACGATCATGATGAACAGGGAACTATTCTCTCGGTAAACCATGATGGATTAGGAACAACAGTAACTTATATCGGGTATCTTATAATGGCAATTGGAATGGTATTTATTTTCTTTAATAAAAACAGCCGTATAAAAACATTGATCAAAACTTCGGCAAAACTCAGGACCGAACGCAAAAAGCTGATTACAATTTTGGTACTCGGACTTTTTCTCGGGTTCAACGCAAGTGCCCAGAATGCCGACCAATACAACAGTGAGCATGTTGCAAAATTCAGCAAGCTTTTAATTCAGACAAAAAAAGGCAGGGTGGAACCGGTAAATACCCTTGCCTCAGAAATTGTGCGCAAAGTATGTAAAAAGAACTCATGGGAAGATTACTCACCTTCTACCATGTTTCTCGACATGCATGTGAACCCGGGTAAATGGCAGGGTGAAGCCATTATTAAAGTTGGCAACCCGGAACTGAGAAGAATGTTAAATGTGTCGGGAAATTATGCTTCTTACAATTCAATGTTCGATGCTTCGGGTAATTACAGGCTTGGCGAAATGGTGACTGCAGCCTATGAAAAGAAAGCAAATCAAAGAAATAAACTGGATAAGGAAGTGATGAATGTTGACGAAAGGGTAAACATTCTGAATTCTGTATTTCTGGGCAATTTTCTGACTGTTTTTCCGGTTCCCGGTGACGAAAACCATAAATGGATTGCTTTAAATGAGGCTTCAATTCTTGGTAACGAAGGCGAAGTTTTTGTACGAAACAACCTGACCGGCTACCTGGCAGCCGTGCAGAAAAAGGACTGGGTCGCTGCCAACGGATTGCTCGAAAGGCTTGCAAACAACCAGCAAACACTGGGCGCAAAGATTATTCCACCGAAAGCAAAAATCAATTTCGAAGTGCTTTACATTAATCTCAACATCTTTGGCAAATTATCGAAGATTTTCCTTTTTATGGGATTAGCAATGTTAATTGTTAATCTATTGTCGATTTTTAAGCCTGGAACTGGTTTATTGAACATTAAAAAGGTATTGCTGGGTTTTGTGGTAATCCTGTTCCTGTTTCAAACAGCCGGACTGGCAATTCGCTGGTACATTTCAGGACATGCGCCCTGGAGCAATGGATACGAATCGATGGTATTTATCAGTTGGGCGACCTGCATGGCGGGAATTTTATTTGCCAACCGATCAGAGATTACACTTTCGGTAACTACTTTGCTGGCTGGCCTTACACTGATGGTGGCCGGAATGAGTTGGATGAGCCCCGAAATCACTCCGCTGGTGCCGGTATTGAAATCGTATTGGCTGATTGTTCATGTTGCAATCATTACTTCAAGTTATGGTTTTCTGGGAGTGGCAGCTTTATTGGGTTTGCTGAACCTTATTCTTATCATCTTCAGAAACAAAAATAACGAAACACGCATTAACCTTACCTTGAAAGAATTGGTGAATATTATTGACATTGCAATAATCATTGGATTAATAATGGTTACTCTCGGCTCTTTCCTGGGTGGTGTTTGGGCAAACGAGTCGTGGGGCCGTTATTGGGGCTGGGACCCAAAAGAAACATGGGCATTGGTTACAATTCTTGTTTACACGTTCATCAGTCACATGCACAAAATTCCGGGTTTCAAAGGAATTTTTGCGATGAGTGCTGCCGCGTTGGTTGGTTTCAGTTCGGTTTTGATGACTTATTTTGGGGTGAATTACTACCTGTCGGGGCTGCATTCGTATGCACAGGGAGAACCAGCGCCAATACCTGCCGGAGTTTATATTGCCGTGGTTGTGGTCTTTGTTTTACTGATTACAGCTTATTTCTCCGACAATAAATACAAATTAGTTTCAGGCAAAAAAGAGTAAAACAACTTTTCAAATAAAAAAAATACAGCCCGGCTTTTGCCGGGCTGTATTTTTTTGTTGTCAATCAACGTTTCAGGATTTTCCTGAATAAAAGTTGATTTTTTCGTAAAGCTCGTTTTTAAGTATCGGTTTCGAAATATAATCGTTGCAACCGGCATTAATTGCTTTCTCTTTATCGCCCGATAAAGCAAAGGCGGTTTGTGCAATTATAATGACCTGTTTATTAAATTCCCTGATTTGCCGGGTTGCCTCGTAACCATCCATAACCGGCATTCTTAAATCCATCAGAATAATATTGATTTCCTGGGTGTTCTTCATGAGTTCCACAGCAATTAAGCCATTCTCGGCTGTAAAAATCTCAGCATCATATGGAAACAAAACCGCTTTCAGAAATTGAAGTCCAACCGGATCATCTTCCACGATCAGAATTTTAAGTTTTTTCAATTCATCCATATTTTTTTCCTCTTCATGATATTTTTCAATTGCAGAATCTTCAGCAACAACTTCCACCGGGATAAAAAAGCTGAAAACCGAACCGATTCCGGGCTGTGATTTCAGTTCAATTTTTCCACCCATCATTTCAATATAAGCTTTTACAATGGCAAGCCCGAGACCAGAACCCTCAAATGCACGTGTGTCGCCGAAATCGGCTTGTTCAAACCTGTTAAAAACCGCATCGTGCCTGTTTTCGGGAATACCAATTCCGGTATCTTTTACATATATCTGCAATTTGTTATCGATTAACGTAGTGCCAATTTCAATCGTCCCTTTTTCGGTATATTTGATGGCATTTTTAATCAGGTTTGTCAAAATTGAATCGAGTTTGGAAATATCGGTCCTGATAATCACATTTTCAGGTTTAATATCGTCTCTCAAAATAAAACTGAGCCTTTTTTCTGCAGTTTCGGGATAAAAGAAATTGTATAAATTCAGAATCTGTTCTTTTACAGAAGTCTCCGAATGAACCATTTGCATCTGCCCGGTTTCAATTTTTGAGATGTCGATTAAATCGTTGACCGTGTTTAACATCCGCTCGCCGCTTTTCTGGATAATTTTGATGTATTCCCTGATTTCAGTGCTTGTGAGGCCCGGTTCGCTTAGCAAATTTGTAAACCCGAGAATGCCATTCATCGGCGTTCTTATTTCATGGCTCATATTTGCCAGAAATGCCGATTTTAACCGGTCGCTTTCAAACGCTTTTTCACGCGCCTCAATCAATTCCTTTTCAAATCTTTTGCGTTCGGTTATATCGCTGGCAACACCAATCAGTGCGATTACCTCTCCGTTTTTGTCTTTCACGGTGGTGGTTGAAAGATATATCGGAAATTCGGAGCCATCTTTTCTTTTATTCAGTAATTCACCTTGCCAGCCCGAATGAATTGTTACCGGCAATATTTCGTCGGTTATCTCTGGTGAATTATTTTCAGAACGCAGTAATCCAAGATATTTGCCGATTAATTCGTCGCGGGTATATCCGTAGGTTTTCAGAAACGATTCATTAACAAACAAAATTTTATCATTCAAATCAGTGATACTGACACATTCGTTTACACTTTTCAGCGAATGTGCCAGCATCATATTCTCTTCTTCCGTTTTAACACGCTCTGTAATTTCCTGAACCTGTAAAAGATAGCCGTTGATTATTCTGTCATCAGAATTCAGCAATGGGGTGATAAAATAATCGAAATAGGCTTTTCCTGTTCTTGAAGTTTTGTATAAATCACGCGATTTTATCACATCGAAATCAAAAACCGACTGGTAGCTTACGAATTTCCCTTCTTTCAGTTGTTTTTTTCTTTCGTCGTTCAGGCTGATTCCTGCAAAAAGATTGAAATGACTGACAGCGGCCTTATCAGAAATGCCAAACATCGATAATGAGGACTTATTTGCATTTATCTGAACTCCCTCTGCATTGTACAATTCAATGCCAATGGGCGATTCATCAAAAATAGTTCTGAATCTTTCTTCACTTTCACGGAGTGTTTTCTCTGCTTTCCGGCGTTTTTCCTCTTCACGCAAAACATTCCGCATTTTCGAAATCGAATAAAAATAATAAGATAAGATAACCAGCAACAATAAAAACAATAAAATCAGCCTGTTTCGAAGGCTTTGAAATGCCGCATATATATCTTTTTCATGACAGGAAATCAGAATGGTCCAATAAGTGTTTCCAATTTTTGCTTTATAAAAGGTGACAAATTTTTCTACAAATTCCGGATTTTCGCCGTTTTTTGAACCAAAATGTACACTTGTTGCCGAGCCGCTTTCATTAAACCTGATTAATTCCATCAATGAAACCGATAATTCATGGTTATCTGTGTTTTCAATATATTTTCGGCCAGTATGATTTTCATATGGACAATACAACTCCACCCCGTTTTCGCTCAGTAACCAAATACTTCCGGTTCCTTTGATTTTTATGTTCCCGAGATATTGTTCGCCCAGTTTATTGATGGGGATTAGTACGGCAATACTTCCTTTAAAACTGTTTTCACTGAATACCGGAACATGAATGGCAATTGCAAGATATCCCTGTACCGACATAAAAACATCGCTGATAACCGGTTTATGAGTTTTTAAAAGTTGCTGCACATGTGTTTGCGAAGTAATATCCTCACCAATAATTTTAGCATTATAGGGGTAGGTATAAATTATTCTGCCATTTTCATCAATTCTGGAGATAGCCTCAATCTGATTGCTGCGAATATTAAAAAAGTGTTCCAGGTAATATTCGCTACCCGATTGAAAATTAATAATATCCGGAATTTCAGAAAGAAATGTCAGGCTGGCCTGGTAATCTTTAAAAAATGAAGAAATTCCCTGGGCTGCCGTTTTAGCCAATATCAGTTGTTCATTATTAAATTCTTTGACTGCTCTCTTTTTAACATCGGTATAAACCATATAGGAAACGGCAAGAAACAGAATGAGCACAATTGTGATCAAAACAGATCGTTTGGAGAATCTTAACTTTTTGATATTTATTTCTTTGCCACTCATTATTTATTTGTTATTATCAATTTTTCAAGGTTTTGAAACTTATTCAATTTTGTTTAAAACCTTGCCGATCACCTGCATCAGATCCTGTTTTTTTATGGGCTTCGAAATATGTTCGTTGCAACCGGCTTCCAGCGCTTTTTCGCGATCGCCAGACAGTGCAAATGCCGTTTGTGCGATAATCACTACCTCGCGGTTAAATGCCCTGATTTGCCGCGTGGCTTCATATCCATCCATCACCGGCATCCTGATGTCCATCATCACAATGTCGATATCCGTATTTTCCCTGCAAATCTCCACCGCATCCTGCCCGTTAATCGCATGTAATACATCAGCTTTCAACTCGCTCAGCAAAATGGTGAGGTATTGGTCGCCTACCGGATCGTCTTCAGCTATCAGAATCTTCAAATGTGGTTTCGATGGTTGTGCATCATTATTTACGGTTGTTGCATCCGAAACTTTCTGTCCTGAAATTCCTTCGACCGGAATTGTAACCGTGAATTCAGAACCTTTCCCCACTTCCGACTCAAGTTTGATGGTCCCTCCCAACATAACAACATAAGCCCGCGTGATGGCTAGACCAAGACCTGAACCCTGGAGCGCCCGGCTGTCTTCAATATCGGCCTGTTCGAAACGGTTGAAAATGGCGTGCTTTCTTTCCTCCGGAATGCCAATGCCACTGTCGGAAACACTAAATGTAAACACATTGCCTGTGAGCGAAACCCTGATTTCAACAAATCCCGAATCGGTATATTTCAGGGCATTTTTAATCAGGTTGGTCATAATCGAATCGAGTTTGGGAACATCCGTCCGGACCAATGCCACTGCCGGATTAATATTTTCTGATAGCCTGAAATCAAGTAATTTTTCCGAAGCCTCGGGTTTGAAAAAATTATATAGGTTCAAAACCTGTTCCCGTAGGTTGGTTTCGGTTAAAACCACCTGCATCTGGCCTGTTTCTATTTTCGAGATGTCAATTAAATCGTTCACTGTATTCAGCATCCGCTGGCCGCTTTTGCGAATGATGTTGATAAAATCTCTTTTCTCCTCGCCTGTAAAATGCGAATCGGCCAATAACTCTGTAAATCCCAGAATACCATTCATCGGGGTGCGGATTTCGTGGCTCATATTGGCCAGAAATGCCGTCTTTAAACGGTCGGCTTCCTCAGCTTTTTCTTTTGCCTTAATCAAATCAGTCTGGGTATTGTACAAATCGGTAACTTCGGTTACAGTTGATACCATTGTATTCTGATCGAATAAAGGAATATTTACTGCATTTATTACTTTTTTAGTGCCGTCTTTGCAGGTAACAAAAATATTCTCCCAATGCATCCGCTCTTTATCCCCACTTTGTATATCGGTCATAACTTTCTGGATCAGTTCATCCCGGTACTTTTTATCCGGATAAACCTTTTCAAAAAAAGTTTGAACCGAAGTAAGTTCTTCTTTGCTCCAACCATAAACTTCCTCAAATTTCCGGTTCATGTAAATTGCATCCCCTTCATCAATATAATTGAGAGAAAGCCCAATTGGCAAATTATCGAGAATTGTTTGAATAAATAAGTTCCTTTCTTTCAGTTCATTATTTATTTTCAGAAGTTCAGTTTCGTTTTTTTCTGCTTTATTCTTTGCTTCTGTCAACTCGCCAATAATTCTTTCCCGTTCAGTTATATCGGTAAAATTCATCACAATTCCCTGAACTGCGTCGTCGTAAAGCAAATTGGAGAAAGTAGTTTCAATCCAAAGATACTCACCCGATTTCTTTCTGAAGCGGTATTGTAATTTAACTTTTTGCGATGGGTCTTTCATCACTTTTTCCAAAACTTCATAAACTGCCGGAAGATCATCAGGGTGAGTAAATTCATTGCCATATCTGCCGACTGTTTCCTCAAATTCGTAGCCAAAATGACGTATTGCATTGGGGCTGGCATAAATTATCATTCCCTGGATATTAACAATTGCCACACCGTCAGGTGCATTTTCAATCAATGCCTGGAATCGTTTTTCAGCTTTTTTCCGTTCGCTGATATCGCGGGCAATGCCATAATAAAATGTTTTTTTGTTTTGAAGAAATTTTTGAGAACTGATTTCAACAGAAATATAGGATCCATCCTTTCTTCTGTGTTTGCTTTCAAAAATTAACGGATGATTGAATGGCTGTTTTTTCCAGAAATCAAGAAAATCTTTGGTTGAGAAACCAGGATCGATGAAATGCACAGTTTGTCCGATTATTTCATCGCGTTGATAACCCAGATTAATTAATGCTGCATTGTTAATTTCGGTTATGATTCCCTCGTCGTTTAACAGAAAAACTGAATCTGTTGCCGTTTCAACAAGCAATTTATATTTTTCCTCACTTTTCCGGAGTTCATCCTCCACTTTTTTCCTTTCGGCAATATTGCGCGAAATTCCTTGTATTCCAATAATCTGTTGATTCTGATCAAAAATAAATTTTGCCGAAACTTCAATATCAACCGGCGAACCGTTTTTATGAATACCGGTCGTTTCCATAATTATTCCTTCGTGCTTTCCGCTATTCAGGTAAAGGATAAATTGTTCTCTGATCAAATTCTTAATCATTGCAATCTTATCCGGGTGGAAAAGTTTTTCAATACTGATTTCATCTCGTTCGTCAGGAGTGTAACCAAATAATTTCTGTGTTGACGGACTCAAATAAGTAAAATTCAGGTCTAAATCGGATATCCAGATAACATCTGATGAATTTTCAGCAATAAGGCGGTATTTTTCCTCACTCATCACCAGTTGTTGTTCAACATCAATTCTTGCTAAAGTATTGCCAGTAAGTTCGGCAAACGACTCAACAATTGCCCTGTTTTGGAGCTGATGATTTTTTTTGAAAATCAGTGTAAAATCGCCCACCATTTTGTCGTCCTTGGTAGTTTTAACAATTACCAGATCGCCAAGATTGAAAGTTGTTTCCATCAAACTGATAACAGAAAATGGAAATACATTTTCAGCCAGTGTTCTGATACTTGAAAACCTTGTAATTTTATGATCTTTAATCATTTGTTCCCGTCGGGCATCGTAATCCCACTTTTTCCCAACCAGATCGAAGCCCATAATTTTCACTGCCTTTGCAATATTTTCTGACAGGCCGGCAGTTGCCATGGTTGTAAATTCTTTTCCGTTTTTTTCAAACTTGTTAAGCACCACATAATCAGCCCCTGAAATAGTACGCATCCAACCTGCAATTTTACTATAATCAATATTTTCAAACCGGAATTCACTCAGTTCTTTTGATGCTTCAGCAAATACCTGTTCATGGGTTGATTCCAGAAATAGCGTGGAGAAAAATCCTTTTTCTGGTGACGAAACAAATACTTTGTACCAGCGGTCAAGAATATTACTGTATTGTTCCACCACTTCTTTGCTTTGTGTTAAAGCCACATTCCCAAAAAAGGCAATCCAGTTAAATTCATCATTTTCAATTCCCGGCAAAACCTGCCTGACTGTTTTTCCTACAATATTCGCAGCTTTTAAACCGGTGAAATTTTCATACGCTTTGTTTACTTCAAGAAAAACATAATCAACCGGCACACCATTTTCATCGAGCAAAATGCGGTGATTGGCATATCCGAACGGGGCATCCATCAATACTGCGTTATAATATCCTGCTTCCATACCGGTTTAATCTTTTGGTTTTCAAATGTATTTTAAAATTATCTGTATCAGTTCATCCTTTTTAATTGGCTTCGAAATATAGTCATTGCAACCGGCTTGCAGCGCTTTTTCGCGATCGCCAGACAGTGCAAATGCCGTTTGTGCAATAATCACTACCTCGCGGTTAAATGCCCTGATTTGCCGCGTGGCTTCATATCCATCCATCACCGGCATCCTGATGTCCATCATCACAATGTCGATATCCGTATTTTCCCTGCAAATCTCCACCGCATCCTGCCCGTTAATCGCATGTAATACATCAGCTTTCAACTCGCTCAGCAAAATGGTGAGGTATTGGTCGCCTACCGGATCGTCTTCAGCTATCAGAATCTTCAAATGTGGTTTCGATGGTTGTGCATCATTATTTACGGTTGTTGCATCCGAAACTTTCTGTCCTGAAATTCCTTCGACCGGAATTGTAACCGTGAATTCAGAACCTTTCCCCACTTCCGACTCAAGTTTGATGGTCCCTCCCAACATAACAACATAAGCCCGCGTGATGGCTAGACCAAGACCTGAACCCTGGAGCGCCCGGCTGTCTTCAATATCGGCCTGTTCGAAACGGTTGAAAATGGCGTGCTTTCTTTCCTCCGGAATGCCAATGCCACTGTCGGAAACACTAAATGTAAACACATTGCCTGTGAGCGAAACCCTGATTTCAACAAATCCCGAATCGGTATATTTCAGGGCATTTTTAATCAGGTTGGTCATAATCGAATCGAGTTTGGGAACATCCGTCCGGACCAATGCCACTGCCGGATTAATATTTTCTGATAGCCTGAAATCAAGTAATTTTTCCGAAGCCTCGGGTTTGAAAAAATTATATAGGTTCAAAACCTGTTCCCGTAGGTTGGTTTCGGTTAAAACCACCTGCATCTGGCCTGTTTCTATTTTCGAGATGTCAATTAAATCGTTCACTGTATTCAGCATCCGCTGGCCGCTTTTGCGAATGATGTTGATAAAATCTCTTTTCTCCTCGCCTGTAAAATGCGAATCGGCCAATAACTCTGTAAATCCCAGAATACCATTCATCGGGGTGCGGATTTCGTGGCTCATATTGGCCAGAAATGCCGTCTTTAAACGGTCGGCTTCCTGTGCTTTTGCAAGGGCAACAATCAATTCTTCTTCCGCTTTTTTTCTCTCAATCGAAATACTGATCTGGCTGGCAATAAACTCCAGCATTTGTTTATCTTTTTCGTTATAGGCAAACGGATCGTCGTAACTTTGGACCACAATTGCACCGTTCACTTTTTTATTAATCATCAGCGGCACTCCCAGCCAGATTTTCGAAGGTGTTCCGATCAATTCTATTTCACCCGACTTATAAAGCTGCATAATATCTGCCTCAGTTACCAGCAGAGATTGTTGATTTTTAATTACCAATCCGGTAACCGACTTTTTTGCAGGCCATGTTTCTATTTCATCTTTCTGATCGACATCGTAATGTGTTGACAACATATCGGTATTCTCGTCATAAAATGCAATATAAAAGTTGGTGGCATCCAGCAAATGGCCAAGTTGTTCCCTGATTATTTCGAGAAACTCAAGTAAAGTAATTGACGAAACGGCAGCATTTGAAATTCTGAACAATACTTCCTGTAAATTATCACTTTTTACTTTTTCTGTTATATCAGTTTGGGTACCCCAGATACGAATGAGTTTATTATTTTCAATAATACCAATTGAATTATTATTAAAGAAAACTTTTTGTCCTTTTGTATTTATTTCTTCTGTTATTACATTTTCTGTCCGGTAGTTATTTCTGACAAAAGATAGCAAAACTCCCCTGTTCACCGGGTTATTTCTTCCACCATGAAAATCAATTTGTCCTTTTCCGATGATTTCTTCGGCAGATGTCAGTCCGTACATTTTCAAACAGGCATCATTACATTCGGCAATACGGGCATGATCGTAAATAAAATCAACCTGTTCATCAATTGGCAGGCTGATAATCATTGGTTTATCAAATTCAAATCTTAAAACACCATCAGAAACCTGCGAAAAGAACGTCCGGTACCTTTCCTCACTTGCTTTCAGAATTTGGTTGTACCTGAGCCTTTCAATACTTTCGAAGATAATTTGTCCGATGATAATAGTTGCCAAGGGGTAAACAGTTAAAATATACAATCCCATTTTTTTAACAATGTTTTGAGCAATCTCGCGGGGGAAAGTCAACATTAACAACAGCATGGCAACATGAACAACAAAACCCAGAATAATAAGGTGTTTCAGTTTTATGAAATTGTATTTTTTATAGTAACGGAAATAGAAGAACACACCAGTCAAACCCGAAACAATGACCACCATTGAACCCGGAAATACACCAACGCCTCCCTGGTAAATGCGGAAAGCAACCGCCATTAAAGAAGATATGGCAACCGAAATGGGGCCAAAAAATAATCCGCAAAGCGAGATTATTACCGAACGGCCATCAAATATCACACCCTCGGCAAATTCCAGCGGATACATCATGCCAACAATCGCAATTATTCCGAATATAAAACCCTGAAATACCGATTTTGAGACATAGGATAATTTTTGTGCGTTCCATATAAATGCTGACAACAAACTCAGCGTAACAAGCAGCGACAGGTTGTAAATAATTTCTATATAAAACATTGCTTATTTATTTATAAATCAAGTATTAATATTTCAGAACCGAATTACAGAAAACTGAATAATCAATTTTGGTTTTTAAAAACTTTCTTTTGCCTGTCAATAAAACAAGTTATTAAAGGCATTTTATTAACTCACCGGAATGCTGAAACCAAATGTGCTACCCTCTCCTTCCCTGCTCTCAACTATCATTTTTCCACCATGTTTTTCTATAAACTCATGACAAAGTAATAACCCGATTCCGGTTCCCTTTTCGTTTTTGGTACCACGTGTAAAATATCCCGAGCCAATGTCAAAAAGCTTATTGATGTTTTCAGCCGAAATCCCAACTCCTGAATCGGTAACCTTAACCACAACCCCATTATCAGTCATGATGGCTGAAACCATAATATTTCCGCCTGGTTTAGTGAATTTTACAGCATTGCTTAAAAGGTTACGGACAACAGTTTTAATCATATTCTCATCAACTTTCACCCTGATCTCCCCGCTTTCAGCCAACGAGATTTCAATTTTTTTCTCCGCTGCCGATTCACCCATCATCGAAACCATTTCAGAAAGAAGTTCGTTGAGGTTCATCAAACGGGGTTTAAACGAAATGCGCCCATCCTGGATGGAGGCCCAGTCAAGCAGATTTTCAAGAAGGTTAATCGTATTTGCTGCTGATTTGTTGATTAAAGAAGCATATTTATGAATTTCACCGGCATCCAGTTTTTCACCCTCAACAATCAGGTTACTGAAACCAAAAATATTGCCGAGCGGAGATTTAAGGTCGTGGGCAATAATCGACAGGAATTTATCTTTTGTGGCATTGAGTTCCATCAGCCTGGTTTCCATATTTTTGCGTTCTGTAATGTCGTAAATAACCGACATCATACAGTTCTCGCCATAAATTTCAATGATAGCCGCGTTAAAAACCCCAACCACTATTTCACCCGATTTCTTTCTGAAGTGATATTCTTTTTGTAGCACCCTGCCCTCGCGGTTTATGAGTTCAATTACTTCGCTGCGGTCGGTTAATTTCTCCCAAAAGTTCAGCTCAACCGTAGTTTTTCCAAGAACTTCGGAGCCCGAATATCCGGTAAGCAGACTAAAACCATTGTTTACTTCCAGTATTTTACCATCATTGGGCCGCGAAATTATAATTACGTAAGGCGAAAGATGAAATGCCTTTTTAAATTTCTCTTCTTCCGAATTTATCATTAGTAACAAACGCCTGTTAAACATTAACACAAGCGAGAAAGTGAGAAATGTGAACAGGATCTGGTAAATCAGCAAAACAGCCGTTTCAAAGGGGCCTGCATGTAAATAGTCGTTTGTTTGTATCCCCAAAAAAAGATAAACAATCAGCCTGACAACATTTACAATACTGAATAATAAGAAAACAACCCCAACCCAGCGGGTAAGGTTATTTAAATGGGCAGGTACTTTATACAACGAAATAATGGTACACTGAGCAGTTAACAGCAGAAAAAAGAATGCAAAATTGTAACTCCTGATTGCAAGGTTCTCATTAAACACTGAAAACCAGGTATGAATGGCAAAAAACAGTGCAATGAGTATGATGTTGACCGTGTAATTGATTTTACGGCCAGTGAAAACTGCCAAACCGATTAAACCCATGAATGTACCCAGAAGCGATAAAGTATTTGCGACAGCCATTGAAAAAAAATCGGGAATGTGACCGCGCAGGAAAATTAACAACAGGTTACTGATTTGCAGAATAAAATCGAGAATGAAATAATGAATACCATCAAAACGCTTCCGCAACTGAAACCATAGAATTATCATTATCAGCAGGCTGACAACATTTACCAAGGTATAATTCAAAAAAATTGTCCGAATATCTATTCCTGCCATATTAAATATTTTGAGGTAATTCAACAATGAATTTACTTCCAACTCCTGTTTCACTTTCAACGCTGATTTTACCACCGTGTCGGGCCACAAACTCTTTGCAAAGAATCAGGCCAAGGCCGGTCCCTTTTTCGTTTTCTGTACCACGGGTGGTAAATCCGGCGCCAATATCAAAAAGTTTTTCAATATTTTCACGGCTGATTCCAACCCCGGTATCGGTAACCGATAATATTACCCTGTTCAATTCTTTCACAGCCAAAACTTTAACGGTTCCGCCGGGTTTTGTAAATTTTACTGCGTTGTTCACAAGGTTTCTTATCAGTGTTTTAAACATATTCTCGTCAACATTTACAATAATATCACCCGGTACATCATCAAACAGGTTAATACTTTTAGCTTGCGCCACGGTGCCGATTTCCATAAAAACATCATCGACAATCTGTTTCAGCACTTTTAATTTGGGTTCAAACAACATTCTGTTTTGTTGCATGCGTGCCCAGTCGAGCAGGTTATCGAGTAATCCCAGTGTGTTTTTGGCCGAATTATAAATGGCAGCCGCATAATTCGAAATTTCGTCAGGACTGAGATATTTCACTTCGTCTTTCAGTAATTCACTGAAACCCACAATGCTGTTAAACGGACTTTTCAGGTCGTGGGCGATGATGGAGAAAAACCGGTCTTTGGTTGCATTAAGCTCACGCAATACTTCTTCACTTTCCTTCAGTGCATCTTCTGCCAGTTTTCGTTGATGTACATCGCTGATAAAATTGAGTGTTGCAGGCTTTCCATTCCATAACATCGGGGCTCCGGTTAATGAAATCCACCTGATTTCGCCCGATTTTGTAATCATTCTGAATTCGTAACGTTGCTCAACAAATTCCCCGGAAAGCCTTTTACGGTAGTTATTTACCACCTTTTCAAAATCATCAGGATGAATTAATTCTGCAAAGTGTTTATTTTCAAGTTCTGATGCTGAATAGCCACTGAGTTCGATAAAAACCGGGTTAAAATACACCATTTTGTAGTCCTGCGCCACAAGAATTCCTTCTTGCGAAGTTTCAAACATCAACCGGTATTTTTCTTCACTTTCTTTCAGCTTTTTTTCCGTTTCACGGCGGTGTGTGATATCGTGGCCAATTCCAACCAAGCCCAGAATTTGTCTTTGTTCATCATAAACCGGAAACTTTGAGGTCAGCAACCACGTTTGAACACCCTCTTTATTAAAGAAATTTTCTTCGCGGTTGATAATCGGAACACCGGTATTTATTACCTGCAAATTATCTTCATGCCCGCGCAGTCCGATTTCACCCGCAAAAAGTTCCACATCTGTTTTGCCAATGGCTTCTTCTTCAATTTCATACCCGATATTCAAAACATCAGCTTTGTTGGCAATTACTTTTTTACCCTCTTTGTCGATAAAATAAATGGCATCCGGGATATTATCAATCAATGTGCGTAGTATCGACCTTTCAAATTTCAGTTTTTCCTCATATTCTTTTTGTTCAGAAACATTCTGCACCATTCCATCATACCAAAGAATATTGCCCTTTTTATCTCTTTTGGCCCTGGCGTTTTCAATAACTGAAATTATCTTGTTATCTTTTGTCAGCCATTTCGATTCAAAACCAAAAACAACTTCTTCCTGCTCAACCCTTTTAATAAAATCATTGCGTCGGTCATCTTTATGATAAATATCTTTAGAAAGATCCTTTTGGGCTAATTCGTCGAATGAATTATACCCAAGAATTTTCAGCAGAAAAGGATTTGCTATCAGAATTTTTCCATCGGGAGTTGTGCGATAAATCCCAACCGGGGCATTTTCAAAAAGGTTTCTGAATTCGCTGATACTGCTATCCAGGTCAGTTATTGCTTTTTTCTGGTCGGTAACATCAGTCACCACCGTAACCACCTCATCAGTACCGAACGGCCCCATCCGGGCATCGAAAAAACGCAAACCACGATCAGGTATTTCAAGCTGGTATTCAAATCTTTGAATAAGCTTTGTTTGCAATACTGCCTGTATTTTTTCCTCCACTTCCGATGCAAAAACAGGCATAAAAATTTCGTGAACAGATTTTCCGATAATTTCTCCCCCGCGATAAAATAAATCATCGGTTGCAGCTTTGTATCCGGTAAATAATCCGTTTTTATCAATCCTGAAAATGAGGTCAGGAATTGCGTTGAACAATTCACGGAGGTACGATTCTTTTTTTATTAATTCGGCTTCAGTATTCTTCAATTGTGTGATATCGCGGCCAATCACCAAAATTCTGATTAATTGATTGTGGTTATTAAAAACCGGGCTGAAATGATATTCATATACTTTTTTCGGAACGAGGCCCTGTGATTCAAATTCAATTGAAAATTCCTGCGATTTTTCAAAAATCCTGTCGAAATAAGATTTCCACTGCGATACAACCGTTTCAGGAATTCCGGCAAAAGCACTTTGCCCGCGTTCAAGGTAACTGCCAGAGTTTTGTCTTACCATTTCGAGAAAACTTTTATTCCCGTAAATAAGTGTGTAATTCCGGTCGACTATAAAAATCCGGTCATCCACCGTATCCAATACAGAAACGGCAGGTACTTCGGGCATTTCATTGTTTGTTTTATTAATTCCTTTGAATTTAAATTTATCCCAATCCATCATCAAGCGTCAATTTATAATGATCAATACTTTTTAAAAAATCTTCCCGCAACCTGTATTTAAATATTGTTCAGTCTGCTTTGCTGCTTTTTTTTGTTCTTACAAATTCTTTTATTTTATCCAGGAGTTCGGTCTTATTCACTGGTTTTGATAAATAATCATTGCAACCGGCATCAATCGTTTTTTCGCGGTCGCCTGCCAGGGCAAATGCAGTTTGAGCTATAATATAAACCTGACTATTTATTTCCCTGATTTTACGGGTGGCCTGGTAGCCATCCATCACAGGCATTCTGATATCCATTAATATTAAATCAATATCGTAATTGTTTTTGAAGAATTCAACCGCTTCCTGTCCGTTTGCAGCATAAGAAATTTCACACGGAATTTCACTGAGAACCGCTTTCAGATACTGAAAAGCAATAGAATCGTCTTCGGCAATCAGAATTTTCAGTTTTTCAAAGGTCTCCAGTTTTTCTTCTTTGGGGCTGATTTCAGGTTCAGTAATAACCTCACCGGTAGTTTCGTCTGCCGGTATAAAAAAGCTGAAAGTGGAACCATAACCTATTTTCGAATCAAGTTCCATTTTTCCTCCAAGCATTTCAACATATGCTTTTGCAATGGTTAAACCCAGACCCGACCCCTGGTAAGCTCTTTTGTCGCCCACATCGGCCTGCTCAAAACGGTTAAAAACAGCGGCCTGCCTGTTTTCCGGAATCCCGATCCCGGTATCTTTCACATAGAAATATAACTTGTTATCCTGCTTGTTGCAGCCAATTTCCACCGATCCTAAATCGGTGTATTTCAAAGCATTTTTAATGAGGTTTGTAAGTATTGAATCCAGTTTAACAACGTCAGTGGAAACCAGTGCTTCTGTTTGCTGAATCTGGTCGTTCAGTACAAATTTCAGCTTTTTCTCCTCTGCTTCGGGCTGAAAAAAGCAGTATTGCGAGAAAAGTATTTCTTTAACATTGGCAGGAGTTAATACCACCGACATCTGGCCTGTTTCGATTTTTGAAATATCAATCAGGTCGTTAACCGTGTTCAGCATCCGCTGTCCGCTTTTCTGAATTATTTTTATAAAGTTCTGCTTCTCTTCGCCCGAAAAGTTTGAATCGCTTAAAAGTTC
>CAZXVT010000043.1:23106-28778 GCA_964644015.1 uncultured Maribellus sp.
AAAAGTTCGGTAAAGCCGAGAATCCCGTTCATCGGTGTTCTGATTTCGTGGCTCATATTGGCCAGAAATGCCGATTTCAGGTGATCACTTTCTTCAGCTTTTTCTTTGGCTGCTGTGAGTTCCTCAATTATTTTTTTCTTTTGTGTAATATCTTCTTTAATGGCCACAAAATGAGAAATGGCGCCATATTCATCGGTAACCGGCGAAATATTCACATCCTCCCAGATCAGTTTCCCCGACTTGGTTTTATTGAGTATTTCACCTTTCCAGTCTTTTCCCTGAAGAATATTTCCCCAAAGTTTTTTATAATGTTCATTTTCATGATGTCCTGATTTCAGGATTTTCGGATTTTGCCCAATCGCTTCTTCGCGTGTATAACCTGTAATTTCCGAGAACGCTGAATTTACATATTCAATGTTGCCCTGTTTATCAGTAATTACAATACTTACCGGGCTTTGTTCAACCGAACGGCTGAGAAGCCGGAGTTGCTGTTCAGCCATTTTCAGTTCACTCAGATCGATATCGATACAATATACTTCAGACTGGTTGTTGGGCAGGTTTATAATTGCATAACTTGAATAAACATGAATGTTTTCGCCATTTTTCCTTTTCAATTCCCTTTCTTCAGAAACAGCCGGAATTCCTGTTTCAAACATTCTTTGTGTTTCAGTTTTCGCCACAGAAACCTGTTTTTCGGGAATGATCAGATCATAAAAATTACTGCCAATTGCATCGGAAGCCGCGTATCCGTAAATTATTTCGCAGGCTTTATTCCAGAAAATTATTTTACCATCACTGTGATAGCCGTGAACAGCCACATTGCTGACACTCTCAAATATCAACCTGAAGCGCTGCTCATTTTCTTTCAGTGTGAGTTCTGCCTTTTTGCGTTCGGTAATATCGCGAACAACTGCTGTAAAAAACATCTCGCCCGAAGATTCCCAGTTTGCAAGCGAAAGTTCAATCGGGAAATGCTTGCTTTCTTTATGAATTCCCTCAAATTCGATTGTTCTTCCTCCAAAACCTTTACCACCCCTGACCTGTTTTTTTATCCAATTCTGCTGTTCGTCGGTAAAAATATCGGGCAGAATAGTTGCAATGTTTTTGCCGGTTATTTCTTCTTCTGTAAATCCAAACATTTTCTCAGCACCCGAATTCCAGCCAACAATTATTCCCTGTGTATCAGCCGAAATAATTGCGTCGTTTGCTGACTGTAAAACCGACCTGAATTTATTTTCGCTTTCGCGAAGCTGCTGTTGTATCTTCTCTTTTTCGCGACGGTCGTTACTTTTATCAATTGCTTCGAGAATGGCAAACGGCAACCTTTTAATCTGTTCTTTAATTACATAATCGTTTGCGCCAGCTTTCATGCAGGCAACTGCTGTTTCCTCGTTCATTGAGCCTGTTAACACAATAAAAGGAAGAAACATTGAGTGAGCCCTTATTATATTCAGGGCTGTCATCCCGTCAAAAGCAGGCATCGAATAATCTGAAACAACAATATCGGGCTTAAAATTAATTAGTTCTCTTCTGAAATCGTGTTCTTCCATCACAATCCGAAAATCAAATTCGATTTTTTCGCTTCTGATTACTCTTAATGCCATTTCGGCATCGGTTGATAAGTCTTCAGCAAATAAAATTTTTATTGGTTTTGTTTCTTTCATAATTCTTTTACTGGTTTTTACATATTTATTCGGGTTGCAGGTTCAGTAACAGCCAGTACATTCCCAACTCATTAACTGCGTCAACAAATTTTTCGAACTCAACGGGTTTCACAATGTAACTGTTAACCCCTAATTTATAACTTTCAACAAGGTCTTTTTCTTCTTTTGATGAAGTAAGAATAATAACCGGAATAATCCTGGTTTCAGGATTCCCTTTTATTTCTTTCAGTACTTCAAGCCCGTCAATTTTAGGCAATTTCAGATCGAGCAGAACCATTCTGGGGCGTACACATTTTTTTCTCAGGCTATATTTTCCTCGTGAGAATATAAAATCGAGGGCCTCTTCTCCATCCGTAACAACTAATACTTTATTTGTCAGGTTGTTCCGCTTTAATGCACGCATTGCCATCTCAGCGTCATTCGGATTATCTTCCACGATGAGGATTTCCACCTCCATTAATGCTTCTTCCATTTTTCAGTTTTTTAGGTTGTTAATTTGACTGAAGCGGGGAACAGTAAAGTAAAAAGTTGCCCCTTTATTGAGTTCACCTTCGGCTTCAACACTGCCACCGTGCAAACTCACAATTTGTTTTACAATGGCCAGCCCAACCCCTGTTCCATCAAACTCATTCTCGTTGTGCAAGCGCTGAAAAACACCAAACAATTTTGAAACATAACGCGGGTCGAAACCGGCACCATGATCTTTTATATAAAACCTGTAATTGTTGTCAGTTTCAGCAACACCGATTTCAACTTTTTTCAACGCAGATTTTGAGCTGTATTTAACTGCGTTTTGAATCAGGTTTTGCCAAACCTGTTTAAACAGGTTCATATCGCATTTAACTACCGGCAATTTCTGAATATCGAATTCAAAATCGGTAATCGGATAATGTTCTTTTATTTCAGTAATAACTGTATCAATCAATACGTTAAAATCAATATTTTCAAGTCTTTTTTCGGTTCGCGAAATTCGCGACAGCATAAGCATGTCATTGATTAGCTGATCCATGCGATTTGCATTTTGTCTGATTACCTGGATAAAACGTTTGCCTTCGTTGTCGAGTTTTTCAAAATAATCTTCGTATAAAAATCCGGCAAAACCGTTGATTGCACGCAGCGGGGCCCTTAAATCATGAGAAACAGAATAAGTAAATGCATCCAACTCTTTATTCGATTTTTCCAGTTTACGCCTTTCTTCTTTCAATTCGGCAGTAATGCGGTTTAAATCTTCGACCATAAATAGTAAAGCTTTCTGGCTTTTTGCCAGTTTTTGCACTTTCTCTTCCAGTTCGATAGTTCGTTGTGCGACTTTTACTTCCAGTTCCGACTTAAGCTGAATCAGTTCATTTTCAGCTTTTTTGCGCTCAGTTATATCTCTGAAAGTAATTACCCCACCTGTTAAAATCTCGCCTTCTTTAATTGGAAATGAGGAATATTCAACCTGAAAACTTGTATTGTCTGACCGCCAGAAAATATCATTATCAATGCTGATTCCAATTCCCATTTTCAGATTTTGAGAAATCATACAATCCTCAATCTGGCATTTTGTTCCATCGGATTTTGTATGGTGAATTAAATTGTGAACATTTTTCCCGATTAAATCATCAGGTGCATTATAACCAAGAAGTTTCAATGCCGATTTATTGACAAAAGTACAGTTATTGTTTACGTCAACCCCATAAATCCCTTCGGCTGTTGAGTTTAGTAACAGTCTGATTTGCTGTTCGCTGCTTTCGAGCAGATGCTGTTTTTCCTTTAAATTATTCAGGGTGTGCTGATGTTCGGCAAACTCATGATATAAACGGGTTGTCCGGCGTTTTATCTCTTTTCTGAGGAAAATAATCCAAAGTAATATCATCACAACCACTAATGGAATCAGAATTATAAACATGATACGGCCAACATCCTTAAAACCTACTTTCTCCAATAAAACCGGACCAAACCATTTTTCCCTGATTCTTTCGAATGTATTATCGGCAATTATTACAGAAAGACCTTCATTCAATTTACTCAGTAGTTCTGTATCGCCTTTTCTGACGGCTATACAAAAATCCTGGCGGAAACCTGTTTCAATATTCAGGGGCACAACCTTGCGTTTCAGTTTCAGCCTGTCAATTATTTTCAGCCCTATAATTTTCTGGGTAATTACAACATCGCCCTCTCCATTTATCAGCATTTTAAATGCTTCGTCGAAAGTGTTTGTGGTTAAAACGTTATCGGACAGTTTTACACGCCTGACAAACTCTTCGGAGTTGTCGCCCTTCATTACAAGTATTTTTTTGTTCTTCAGGTCATCTAATGATTGAATACTTTGATTGGATTTCAGGGTAAAAATTGCACCGTTCAGCGTAAGATAAGGCAAAGTAAAATCAAAAATATCTTCTCTTTCGGGCGTGCGTCCAACCACGGGTAATGCGTCAATCCGACCATCGATTAGATCTTGCTTTATTGTATTCCATAACCCGACTTTTATCTTTACTTCGAGACCGGCAGCCCGGGCAGCCGCTTTAAATATGTCGATTGAAAAACCTTTGGCATTGCCATTCTCATCAATCGAACAATAAGGTGGATAATCGGGTTCTGCAGAAATTAAAATCGTGTCTTTTACAGGTTTGTTAAGATTTGTACTGTCAGTAATCTGTGCTTTCACAATTACCGGGAAAAGAAAAATTAAAATAAGTACCAACCTGTTCAGGTTAGAAACAGCAAACTTATATTTGTTTACCCGTTCAAAGACTCTGAGTATTTCTCTCATTATTCATCTGTTTTTTTAACAACTCAATCTCTTTTCGCAACTCTTCCATTCGTAATTCCCTTTCAATAGTAACCTGGAAAAAGTGCTCAAGCTCGCCTATTTGTTGATTTAATTCTCTGGTTTTATCTTTTACCTGTTGTTCAAATTCATCCTTTAACCTTTGTTTTTCATCATTTAATTTTTTCAGATCGGTGATATCGAGAAATGTAGAAAAAACCAGTCCAGGTTTTACATCACCTTCCCTGAAAATGGGAATTGAGTTTACAATAATCCACACCTGCTGATCTGCCTTCGGATTGTTAATTCCCATAATATAATTTCTCACCTCGGTGCCATTTTTCAAAGCCAGCATGGCAGGATGCCTGTCTCCCGGCAAATCATTACCATCAATGTCGGTTGCTCTCCAGCGCGGATCAACAGACGTTCTTCCCAGCATTTGGTCGAAAGTCAATCCCAACAATTTTTCCGAAGCTGGATTTGCTTCAATAATCTTCCCTTCATTATCCTGATATACAACACCCTGAGCCATTGTTCTGAAAAGGTTCAGGTACTTCTCCTCGCCCATTTTGATGGCCTTTTCAGAATCATCAATTATTGTTTTTTGCCTGTCAATAATCCTCCCGAGATAGCGTGATATAAAAGTAGCTAAAACACCCACAGTCAATGCAATAATAATGCTGATTGTGGTGGTAATAATTACTGAACTTTTTTCAACATCCTTAAATGAAAATAACAAAGAAATTTGTATTAAAACAACAGGAATTACAGAAAGTGGAAGTATGAACCTGAGTAACATGCTGTGAGTGCTTCTCAGTCTTAATAATTTAACCGGAAAATAATCGCGTTTTAAAGTCAGAATCGCAACCGAATAAAGTAAAAAACTCATTGATGTAGAAACTGCCATGGGAATTATGTTCTCCATCGAATATAAAATCGGCTTTCCGTAAAGATAAGCGAGACTGAAAATATAGCTAACTATAAGTATCAACAGACTGAGCGAACCACTTAAATACTCGACAAATCTTTTTTTATGAATAAGAGTTTTTAAACCAGTAAAAAGAGCCAGATCAGTTACCGCCAAAATAAATACAAAGCTCGTTGCAGGAGATATCCGGAATAAAGGAATACCTGAATTAATAATATGAATAGGAAACAAAATGTCTTCAATATTAAAATTTCCAACAAATATGAAATCAATCAGCAAAATTGCATTCGCGATCAGGATTACTGCTGAAACGGAATAAATAAGAGTT
>CAZXVT010000044.1:0-28298 GCA_964644015.1 uncultured Maribellus sp.
CTTTTTGATTGTTTTTACGAACAAGAAAATTAAAAAGCCCATCTACGAAATTATAAGGGCCAGCGAGGCAGTAACACAAGGCGACAGAAGCAAACGACTGGGCATTTCAGAGTCGCAGCTTTCGGATATGCGGATGGTTTCGGTGGCTTTTAACGAGATGCTCGATAACCTGCAAACTGCCAGCACCGAACTCGAAAACTGGAACCAGCAACTTGAATACAAGGTGCAGAAAAAAACAGAGGAACTGGGTCAGGTACAAAGCGAACTGATTAATATCGAACGAATTGCATCACTCGGAAAGCTTTCTTTATCCGTTGCACACGAAATCAACAATCCTTTATCCGGAATCCTGGTTTACACAAAACTCATTCACAAACAACTGAGTAACCCCGAACTCTCGCAGGAAAAAATTGGCACAATGCTCAAAAATCTGAAACTGATTGAAAGCGAAACCAAACGTTGTGGTGATATTGTGAGGGGATTGCTCGATTTTTCGAGAAAAGGACAGGATGGCTTTGAAGATAAACATATTCACGAAATTCTGAATGATACATTCGGGTTAATGGACCATGCCATGAAAATTTCGGGTATCCACTTTTTTGCCGATTTATCGGCTAAAAAAGATGTGGTTCATTGCAGTCCGAACCAGATAAAACAGGCTTGCCTCGCTATTCTGGTAAATGCCACCGAAGCAGTTTCTGAAAACGGCGAAATAGTAGTTCATACCAGGAATGCCGGAGACGACCATATTGTGATTGAAATTACCGACAATGGAGTGGGAATCAACGAACAGGATATTCCACATATTTTCGAGCCTTTCTTTTCGACCAAGGAAAAAACCAGCGGTATCGGGCTCGGGCTTTCCATCGTTCACGGGATTATTCAAAGTCACAAAGGAAAAATTGAAGCACGTTCAGTAAAAGGAAAAGAAACCACTTTTATTATTACTTTACCCTTAATTTCAGCCAAAATAAACTGCGATGACAAAGAAGATTTCAATATTGGTGGTTGACGACGAAAGTTCGGTGCGCGATTCGTTGTACAACTGGTTTATCGAAGATGATTTTGAAGTGGCCTGTGCCGAAGATGCAAAAACTGCGCTTCAAATGCTTGAATCCGAAGAGTTCGACATCATTCTTTCAGACATAAAAATGCCGGGAATGGATGGGCTCGAAATGCTGAAACGCATAAAAAGTCTGAAAAAGGATGCCATTGTAATCATGATGACCGCTTTTGCCACCGTGGAAACGGCTGTTCAGGCTTTAAAAGAAGGTGCCTTTGATTATGTAACCAAACCTTTTGATCCCGACGACCTGACGCATTTAATCAGAAATGCCTCGCGACAGATTTCGCTGATGGATGAAAACGAAAAGCTGAAAGAAAAGGTGATTTCGCTCGAAAATGTGGAAGACCTGATTGGCGAAAGCGAAGGGATGCAAAAAGTGCTGCGCGAAATTGCCAATGTTTCGCAGTCGAGTGCATCGGTAATTATTAACGGAGAAAGCGGCACCGGAAAAGAGCTGGTGGCACGGGCTATTCACGCCAATTCGGCTCGACGGTTTTTCCCGCTGGTCAGCGTACATTGCGGTGCCCTTTCTGAAAGCCTGCTCGAAAGCGAACTTTTCGGGCACGAAAAAGGCGCTTTTACCGGAGCTATTTACAGCCGGAAAGGACGGTTTGAGATGGCGGATAACGGGACTATTTTCCTGGATGAAATTGCCACCATTTCGCCAAAAATGCAGGTTGAATTGCTGCGTGTTCTCGAAACAAGAAGTTTTGTGCGTGTGGGTGGAAACAAGGAGATAAAATCTGATTTCAGGGTGATTTGCGCTACCAACCGCGACCTGAAAGCGATGGTTGACGGCGGTACTTTTCGCGAGGATCTTTATTACAGGCTGAATGTGGTGCAGATAAATGTTCCGCCATTAAGGGAAAGAGCTGGAGATATTCCTTTGCTGGCAGAATACTTTATCAAGAAATACTGCACATCAATGAACCGCCCTATGATGACCATTGAACCGGCAGCCATCCGGAGACTGGAGGAATTTCCATTCCCCGGAAACATCCGCGAACTGGAGAATATGATTGAAAGAGCGATCGTGGTGGGTAACGGGAAAAAGATTACACTGAAAGATCTGCCCATTGAAAAAACGGGTGTCAGTTATAATGTTGAAAGCCTCGATGATGTTGAAAAACAACATATTTCATTTATTCTGAATAAATACAACTGGAATATTTCGTCGGCAGCAAAAGCCCTGAAAGTTGACAGGGTAACACTTTATAACAAAATCAGAAAATACAATCTGAAACAGACTTAATTGCTGTTCGAATTGATTCATTAAAAAAATCTGAATTAATCAAGCCATCAATTTTATGAAGCCTGATAATATCACACTGATTTCGTTTGGCAGTTTTGATAAAAGACTGTTGCCCGAAATTGTTGATGATATTGCCCGCGAAACCGGTGTGCCGGTTCTCTGTAAGGAAGGGTTTATTGATGTGGGAGAGTTTTTCAATCCTGAACGTAAACAGTATGATGGAAACGGATTGCTGCACGAAGTGGAAAGTAATTTTACCACCGACACCGGAAAAACAATTGCACTTTTTAATGTCGATTTGTTTATTCCCATCCTGACTTTTATTTACGGGCAGGCTTTTTTAAACGGCCGTTGCGGAATTGTTTCCGGGTACAGATTACGCAATGAAAAATATGGTTTGACCGCCGATGATAAGGTTTTTACAGAGCGGCTGATAAAAGAAATTATTCACGAACTGGGACACACCTTCGGATTGAAGCACTGTCTGAACCCGGTTTGCGTAATGCGATCGAGCACCTATGTTGAAGACATCGACCAGAAAAGCGGGTCGTTTTGCGGTAAGTGCAGGCTGGAAATAAACACGTTGTAGTTGAAAATTGTGAGAATACAAACAAAAATCCCGGCACTCGAAGCCGGGATTCAGGTTTTTGAAATTCTATTTCACAAATTTAACCACAGAGCCATCGCCGGATGATAATAAATAAACTCCTGGTGAATAATGGCTTACATCTATTTCGGCAGTATTTTCATACGAAATAAATTCATCGATTTTGCATCCGAGGCTGTTGTAAATTGTCAGTTTAGTGTTTCTCTGATTGAGAACCACATTCAGAATGTCATTTACAGGGTTTGGATAGATTCTTATTGTACTGGTTTTATTGTCCGATATTTCGGTTGTACAATCAGTGCATCCGAATTCAATATTGTCAATATAAAATACTGTTTCCGGTTTACTGACAGCTTTTACATCGGGATAAATTGTTATTTTCTGATAAGAATGCCCTGCAACGGATGAAAAGTCGAATTTAAGTTTCTGCCATACATCAACCGCATTGCTTGTTGCCGTAATCAACGTATCGGGACCACCGTTGGTACTTTGTTCAAGTTTAATTCCAACAACCGTTTTAACCGGTTTCCTGATACTCAGATAACCGAAATTATCTCCACATTTAAAACATACAGGGCCAAAAGCGGTTGAACTGGCATTTGTCGGGATACCATCTTTGTTGTTAACAACAAATCTTAACACATTTTCTGATGGATTGACTTTTGAAGTGGAAGGATTTGGTGCCAATGAAAATAGCCAGTATGAATTAATGCCGTTGTTCATAACATTCCAGGCCATATCGCTGATATTTTCGAAATCGATGATTGAATCACGCAAAAATTCCTGGTTGCTGATTGTAATTTCAAGCGAGTCGGAAATATTTGAGCCATCTAATGCATTTGCTATCACAGCTACTTTTCCGTCAGATATAGCAGTAAGCATACCTTTCTCGTTTATGTAAGCATTTCCTGTCTGGTTAAAAACACTCCAGGCAATATTTTTTATCCACGCATCCTCCGGGAATAAAGAAGCATGCATTTGTAGCTTTCCTTTGTCGTTAGTGATAGTTGTTTCGCCCCCTTCTCCGGTTACAATAATTTTTGAAACTTTAATGCCATATTTTTGGAGATCGCTCATTTTGAACAGGCAGACGTTGTCAACGTGCACAGTTCCTTCTTCCTCCGCGGCATAAATTCGTAACAGGAAGCTTGAATTAGGTTCTATCTGATATCCTTTAAATATCCTGATATAAGTGGTTTTCTCGGTTGTTAAATTGATATTCCATTCACAGCGGCCATTCATAGCATCAAGATCTTCCGATAATCCGGGACGGTTATAACTGTGAAATTGATTATCTTCAAATGAAAACCGGCTGACTCTGTTTATACTTGCCCATGCATCGAATTTCATGATGTAAACGGAATCATTTTCTAAATACTTCCCATGGTCGTTCAATCTTTGAGTCGCCCCAATTTCCCAAAATTCTGCTTTTATTATATTGTTCAATGACAAAATTCCATCATTAATCTGAACAGAATTGGAATCTGGATAATAATTGTTTTCCTCCCACGTACTATAAAATTGTTCTACAGAATCAAAGTTCCCATCGGTAACCATGTTAAATCCATCTATCAGATATTTTATTCCCTGGGTCCCCCATTCACAAATAATGCTTTTACTTCCTGTTATTTTAACTTCCCTGTTCGGATCGCCCGGCCATTCGCCACCTCCCCAGCCTGTTCCTTTAAAAAATTTGAATAGGTAATCGCCATCAGGAAGATACATTGTAATTGAATATTTCCCGTCGCCATCAGGATCAGTTAATTCGTTATTGGCATTTGTTCCCGGTACTGCCCAGTTAGCATGGATTCCACCAAAATCGCCAGCGATATAAACCTTTTGTCCGGTTGTATTACCTGCATTTCTCATATCGACTATAAACTCCTGTTTTTTGGTATCTTCCGGAGCAACTCTAAACCCGCCAAGTTGCCATTTGTAAGTAACCTCTGTATTCCCATTAAGATTGACAGTTCTTTTTTCCGGCCATATTCCATAATCACCCATCCAGCTATATATTTTTCCCTTAACTAATTCAAATTTGAAAAGCTCATCAGGAAGTTTCATTTTGATGGTATAAATCCCGTCGTTATCCGGATCGGTCAATTCGCAGGCAGGGATAGTACCGTCGCCAAGCGTAGTATGGTTAAGATTATGGGTTCCATAAATGCCACCAAAATCTCCGATTACATAAACTTTTTCATCAGATCTTAATTTGGCAAGTGCCATATCAACGTTAATAGTCAGTTCTGAAACTTTCCGGGGCAAAGGATCATTGTTAAGAACAATATCATCGAAATAAATTATAATATCATCGCTGAGTGATACAGGGTCCTGAAAATCGGGCATAAATGCGATAATTGAATAGGTTCCGGTTTTTGAACTCAGATCGAAAACCATGTCTTCCCATTCGTTGATTTTGGTTTGCGGGTTTATGCTTTCAATTTCAAGGTTTCCGGCAGCACCGCCTTCAATCTTGAATTTAACTGGGCTGATGCGGGATTTCCACACATTTACGTGCATGTATTTGTTTGCTGTAATATCCAAAGGTTCAGAAAGCGTTGACCAGAAACCACCCCAGGGTACGCCGTCTTTGTCGCGGATAAATTTTGCAACATTCGAACTGACGTTGACTTCTGAGCTATTTTTATCCGGATTGGGAGAGACACTTATTGAACTATTGTCTTCTGCCCCGCCAAGCATCAGGTTCATTGGTATTGGTTCAAAATCGGCAATGACTACTTCCGGTTTGCTACCCAAAGCAGGATCGTGGTTAAAGTAAATATCATCGAAGTAACAAATAATAGGCTTGCCTCCAGTACCTCCAAGCAATATATTAAACTCATAAGCTGGATAGTCATAAGCAGGAAGAGGATATACAAGTTCTTCCCAACCATTTACAACAGTTGGAGTGTCGATTGGACCTTCACCACCAGCCCCTCCATAACCAAACGAAGTTCCTGTTGTAAGGTCCTTCCAGAATACTTTTAAATGACAGTATTGAGTTCCGTCACTTTTGAAAGGGCTTATTGGTCCCACTATGTTTGTCCAAAAATTAGGGTTTTCAGGGGTTTCAAACTTTAGTACGGTTGTGCTTTTGTTTATTCCCGTTGTATCTGGATTCGCAACAAATGTTAAAGTGCTGCTGTCAACAACATCACTGAACTGCAACTGGTATTTTGGCATCTCAAAATCTTCGATTACCTGGGCATTTAACTGAAAAATAGTAAACGAAGCAGCGATTAAAGTAAAGATGATTTTTTTCATAGCCGGAGAATTCTGGTTAGTAACTGATTTTTAAATTTTTGTTGTTTTCAACTAATTTCAGATAAAAACCAAAGCGACACATAGAAATTATTGCGCAAATGATTGAAATTATTGCGCAAAAGGTTTTTTTTATACCTAATCCGACCGTTTTAAACTATATTAACTGAGCAACTTCTGAAAAGTCGGAGTTAATTGATATTCAAGTTTTTTCCAACCCTTAAATAAGAATCCGATGAATTTCATTGAACACTTTAAAGTCCTTTTTTAGTTTCCTGATGTTTTGGGATAATGGTCATAGATTTTACGGAATGTTCTCAAAACCTATTTTTTCAAATCCTCTATCTTTACCAATTCTGTTTTTTCATTGCCATTCCGCATAGCCAATGTTCCGTGTGCCGACCACATGGAAATTCCGTCCCTGACGCTTCCTTTCATCTGGCATTCACCAATTATTCCGTCAAGTTTCCCGATTCCTCCATTGATATACATGGTACCGATAAATGTTTCTTTTTTCACATCGTAAACAATGATTCCAGTATAATAATAAGATTCACCGCTTTCCCCTGTAATGGTTCCTTCTATACTTTCATAAATTTCGCGGTCAGGCGATTTTGGATTCCATTGCCAGTTCCAGATGGTAAACTGACTTTTTTCAGGAATGATATTTCCCATCAGGTTACAGTATCCTTTTATGGTTCCCGATGCAGGCAATCCACATTCAAGTGTTTTGTCTTTATCAGGAATACTTTCGAACCACACTTTGTGGTTTTTTGGATTTTCAACTGTGGCTTTACACAAATCTTCAGAACTGATCATTCTGTGATTAATCGTGCAGCCACCTGCCAATAAAACGGCAATAATTAGTGGAATCAGGTTTTTCATGGCAATCATATTTTATTGTTAATACATTGATATAAAGTACTTTGAAAATGCTATTCAAATTTCGAAGATTACACATGGCCGTGCATAGCAATGATTAACCAACAAATTGTAAAATCTGATTAATGATTGAAAATTTTGCGCAGGGATTGAAATTATTGCGCAGGCGGTTAATTTTTAATAAAGGTGTACCTGATAAAATGGATCATTGCTTTTTAGGAGCCGGTCCAAAATATTGATCGAGCCATCCTAATGATTCTTTTACAGCATCTTTGTAAGGAATAAAGTGATCCGTTTCGTATAGAACCAGTTTTTTGTCTTTTATAGGGGTTCCTAAAAAATCATACGTAGGTTTGATCCACCCTTTATAATCGAAATAAATATCATACTTCCCTTCGAGCATGAGCGTGGGTATATTTATACGCGATAAAAAATTTATCGCGCTCCATTCAGGAAATTCCTTATCAATAGGTGAAGCACTGGAAATACAAAGGATTGAAGTTTTCACCCTTTTATCAATAGCGGGGATCAATGAAGATAATACACCTCCCCAACTTGCACCCCAAATAGCAATCTTATCTGGATCAAAATCTTCGCGGGTTTCAAGGTAATCAATCAACCTGCTGAAGTCATTTATTTGATTAACCATGCCATTAGTTAAACTATCCGTATTGTTTTCATTGTCATAAGCACGTGCCAGTGATCCATAAAAAACCGGAAATATAATAGCCCGGCCATCTTTTAAATAATAATCTACTCCGGCAATCTGGTCTTTAATCAGATTTTCGCTTGAACCCCCGGGATTAAACCAGTCTATTCCGGGGAACATAATTACGGTTTGATAGGGAGGAATAGCAGTTTTTGGCAGGCATAAATAAGCAATTATTCGTTTATCGTCATAAACTGTGTTAAAAGTGACCTTCTCCAAAGTATAGTTTTTATTGATATCGTCTCTCCATTCAATCCTTGCATCCAGGGGAGATTTGGCATATAAAAACTGGTCCTTTACTGTTTTGAAAGCATCATCATTTACCAGATATTGTTTATAATTAATTTCAGGTTGCGGACTGCCAAAATTTAAGGTATCAAAACAAAATGATGGTATCTTCTCTTTTTCGATGTACTTTACACATCTGAACCCATTCTTATCAGAACGGTCGAACGGATTGATAATATTTACATCCCTGTAAGCATAAAACGCATCGTTCCATGCTCCACCGCAGGTTGTACGTGAAGATGAGTTTCCGTTGAAGCACCATTCCCTTACATTTCCTGCCATATCATAAGTGCCATAAGCGTTCATCCCTTTATAGAATCCAACCTTGGCAGGGCCTTCATACTTAAAATTGCTTTTGGACAGCACATACGATTCAAAGGTTTCTAATCCCTTGGCTGCAATCCAATGGGAAAATGTGGGTAGTTCTTTCCCGGCAAATTCTGCATACGCAGCAGCCTCATACCAGCTTATCCCTGATACAGGGTAGTCTTCTTCATTTCGCGGATAATCTCCTGCATTCCATGTTGAAGGGCCCGGCCTGCCAGTCTGGTCGATGAAAAGCGCCATTGCCTCTTCCCATGAAAGTTGTTTTTTATCTTTTACAAACGTGTGTTTCCAATATTTCCTGTTCTGATATCCTCCGGCTGTCATAAACCTTTTAAACTTCGCATTTGTAACCTCAAACTTATCGATAAAATAATTACCGGTGGAGTCATTACCAAGAACTTCTGAAAGTTTCATCCAGGGAGGAAGAGTACCGACAGCGACATTCCCGTGAAAATCTAAAAATGCAGCTGTTGCTGACACCATTCCCTCAGGGGTTGTACCTGCTGTAAAAAGTTTTCTATAAAAATTCCATACGGTTGGTTGAACAGCAATTACAGTATCATAACCTTGTTTTACTATTTTATACTTCAATACTGTAAGACCAGGCAGTTTTGCTGAATCGATGGGTGTGATTCCCAAATATCTCCAATTATTGGTTGTATCGGAGTATGCTTTAAAAAAGACTTCTGCCCCCGGAGGATCTGTATAAACATTTTGATATGATGAAAAGGCAGAATCGAGTTTCAGAAATTCCCTGTTTTTAGGGATATATCTGGCAGCTTTTTGAAGATGATAAAATGCATCAAAAAAGTTACCTTCTTTGTGGATTTCCTGTACCTGGGGCAGAATCTTGGTAATAGCCCTGTTTACATTGATTTTATGAATTATAAACCAGGCCCCGGCAATAATAAATATCAAAGCAAAAATTCCGGCTACTACTCTTAATTTTCTGGTTTTCTGATTTTCCGCTTTTATTTTCTGATTGTGATAGCTATTGTTATGGTTAGCGTGAGAATTATGGTTTCTCAGTTCTCCCGGGGCATACCCAAAATACGCATGAAAACATTTGTTAAAATAAGTGGGGCTGCCAAAACCCACGCGGTACGAGATTTCTGCTGCAGTCAGTTCTTCATTCTCTAAAAGTTCTTTTGCCTTTTTCAACCTGATTTCGCGGATAAAATGGCTGGCATTTTGGTTTGTAATCGATTTTAGTTTTCGGTTCAGGTTCGAGTGGCTCATGCCGGCATCAAGAGCCAGTTCTTCGGGACCATATTTCTCGTTAGCCAGGTTGGCTTCAACAAGAGTGGTGAGCTTTTGTATTAAGGCATTTGCTACCATTTTACAATAAGCATGTTTGTTAGTTTGTTGCTAATCAAACAATAAAAGTTACAATTAATTTGAATCTCCTACAACAGGCTCTCGAAGTTTCTGATTCTA
Source organism: uncultured Maribellus sp. (assembly GCA_964644015.1). Taxonomy (GTDB): domain Bacteria; phylum Bacteroidota; class Bacteroidia; order Bacteroidales; family Prolixibacteraceae; genus Draconibacterium. The sequence goes on from CAZXVT010000044.1 coordinate 9,830, forward strand.
TTAATCACAACAGCAAATCATCCGGAATGATGCTTTAATTAAAAAAAACAGCGGAATCTTTTCCTGATTCCGCTGTTTGCTTAATGTCTTAAACTACTTATATTCCCATCGCGTGAAGCGCAAGGTAAACAAGCCCGGCAATGAGCATACTTACCGGAATGGTGATAATCCATGCCACAAGTAAGTTTGTGGCAACACCCCAGCGCACCGCCGAAAGGCGTTTTGTCATTCCAACGCCCATAATGGAACCGGCAATGGTGTGGGTTGTACTCACGGGGATACCAAGTCCCTGCGAAACACCAAACAGTGTGATGGCACCGGCAGTTTCAGCGGCAACACCTTCAACAGGCGTAACTTTGGTGATTTTGGTTCCCATTGTTTTTACAATTCGCCAGCCACCCATCATGGTTCCGATTGAAATAGCGGCATAGCACGAAATCGGAATCCACGATGGAACATGCAGATGCAACTTGCCTGCCGCATCAACGGTTTGTGTCACATGCGCCCAGGCAGGTATTGCGGCTCCTTCGAGATGCATTTGAGCCACATAAACCAGCATGGCTGCACTGATGATACCCACAACTTTCTGTGAATCGCTGCCCCCATGCCCTAAACTAAATGCCCCCGATGAAACCAACTGCAACCGCTTAAACCACTTGTCGGCATAATGCGGATTTGCCCTGCGGAAGGTCCAGAGAATGATTACAGTAATTAAGTAGGAAATTATCATCCCGATTATGGGAGCCAGAAAAATAAAACCAATTGTTTTGAAAATCACAGCCTGGTTAATTACTGTGAAACTGCCTGTGTGGGCTACTGCTGCACCGGCAAAACCACCAATCAGGGTATGCGACGAAGAAGATGGAATTCCGTAATACCAGGTCAGCAGGTTCCAGATAATGGCGGCAATTATTCCGGCAAGTATCACCTGCAGGCTGATTACGCTGCCATCAACCGTTTTGGCCACTGTATTGGCCACTTTCAGGTCGAAAATCCAGTAAGCCATAAAGTTGAAAAAAGCGGCCCAGATAACAGCAGGTAGTGGTGCAAGAACCTTTGTTGAAACTACTGTTGCAATAGAATTCGCGGCATCGTGAAAACCATTGATCAGGTCGAAAACAAAGGCAAGTACAATGATTACAATTAATAATGTTAACATAAACTGAATTTATGTGAATTGAAAAACATGCACACGCCTTAAGCGTATTTCACCAAAATAGTTTTCACTACATCCGAAACATCTTCCATTTTATTGGCGATTTTTTCGAAGTTCAGTAGTATCTCTTTTTGTTTAATCAGTTCAATCGGGTCTTTTTCGTTTTCAAACAAACTCGAAATGGCCATCGAATAGTACTCATCAACCCGGCTTTCCATCTTCCCGATCTCTTTACAGGCTTTCAGCACCTTCTGCGAGTGTTTAATATCGTCGAGACCACCCACCGCAGTTTTTATCTGGTAACAACCCTTGTGGATTTCACCAACCATCTGTTTCATGTAGGTGCTGATATTCTGGCATCTGTAAATATCTATTTTACTGGATGAACCATAAATCAGGTCAACAACATCATCAATTGTCGAAGTCAGTTCATGAATGTCTTCGCGATCGAATGGTGTGATAAACGATTTGTTCAGAATATCGAAAATCTGGTTGGTAAACTCATCCCCCTTTTTCTCAATGGCTTTTACCGTAAGGCCTATTGCCCTTCGTTCATCCATTGTTTCTGCGTTGATAAGTTTATCCAATGCGGCCGACGCTTCGATAGTGTTTTCGGCTGCCTGGTTAAACATGGCGTAAAATTTCTTTTCCTTCGGAATAAAATACTTAAGTAAACCTGAAATGTCCATATGCAATTTTTTAGTCTGTTTTTTTCAAGAATGTGAAACCTGTCGGTTGAATAACAGGAACCTTAAAAATTAAACGGCGCAAAATTGCAAATAAAATAAATACCAGATATGAATTTAATGTAAAGTTTCTGTTGTTTTAAGCATGTGTAAAGTATTCGAAATCATTCAAATAATACCAAACAGAAAAAGCCGCTGCAGAATCTGCGCGGCTTTCAAATATTGTATTTTTATAAATATCCGGTTCTTATTTCGGGTTTTCCAATTTAATTTTCAACTCTGTTTCTTTAGCGTTGAGAGAAAGAAACTGGGTGGCAGGTTTGTAAGAAATATAGCTGGCAACTACTTTGTATTCTCCCATTTTAACGCCGGAAAACGAAAAGTTACCATCAAAATCGGTGTAAGTTTTCAAATCAGTTCCTTCAATTTTAACTTCAACACCAGCGAGAAATTCTCCCGAGTTTGCATCGGCAATTGAACCTGTGAGTGCAACGGTTACTGCATTTTCCCCGGTCACCGGAGCTTGTGATTTGGTTTCGTTTTCTTTTGCCATAACTGCGATTGAAAGCAGAACTGCAAATACGCCTGATATTATCTTTTTCATTGCTTTTTAATTTTCTTTTTTGCAATGTAAAAGTAGGCTGCTGCTGTTAAACCCGAATTACACAACTATTACAGTTTTGTTACATTTATTGCCCTTCAACATATTTGCGTTCGCTGATGAGCTTTCCTGCTTCATCGTACTTTTTCCAGGTACCGCTTTTTTCGCCGTTGTTGTATTCAAGTTCGTAAAGTAAAACTCCGCTGTCGTTCCAGATTTTCCACTGGCCGTGTTTCTGGCCGTCTTTGTAACCTGCCACCGAAACCTTTATGTTATTACTGTTGTACATTTCCCAGGTACCGTCCATCTGGTTGTTTTTGTACGAACGGATTTCATTTAATGAGCCATTTTCGAAATAGATTTTTACCATTCCTTCTTTCTTACCTTCCACAATGTTGGCGGTCATTTTTAACTGTCCGTTTTCAAACTGACTTTTGTATTCACCGGTGTAAAGCTGTCCGTTTTTATAGTACAAACCTACTTTTTCTGTAATTTCCTGTGCTTTTGCCACACTCAGCAGCAGCGATAAAAGAATAATAATCAAACTTAATCTCTTCATTTTGTTTTTTCAAAATTAATCTGTTCCCAAATACTTTTTACTATTTCCCCTTTTTTATGTTACCGATTGATTGCTGAATAAACAGTGAAAAGACCCGGGTTTTCGCCCGGAGTCTTTTACTTTTTTTGATAAACATTACGTTATCAAACACTGCATATTTTCTGTATAGTTAAGTAAGTTGCCTATTGAGCAACCATTTTTAATGTTTTTATTGCGTTGTTAACCGATATTTTACCAAAGTAGATTCCTTTTGGCAACATACCTGCTTCGAAACTGAAGTTGTGAATACCTTCGTATAATTCGCCATTATAAATTTCACGAACTACGGCTCCTGACATATTTATCACTGTCAAACGCACAGTGGCTGGTTTTAAAAGTGAAAGTTCAATCTGAGTACTGCCACTAAATGGATTTGGATAATTGGTTAAGCTGAAATCCTGCGAATTTGCCTGCAGATCAATTACCGGAGTAACTGCCCAGTAAGAAGCGCCGAACACCGGTGAACCAGCCATTGGCTGAAAGTTAGGTGCCGTTTCGCTGAACGGGTCGGTGATTTTTGCATCGCTGCCTGCTGCCAGAACTTTATTCTTTTTGGTGGCTTCGAGGAACCATTCTTCTAACTGAGCATTGGTCATCACGGCATCATCGGTTTTGAATTTGTCGCCAAAAACATCGCCAATGAAAGTGTTTTTCACGGTCATTTCGCCGGCGTTGGCAGCAGTTTGTGTACCCGATGATTCGAACCTGAGACCACGTCCCCAGCCCAGGTAAAGCGAGTTATAAACCGAAATACGGCTGTTTCTGCGGATACGCATGGTAGCGCCTTCTTTGTGGTTTTGCGGAAGTGTGTTGTAAGTTGCCAAATCTTTTGCAGCGCCAAAACCACTGAGATTACTGAAAATTGCGGTTGTTTTTGGTGATGCATCACTGCCGTCTTTGTCGTTGTCCGACTCAAAACCGTTGGCAGTGTCAGTGTCAACGATGGTCGGGTCGCGCAGGATAACTGCAAACTGCACCATTCCGCTGTACCCGTTGTCGGTATCAAAATCATCGTCTTCAGTTTTGTACGAGATGAGGTGTTTTGCATTCACGGCCCCGCCAAAGAATTCAACGCCATCGTCGCCTGAGAACGAAACCTGTACATGGTCAATGGTGGTTCCGCTACCTACAGAATTTAGTGTTAGACCGTTTACTTCGCTGCCGGTAGCTACTTCGTAACCCGGAAATTCGATACGAACGTAAGCGAGAACGCCCGAATTGTCGGTATTGTCAGCGCCACCGTATGGCGAACCGATACCACCTTCGGCAGTGCCAGTTTCACCGGCGAGGTTGTTGATCCCGTTACCATTGATAACCAGTCCACCCCAGTCGCTGTTTGAGCGGAAACCCGCACCCTGCGACGAAGTGAAAACGATAGGTAAGGCACTTGTTCCCACGGCCATAATTTTACCGCCTTTTTCGATGGCAAGCACACTTTTGTTGGTAGCGCGGATGATAGTTCCGGCTTCGATAGTCAGTGTTGTACCTTCATCAACATACACCCAGCCGTCGAGTTTAATTACACCGCTCCAGTTTTCGTTGGCGGTAATGTGCAACCCTTCAGAACGTGAGAACTGTCCGTTTCCTTTTGTAACGGTTGGCTCAGGATAATTGGCATTTACCGGGTCCCATTCGGTCCAGCCGGCTGTCCAGTCGTTAACGCCGTCGAAAGCGCCAACATAACTTACTTTCTGAAAAAAGCTGTTGTCAATTGACTGACTCTTTGCGCTTATCGTTATAAAAGCGAGCGCAAGAATGAAGAGTAAAGATTTTTTCATGATTATTCTTTTTAAAATGTTTTTCAAATTCTGTTTAACTCTATATGGTGTATTTATAAAACCCATGTTATGCTTGCCGAAAACTGCCGGTTGGGCACGTATTTCCGGGTATATACTTCAATGTCTTCGTTAACCCCGTGGTATTGTGCGAATTTCACGGGCTGGTTCAGGATGTCATTCACCCCGGCTTTCAGTATAAAATGTTCGCCAAAACGTTTCTGAATGGTGAGGTCGATGGCATTGCGCGGTAACTCCCAGGTGTGTGGATTGGTGGGTGTTCCAACGTAAGCAATGCGTTTGCCCACAATGTTGTAGTTGAGGTTTACATCCCAGCCTTTTTCGGCATTGTTGTAAAACAACCCAAGGTTTACAATGAATGGTGACTGCCCCGACATTACACGCACTGTGTCACGGGTAAACTCCTGTTTCGAGGTGTTGATTTCACTTTTAATCAACGAGGTATTAAAAACCACGGTGAAATCCTTAAAAAAACGGCCAAAACTTCCGGCATCGGCCAGCGCATCAAAACGTTTGCGGATATCGAGTTCAACACCGGCACTGTAAGCTTCTTCGGTATTGTAAGGCACATAATCGTAGGTAGTGCCCGAGGGTACCAGAAATGTTTCGATGGGATTGGTAAAATCTTTGTAGAATCCGGCCAGTGTAATCATTTCGCCCGGGCGCGGATAAAACTCATAACGCAGGTCGTAATTCTGAATATAAGCAGCCTGCAAATCGGGGTTCCCATAAACAATGGCAAAAAGTTCAAAATCCTGGTAATCGAAAGGTGCCATCTCCCTGAACTCAGGGCGGTTTATGGTTTTCCCGTACGAAGCACGTAACAGGTTTTTCTCGTTGATGTTATACGAAAGGTTGGCCGACAAAAAGAAATCGGTGGTATCGCGAACGATGGCCTGGCTTTCGCCACCTTCCACTATTTCGTAAAAATTGTCGATTTCGCGTTTCCAGTGTTCAACACGCAGTCCGCCATATAATTTTATTTTTGGTGTGAAAGGAATATTCAATCCAAAATAGCCAGCCTGCAAATCGTCGGTGGCGTCGTAGCTGTCTTTTGCACGGGTGTTGTCGCGGTACGACAAACCATGTTGTGTGTAGGGTGTTGTACGGTCGAAGTAGAAATTCTCTTCACTGAAGATTTCGTTTATCGGGTTAAAAAAGATATCCGGCGGATTTCTGACTGCCACCACACCGATTAATCTTGAATCGAGTTCGCGGATTTTCTTTTCGTAAAAACCACCTGCTTTTACCTGCCAGTCGGTAGCCGAACCAAAAAGTTTAAAGTCGTGCGAAAAGTCGAGTTTGCCATCCAGAATATCTTCTTTCATGTCAATCCAAAGTCGCCCGGCCAGATATGGGTTGGGTACGTTCTGGATGCGCAGGTAATAATCGTTGAAATGTTCGCTGCCTTCGTCAAGCACTTTTACTTCTGTTAAACGACGGTTGTCGGGCTGGTTCTTTTTGGTCAGTCCGTAACCCAGCATCCAGTTGAGTCGGGTGCGGCTCTGGTTAAACGTCTGTTCACCGGCTAGCTGGCTTGAGTAAACCGTGCGGCTGTCATAACGCAGGTCGGTCATGCGCAGCGTTTCAACATTGTAATAGTTGATACCGTTTCGCAGCGAGGTGGTTTTTGTTCCAATCTGGTTAAAGAAATTTCGGAATTCGAGTTTCTGGTTTTTTCCGTAGATAAAGTTCCAGTTAAAAATCACCCCGATTTTGTTATCGGCTTTTGCCTGCTGGTCGGTAAAATCGAAATCTTTTACCACTTCGCCCAGCACCTCGTCGTAGCCCTGGTATTCGGCGCGCTGGTTTTCGGTAAACGTGTTGGTAGTGCTGTAGTTAAACGATGTGATATTTCCGATGGAAATCTTTCCCAGCACAAAACGGTGAAGAAAGGTGGAAGAAAGGCTTTGGTCGAGAAAAGGCGATTTTGTTGAATACTCCCAGTTGTTTGGGAAAAGCAATGAAATTCGGTTGATTTCGTCGGTTTTCTTCAGGTATTCACTGGCGTTGGGCCAAACATACAAATCTGAAAATTCTTTCACACCCGGCACACCTTCGGGGATGGCGCGTGTTCCGTTGTCGTAGCCCAGCCAGTCGGTTTTGCTGCCTTCGTGGGTTAATACATTATTGTTGAATGTTGAATTCTGGATAAACTTGTTTCCGTAAGAAATGCTGAAAGCGTTCTGGTCGGCCACGTTTTTTGTTTTTACTTCGATGGCTGCACCGGCAAAATCGGCGGGCAGTTCGGGAGCCGGACTTTTATAAATCAGTATGTTTTCAATCATCCCGCTGGGAATGGCGTCGAACGAAAAAGCGCGTTTGTCGGCTTCGAAACTTGGAGCGGTTGCATTGTTCAACATCACCGAGTTGTAACGTTCCACCAGTCCGCGCACAATTACAAAACGCCCGTCGGTGATGGTGATTCCCGGTACGCGGCGCATTACTTCGGCAGCGTCTTTATCCTGCGATTTGCTGATTTGCTGCGCGCTGATACCGCTCATTATCAAATCCGACGATTTCAGCGACGAAAGCAGCGACATCTCGGTGTCTTCGCGTTTTTTGGCCACTACCTGAACCTCCCCCACATCGAGCGTGGCGGGTTCAAGTTTCATGTTCAGCGTGGTTTCCTGCCCGGCAACAATTTCAACTTTGCTGATTTGTGTCTGGTACGAAATAAACGAAATAACAATGTTGTAATTACCCGGGGCAATGTTGGGCAACGTGTAGTTTCCATCGAAATCGGTGATGGTTCCGGTGGTGGTTCCCTGCAGTAAAATGGTTGTTCCCACCAGCGATTCACCGGTTTTGGCATCGTTGATGGTGCCTTTCAAAATGCCCTTTTGGGCAAAGCTGTAAAATGTAAGAAACAGCAGTATTGTGCTGTAAAGAATTTTTTTCATGTGAAGTAAAAACATTTGCAGTGTTTAATAATCAATTCGGGGCAAAGAAACAGGCAGTTTATTTCAACGCGATTAACATTAGTTTACAGACCTGTTACATTTCGTTAACCGAATTGTAACAATCGCTGAAAGGGTTGATATTGGCGGTTTTCAACGAATAAAACCGATGCAGGTTGAGGTTGGGGTAACAAAATAATAATGCTGGGTTAACAAATGATGATGGCGGATAATTTGGATACTGGGTGCTTAGGATACTGGATTCTGGATTCTTGATGCAGGATGAGGAATTTTCTCCAATACGGCAGGTTGATATGTTTTTGAAATCAAACAATGAATGAGAAGGTGTCACCCAACCAATCACATTTGGCAGCGCCGTTGATGATATGGATTTTGGTGCGAATTGTAGAGACGATATGCATCTCGTCTCCGCGTCGATTTGGAGGAATGAAACAGGGATTTAAAATATTGGTTGTGTAAACCTTAACCATAAAAAAGGTTTAAAAAACAGCCAAATATTGGCAGACAAGTCATACTTTTATAAAACATAAGCTTCACAAAAAATTCAAGTGCTTTGGCGAATCAAATATCCAACAAACGATGAAAAAGTATAAAAACACATTTCTTATTCTGGCATTTGTTTTTCTGCATTTCAATTTGTTTGCCGATATCAGGCCGGTTCCGATACAGGCAAAATCGATAAATGCCGGAAGAAAAACGTCGGTACGAATGGAATCGGAGAAAGTTGTTGTTGACCTGTACAACGACAGTTCGGTTGTAAAATGCGAGTTTCGGATGAAAAATCTCGGCGACGCCGAAAAGCTGCAGATTGCTTTTCCGGAGATGAACTTTTATCATCTTCGTTTGATTCGCGAATCGGAAAAACCGGATAAATTTAAAGTAAAAGAAAATGGCAAAGATGTAAGGTTTTACCTTGCCGACTCATTAAAGAACAATGAAGCATTCAGAAAGAAATTTGATTCATATCAGGTTATTGCGGATTGGTACCTGTGGGATGGCGAATTTCAGAAAGGTGAAACCAAAACAATTGAGGTGCAATATTCATTGCCGTTTGGCGCACGTTATAAAAGCAATAAACGGTTTTTTACCTACTTGCTGAGTACGGGCGCAGATTGGAACGGCACAATCGGGCATGCCGAAATTGTTGTTAATCTGAAAGACATCGCCCCCGATTCAATCGTTTCGCAAAAACCTTCCGGTTGTGTTATTTCTGATAACCGGTTGGTTTGGACTTTCAGTGATTTTGAGCCGACTACAGCACACGATGTGATTGTGAACTACAACTCAAACAAAAATCGCTACAACGGAAAAATAAATACTCCTCCCGTAATAATGGTTGACGGGAAAATTGAAAAGGATTTTGAGTTTGATGAATTACCCCCGACTGCTATTGCAAGTTTTGAAGTTGATAAAAACTATGCAGCGAATGAGTCTGAAAAAGGAATGATTAAAATTTACACTAAAAATTATGTGGTTGCCCAACTGAAAAGTATCATTCAATCAAATGCCAAAGAAAAAATTGATTTGCCCGGATACGATGAATTAAAAGAGAATTATTGTTTGCTCGTTAATTACAAAGAGGTTGATTTTGCGGCAATAGTAGGTGTTGATGAGGGCAATATTTCAAAAGTTCATTTCAAAAATTCAGCAAGAAAGAAATCGCAGATTCTGATAGAAATGAAGTAAATTAGTTGCATTAAAAAACCGGAAAAATGAAAAAACTAATCTTCCTTTTGCTTTCAGTCATTGTAGTTTTTCAATACTGTACACCTGTTGCAAATGAATTGAAACCTGACGAAACTGCCGTTGAAATCTTTACTTCAGCCGAATTAAACGGGCTTATAGAAATGATAAAATTTGTTGACAACATTGTGCTGGCAACAGAAAAAGGTGCCGATATTAACCAAAGCTATCATGCACTTTTTTACAGGTTTGAATCGTTGATTGCCGAAGGGAAAATGATTCCCGGGTTGGTTGCCGATTCAGCAAAATTTAAGTTTCTGGAGACCATTGGTGACGAAGCTTTGGCTGCGGTTTGGAAAATCGAAGAAGCAAAAAACAGGGGCAATGTTGTTGATTCAATTGTGGCTGGTTTGCCACCTTTAAAATCACTCACTTTAAATCCTCAGGGCAAGTACATGACCTATTTAAACGAAACCGGGAAAACCGACAGCCTGTATGCCAACCTGTTTATAAACATTGAAGCAGCCGGTGACATTCCGCCAACCGTGGTAGCTTGGTATCCGGCACAAACAAAAGAAACTAACTTTACAGCTTTTAATGCAAGATTGTGGGCCGCGGTTTACCTTTTAAGATTAAACCCGCCTGCTGAAACAATGGCTGAATAAAAAATTGCAGATAGTAAAAACCAGGTAGTTTAGAAAATCAATCCAAAAATCAACCAACAATGAAAAACTGTCCGAACTGCAAAGCCGAAGTAGAAGAAAATTTTGAACTGTGCTGGAATTGCAATTACAGTTTTACAGAACAAAAAGTAATCGACATCGACGACCTGACTGTAAAGAAAAAGGAAGTAGATTGTTTACGATGCGGAGTGCAACTGGTTTTTACCGGAGAATACAAATTTCACGAAGGGCCAAAACTCGGGATAATGGGAAATATATTCGAGGCGTTTGTTAACCGCGAAACTTTTGATTTGTACATCTGCCCCAAATGCGGAAAGGTTGAATTCTTTGCCCCGCTGAACAACGGGGAGTATAAAATGGAATAACAGCCTGTTATCATTTCGCAAGTGTAAACAGAAACTCCACTCCGCCTTCCTCCCGGTTGCGGGCGGTGATTTTGCCTTTGTGCAGTTGGATGGCATTTTTCACGATTGAAAGTCCAAGCCCGGTGCCGCCGGTTTCACGGTTGCGACCTGAATCAACACGGTAAAACCGCTCAAAAATTCGTGGTAGGTGCTCCTCGGGAATACCAATTCCATTATCGGAGTAACTGAAATACCAGTACTTTTTATCTTCGAGGTAGTTTTTAATCTCGATTTTGATGTTTTCTCCGGCATAGTTCACCGAGTTTTCAATGAGGTTCTGGAATACCGAAGCCAGCAGCGAATCGTTTCCGTTTACCATCACATCTTCGTCGATGTTCAGCGTACATTTTATATTTTTCGCGAGCAGCCTGTTTTCAAGGTTTTCAATAACATCGGTTACAATCCGTTTTACATTCACGGGTTTAATCTCGAAAAGCTCACCGGCATCTTCAATGTTGTTGATCAGCGAAATGTCGTTTAAAAGCAACTGCAAACGTTCGGTTTGAGCAAATGCCCGTTCAATAAAGTATTTCTTCTTTTCCTCTGAAATGGAAGGGTTGTTCATCAGCGTTTCGATATATCCGCGAATCGATGCGAGCGGTGTTTTCAGCTCGTGGGCAATGTTCGATGTAAGCTGTTGCTTTAAAAGGCGGCGCTTCTCGGGCTGGGTAATATCGGTTATCAGTACTTCAAAACTTTTGTCGGCAAAAACAATGCATAGTATCTTAAAATACTGTTCGTTTTTGTTGATTGTAAATTCGATCTGCGGAAGTTCGGTATTGCGGAATTCGGTGTCTTTGTGCAGTTGTTTTTCGAGAAATTTGTTTAGTTTTTTAAAGTCAGGGATATCAAAAATATTGTCGGTGGTAATTGATGAGGTGCCCGACAGGATGCTGATATACTGTATAAAATGGCTGTTGGTAAGCATTCTTTCGCGGTTCGGGCTGTAAAACGAAATGCCTTCATTCAGCACATTCATGTGATTAAACAAGCGTTCTTTTTCCAGGGCAACATCGTTTTTTGCAATCCGCAGTTTGTTATAAATCTTTATAATTTGTTTGCCGATTTCACCCAATTCATTGTCAGGTAAATCGTTCTCGTTTTCAATGGGTTCGTTGCGGGCTGCCTTGATGGCAAAATCTTTCAGTTTGGTAATGGTGAGCGAAAGGCGTTTGGTTACAAAATTAATAACCAGGCCAACAGCCAGAAAAATGATGATGATAACAATGAAAAACAAGTGCTCGGCTTCCAGAAAATGCTTCAAATTAATGTCATAAAGAGCAGCGGCCCGCACAAAATAATCGCCATAATTACGGGCGTAATAGTAATACGCCTGTTTTGTTGTATCCGAGTGCCTGATATTGGATCCGGATTTTGCAAAAAGTGCACGCTGGATTTCAGGTCGCTGCAGGTGGTTTTCCATCCGCGAGTAGTCTTTAACAGAGCTATCATAAAGCACAGTTCCTTTTTTATCGACAATAGTTATCCGGATGTTTTTCTGTGGAATGAGCTGTTTCAGTGTGTCGGCTTTCTGAAAATTACCAGTTTGGGCAAGGTTATAAAATTCAATGAAATTGTGTGTCATTTCACTCACATTCTCGAGTGTATTTTCAAGCTGAGCAGTTTTATACCTTTTTTCGCGGTTAAGCTGAAACACCAGAATGGCTGCTGTAAACAGGATAAATACAGCAATAAAGTAGATAAAAATTGTCCGTCGGAATGAATGTTGCAGTGGCACTTTTTGATGTTTTAAATGTTAATTTCTTTCTCTATTTAAGGCTTTAACAAAGCGGGCAGTAAGAAGCTCCTAAGTACTGAAGCAATATCCGTAACCCGATTTTCCTTTGATGTAATCGCCATAACTGCCTATTTTCTTGCGCAAACGGGCGATATTTACATCCACATTACGTTCGGTAACAATGATATCATCGCTCCAAACACGGCTCAGAATATCTTCACGACCGATATATTGTCCCTGGTGTTTCATCAGCAATACCAGAATTTCGTATTCTTTCCGGGTGAGGCTTACATCGGAATTGTCAATATTTACTGTTTTATTTTGGGTATTTATTTCGAGATTTTCAACTTTCAGTATATTGATGGCAGCTTGTTCCCCGGCACTTCTTTTCAGCACAGCTTTTACACGGGCAATAACCTCTTTGATGGAAAAAGGTTTCGAAATATAGTCGTCACCGCCTACATTGAACCCGGTAAGCAGGTCGTTTTCCGATGTTCGGGCTGTAAGAAAAATGATGGGTACTGCCAGTTTCAGGTCTTTTCTGATTACCGAGGCCATTTTGTATCCCGACATTTCGCTCATCATCACATCCAATAATATCAGATCAAAAGTATCAAGCGGTTTGCGCAGGGCAGCTTCGGCTGAATGGGCCACTTCGGTTTTAAACCCTTCGCTTGACAGGTTAAATTCCAGGATTTCGCATAAATCCTTTTCGTCGTCAACAATTAATATTTTTGGTATTGCATTCATAACATTTATTCAATCGGTTTATGTCTGATGTCTTTCCCTTCGATGGAGTAAATCGCAGCTTCTGCAATGTTGGTGGCATAATCGGCAATTCGTTCAATGTTACTGACCACGCCGTTCATGTTAATAAATGTGATCAGCAGCTCCTTGTTCTCTTCTGATATGTTGCTTTTCTTAATCGCTTTATTCAGCATTTTCTGGTTGATTTCGTCAACCACGCTGTCGTTTTTAATGGTCCAGATGGCAAATTCACGGTCGTCGTTGGTAAACGAAAGCAGTGCTTTATTCACCATGATGGAACTTTGCATGTGCATATTTGCAATAACATCAGTAAGACTGACGTAAACTTCGGGTGTTTTTATTTTTTCGATAAACCGGATAATGCTAATTACCAGGTCGCCAATGCGCTCGAGATTGATGATAATGCGGAAACAGGCGATAATTTTACGCAGGTCGGTAGCCAGTGGCTGGTACAATACGATGTAATCAGTTATTTTATCGCTCAGTTTTACTTCCAGTTTGTCTATTTTCTTTTCGTTCTCCTGAATTTCCTTTACGATGTCTTTTGACAATGTTGTGTTTCCCGAGGTTACGATTTTTCCCAGCAGGTCGAGCTGGTGTAACACCAGGTTGGCAAATTCACCAAATTCATTGAAAATGTTTTTCAGCGCCTCATCTTTTCTTGTTGACATGGTATGTTCAATTTTGTGTGAAGTTAATTTTTCTACCCGAATTTGCCGGTGAGGTATTCTTCGGTACGGCGGTCGCGGGGTTTGGTAAACATGTCTTTTGTTTTGCCGTATTCAACCAGTTCGCCCAGGTACATAAAGAGCGAATAATCGGAAATACGGGCAGCCTGCGACATGTTGTGTGTCACCAGGATAATGGTGTAGTTCTCCTTCAGTGTCACCAGCAAGTCTTCTATTTTTGCAGTGGCAATAGGGTCAAGGGCCGAAGTGGGTTCATCGAGCAGGATTACCTCCGGATCGAAGGCAAGCGCCCGTGCAATGCAAAGCCGCTGTTGTTGTCCGCCCGAAAGGAATGTGCCCTTTTTATAAAGTGTGTCTTTTACTTCGTCCCACAAAGTAACATCGCGAAGCGAGCGTTCCACAATCTCATCTTTTTCGCTTCGTTTCAGGCTGATGCCGTTGAGCTTATATCCGGCAATCACGTTGTCGTAGATGCTCATGGTGGGAAACGGGTTGGGCCGTTGAAACACCATGCCTGCCATGCGCCGCAATTGTATGGTGGGCATGTTTGTAATGTCTTTTCCGTTGAGAATCAGTGTTCCGGTGGTTTCAATGTTTTCGTACAACTCGTGCATGCGGTTGATGGCCCGTAACAGCGTACTTTTTCCACAACCTGAAGGTCCCATGATTGCTGTAACACTGTTTCGTTTAATATCAACAGAAACATCTTTTACTGCGTACTTGCCTTTATCATACGAAACCGACAAATTGCGGATAGATAAAACCGGATCTTTTATTTGTTTAATGTTATCGTTCATGTTTTTACTTGGTGCGGGCAGCAATTTGTTTCGAAATAAGGTTTAAAGATAATACAATAGCCATGAGCAGAAGGGACGAGCTCCAGATTAATCCAACCATATTGGGGTCGTTATAAAACTCCCAGATCAGCAACGGAACAGCACTTGTGGGTTTTGTAATGTTCAGGTTGATGATGGTGCTTCCGAGTGCAGTGAGCATGAGCGGAGCTGTTTCACCCAACACCCTTGAAATGCCCAGAAGAATACCCGTGAGTAATCCGCTGAATCCTGTCGGAATCAGTACTTTCAGTATTACCTTATAATAGGGCACACCCAGTGCCAACGCAGCTTCCTTGATCGTGACCGGAATCATTTTCAGGGTTTCTTCTGTCGAACGCACAATCATCGGGAGCATCATAATCGCTAATGAAACGCTCCCCGCCAGGGCCGAGTACCCATTTGTGATACCTTTCACCACCCAGATGTAAGCAATAAGTCCCAGCACAATTGATGGAACTCCCTGTAAAATATCTGAAATATTACGCGTGAGGTTAGCTAAGAATTTACCGGGATTTTCGTACAGGTAGATTCCTGTAACCACCCCGACCGGAATAGCCATCACTGCCGCGACAACCATCATCAGTAATGTTCCTGTGATTCCATTTGCAATACCACCCGGGATTAGTTCACCATTGGCGAGTGCTGTCATTGCTTCGTAAGAATTAGGCGGGGTTTTCAGGATAAAATCCAAACTGATTTGTTTGTACCCTTTTTCAATCAACTTGAATATAATGAGAACAATGGGAGAGATAGTTACCACAGAGAGCAGAACCACCATCACCCGAATGGCTTTATCCTTTAAGGCACGGCTTTTCAGTTTTGATTTTGCTATTTGTTTATGCTGGTATTTCATGGTAAATCAGTTCAGTTTTTTGATGATGAATTTACCCGCCGCATTTATAACTCCGGTAATGAGGAAAAGCAGTAACCCGATAGCAATAAGCGAACTCAGCTTTAATCCGTCGGCTTCGCCAAACTGGTTGGCAATCACACTGGCCATTGTATTTCCGGTACTGAAAAAACCATGTGGAATGACGTTGGCATTTCCAATCAGCATGGTAACTGCCATTGTTTCGCCCAAAGCACGGCCAAAAGAAAGGATGTAGCCGGCAATGATTCCTGATCTTGCAGAAGGTACAATTACATTAAAAATAACTTCCGATTTGGTGGCACCCAGCGAATAGGCTGCCTCTTTCAGTTCGTTCGGCACCATCATGATAATCTCATTACTCAGCGAAGTGGCATAAGGTATAATCATGATGGCCAATATTATACTGGCTGTAAATACGCCAAAACCCTGGTTGGGGAGGCCAAGTTCGACCAGAAACGGACGAAGTACATAAAAACCCCACAACCCATAAACAATCGAAGGAATTCCGGCTAATAAATCGACCATGGTTCCGAGTACTTTTGCCATGCGGGTACCCCGGTAATATTCACCCAGAAAAAGCGAAGCCGAAAACGATAATGGTAAACTTATCAGCAGTGCTGTCACCGAAGTTATCACGGTTCCGGCAATAAATGGCAGAGCGCCGTAGTTTTCGCTTCCCTGTGTTGGATTCCAGTTATTGCTGAAAACAAAGCCTGCCCCAAAGGTTTTAAATGCCGGAATTGCCCCTTTTACCAGCGAAAAAACCATTCCTCCTGCCACAAACAAAATTATGAAAGAGGAGAGTAGTAAAATTACTTTTGTGATTTTATCGCTGTTCATGATTCAGACAATGAGATTTTGAGTATTCAGTAATAAGATTTACTTAAGTGAATTACTGATTTAACAACGACTGTCCATCGTATGTAACTGTCCGGAGAATGGCTTTGGCTTTTTCTGCGGTTCCGGCGGGCAGCGGTGAGTAATGAACTTTTTCAGCTTCAGCCTGTGCCTGGGCACTTACCAGCCAATCGAGGAATTTAACGGTAGCCAGTGCCTGGTCTTTGGAACGGTTGTTATAGTTTTGTTCTTTGTACAAAATAATCCAGGTAAAACCGCTGATCGGGTAAGCATCGGCTGCTGCCGGATTGGTGAGCATTATACGTGTGTCGGCCGGGATTTCTGCCTGTGCCGCTGCACTTACCGATGCAATTGTGGGTGCAATATAGTTGCCGGCACTGTTCTGTACTTTTGCTGTTTGTATTTTCTGTGCAAAAGCGTATTCTGATCCGATGTAACCAATGGCGCCCTGTGTTTGCGAAATGGTTCCGGCGACACCCGGATTTCCTTTTGCACCCATTCCTACCGGCCACTGTAGTGATTTTCCAACACCCACTTTTTCAGCCCACACTTTGCTTATTTTAGTCATATAATCGCTGAAGATGTGTGTGGTTCCGCTGCCATCCGATCTTACAACAACCGTGATGGCCAAATCAGGCAGATTCGAACCCGGATTGTTGCTTTTGATTTTCGAATCGTTCCATTTTTTTACATTACCCATAAAAATGTCTTCGAGCAGTTGGTTCGAGAGTTTCAGACTGTCAACACCTGGGAGATTGTAGGCAATAACCACCGCCCCTAAAACTGTTGGAATATGTACAATTTCGGCCGGCATTTTAATCATGGCCGTATCATCCAGAAAAGCATCAGTGGCTCCAAAATCGATTACTTTGTCTGTTAACGATCGGATACCGCCGCCCGAACCAATTCCGCCGTAAGTTAATTGCGTTCCGGTTGTCTGGGTATATTGCGAAAACACCATGTTATAGTAAGGCATTGGGAATGTGGCTCCTGCTGCAGTGAGTGTGATTTTTGATGCAGGCTTTCCTGACTCGTTTTTGTTTGACTTGTTTCCGCACGAATAGAGTAAAAAAACAGCCATCATGATAATTACCAATTGTTTCATTTTTCTAATTTTTAAATTCAATTACTGTAATGTTTAATATCTTATTTCTACATTGACAAATGCGTAGGTTGTTGCTTCCTGAACTTTGTCGGCCGGATTCCAGTACCTGATATTTGGAGAAACCCTGATACCTTTTACTGGGCTGAATTCGAGTCCGCCCATCAGTAATTGGCCGTCTTTGGTAAGTTGCCAGGGGTTGGTTTGACCCTCAAGCGTATTTGACTGCAAATCGTCGAAGCGTGCGAAGTATTTAACTTTTTCACCAGGTTTGTAAGTTGCATAAACCGATGTTCCGTACATATCCTGTCCATCAGTCATTTTTGTATTCCACTCGTAATTGTACTCGGCGGCTACCACTAATTTTTTGCCTGTATAACCTACAAAACCCGCGAGGGTGGTTTGTTTAACATCCTTGCCCATATAGTCGGCATAAACACGGGCCGTAAAATTTCCGAGTTCTTTTACAGTAATTCCTAATGCAGGGCGCAGGAATTCGTCGCGCTGCAGTGATTTATAACCTTCACCATTGAAAACCGCCAGGTCGGCACTGATTTTTTTATTTAGTGCATATTCAACTGATGCTCCAAGGTCGGCGCTCGAGTAAAAACCATACGCATCGGCATGCACTTTCTCGATATACCGCAAACCCCAGATATCTTCGGAATATTTAAACTGTGTTGTTGGAATCATTCCGAACAGTGCTTTAAAATTTTGGTTTTTATACTGCATGTAAGCTAATTTCAAAAATGCGGTGTATTGCAGGTTCCCGACTTTGGGGTCACCCACATCAACGGTTAATCGTCCATACCAGTTTTGACTGAAATTGTATTCGTATCCCAGGTAGGCTCGTGTGATTTCAAAAGCCGGTGTGGTTTTGCCACCCGAAAACGCAGTATTGAAGTTTGTAAAAATCAAAACAGATGGTTTTCCTCCCGGTTTAAATGATTCGGTTGTGGTTTGACCCCAGGTATTCAGTACTGCCACTATTGCCAACAAAAGAAGTGATAATGGTTTTTTCATTTATTTCAATATGAATAATTTTATGTTGCAAAAATGAAATATGAGCATTACAGCCT